>NZ_JBTLRN010000001.1:0-532167 GCF_054482775.1 Sporosarcina sp. CAU 1771 | reverse complement strand
TGGTGAAGTAGACCAGTTTTCAGTACGGATTCGAGATCCAAAGTCCAATTCGGTCTATTCTTCACCTCTACTATACAAAAAAATAGTAGTGCAAACCAATGCCTTGGTCTACACTACTAATCTTAGTATGTTTTCAGTGGCCTCTTTGAAAATCCCCGCTCTTTTTTATTCCCCAGTATTAATTTCTACATTTTTAGACGGAACAAATGTTGAAATCGCATGTTTATAAATGAGGTTTTGCCTTCCATCTGTTTCAAGAAGTACCGTATAATTATCATACGATTTAATAAGTCCTTTTAATTGAAACCCATTTAATAAGAAGACTGTTACGAACGTACTATTTTTTCGTAACCCATTTAAAAATACATCTTGCATGTTCCCTTGTTTCATTTGCAAATTCCTCCTGTTGGCCAACTATATTTATACTGCTCCCTTTATACCATTCGCTTTCAACGAGGAAAATCCTTCATAATTTTCAAAATACTTATTAACAATGCTTCGGTACCTACAGTTGGGTCCAACCAAGAAATATCTAACTTATTTCGAAAATAGGTCATTTGTCTTTTCGCATAGTTCCGAGTGTTTTTCTTAATTAATTCAACAGACTCTTCTAGCGTCAGAGTTCCTTCAATATGTTGGTAGAGTTCTTTGTAGCCTATTGCTTGCACAGATTGCACTTGGCGAATCCCACTATTCCATAGACCTTCTACTTCTTCCAACAAGCCTTGGTCCATCATTTGGTCCACACGAACCCCTATACGTTCGTACAAAAGTTCACGCTCTACTTCTAGCCCAATGATTAAGTGTTTATACAGAGCATTGTTTCCAACATTTTGTTCATGATTCGATTTCGTTTCACCTGTAATTTCAATTATTTCAAGTGCACGAACAAGACGGCGATGATTGTTTGGATGAATTTTTTCAGCACCAACTGGATCTGCTTGTTGAAGTCGTTCATACAAGTACGTAGAACCCTTCTCCTCCAACTCATGCTCAAGCCTCTCACGAACTTTCGGATCCGAAAGTTCTTCTGTAAACCGAAAGTCATAAAGGACCGACTGCACATACAATCCGGTTCCCCCAACAATAATCGGGGTCTTCCCGCGGTCTTGAATGTCCTTTATCCACTTCCGTACTTCAGATTGATATTCAGCGACGGAAAAAGATTCTGTGGGTGATTTCGTATCAAATAGATGATGCGGAATGCTATCCATCTCTTCAGGCTTTATTTTTGCCGTTCCAATATCAAGCCCCTTATATACTTGCATGGCATCGCCATTAATGATTTCTCCACTGATTTTTTTCGCCAATTCAACACTAATAGCGGTTTTCCCAGATGCCGTAGGACCAACGATGGCTATGACTTCAGGGTAGTGTTCTATCTCTTTTTTATCCAATCGAGTATTGCCTCCGTAACTTCTTCACTTTTCGTATCATTCAATAATTCATGTCTTCCATTTTCATAGAGCAGCACCGTTACGTCTTCAATTCCCGCATCGGTGTACCCTTTTGCTACTTTCCAAATCGCTTTTCCGTACTCACCGACAGGATCCATCGCTCCGGAAAACAAAAGGATAGGTAACGTTGTTGGGATTTTTGCAATCTCACTTTTCTTATGAATGATTCCAAGTCCTTCAAACAAATCCGCAAAAAACTGCGTCGTCGCTATAAAGCCACAATTTTCATCGTGCATATACGATGCAACTGCAAGAGGATCATTGGATAGCCAATCAAACTTCGTTGCTGGGTTTTTGATTTTTTTATTAAAACTACCAAATACGAGCGAATCTAAAAACTCGTTTGGCTGATCAAATCCTTTTGATTTACCCATTAGATACGCCGCTGCTTTCCCACCTTGTCGAGAAATGCCCGGATCACCGCCTGTTCCAGAAAAAACGGCTAGGTCAATAATTTCACCATGTTTTTGAATCAATCGACGACCAATGAACGAACCCATACTATGACCAAAAAGAATAAACTTCGGAGAAGGATTCTCCTCTTTTAGTTGAGCCATCACTTTGAAGGCATCTTCAACAACACGGTTAAAGCCATTTTTCTCAGCAAAATACCCTTTCGTCCCATTGAGTTCCGACGTTTTACCGTGCCCACGATGGTCATGGCCAGAAACGATATAGCCATTTTTCACAAGATTTTGTGTAAATTGAACGTATCTTCCACTATGCTCCGCCATTCCATGCAATATATGGACATGACCTACAGGATTTCCCTCCGGTCGTACAATGAACCCATGAAGTAAGAAGCCATCCGACATGTTAAGTGTCAATTCTCTCACTGAGGTGTCTTCTCCTTTACCTTTGCTTCTGCAATATGGTTTTCGATTTCTTCCAAGTAGGTTCTTTCCTGCTCGTCTGTATAAGAAAGAAGTTCTCCCATAAACTTTGTCACTACCTCTTTATACTTTTCTACAAGGGCAATATCAAAATAAAGTGCTCCGGTTCTTCGAATAAAGAAATCGGATGGGGTCATCGTAAGCTCATTATGAATCGAGTAAACTACTTCTGCCATTAATGACAGTGGCAACTCATTGTTCTCCTGCCTGTGTAAAGAGTGTGCAATCGTAAATATTTTATCCACATTCGTTCCATAAAACGAAGCTAGACGCTTTCCTTCTTCTACACTAAATCGGAATAATTGCGCATCTGATCCTTTACTCTCTACAAACGACTCAAAATGCTCCATGTCTCTAAACTCGCCGCCGGACAATTTCAAATGTTCCGTAACACAAGGACCGTATGATTTCTGACCTAGCCTTTTAACTACACGATCCAACACCGTTTCTGCCATTTTGCGGTACCCAGTTAATTTACCGCCTGCAATCGTTATTAACCCCGTGCTCGCTTCCCAGATTTCATCTTTTCGGGAGATTTCTGATGGATCTTTGCCATCTTCATAAATGAGTGGTCGAACACCTGCCCATGTAGATTCAATATCCGCACGAGTTAACTTTACTTCTGGAAACATGTGATGAACTGTACCTAATAAATACTCTAGGTCTTCTTCTGTCGCAGTAGGATTCAAGCTATCCGCATCGAAAATTGTATCCGTTGTTCCTATGTAGGCTTTTTCACCTCGAGGAATCGCAAAAATCATTCGTTTATCTGGCGAGTCAAAGTAGACCGCTTGTTGAAGTGGGAAAACCGATCTGTCAATAACAATATGAACACCTTTTGTTAAACGCAGTCGTTTATTATTTGAAACTTCATCTTTACCGCGTACTTCATCTACCCAAGGGCCTGTTGCGTTGACGACCGCGCTTGCGTGAATTGTCAATTCTTCACCGTTAAGCATATCTTTTGCGCGTACACCAATTACTTTTCCGTCTTCATAAACGAATTCTTCGGCTTTAATATAATTAAGACAAAGCGCACCTTTATCGGCCGCTTTTTTCATCGTTTCAATTGTTAAACGAGCGTCATCTGTACGGTACTCAACGTAATGTCCGCCGCCTAGAAGTCCTTCTCTTTTCAATAAAGGTTCCTTTTCAAGTGTTTCCTCAGCAGAAAGCATCCCTCTACGTTCGTCTTTTTTTACGCCCGCAAGAAAGTCATACACTAATAGACCAGCAGATGTTGTGAATTTCCCGAATGTGCCTCCTTTGTGAAAAGGTAACAACATCCTCTCGGGTTCTGTAACATGAAGTGCGTTTGAGTAAACAACGTCACGCTCTCGTCCAGTCTCGGCCACAATTTTAACTTCAAGTTGTTTTAAATAACGCAGTCCTCCATGAATTAGCTTCGTTGAACGACTTGACGTACCGGCTGCAAAGTCCTGCATTTCGATAAGCGCAACCGAGAGTCCACGTGTTGCAGCATCTAGAGCGATTCCTGCACCTGTAATTCCCCCACCAATTACTAGTAAATCAAATTTATAGTCCGTTACTAATTCTTTAACTTTCGGTCTTAATACAGCTGAAATCATATGTCTCATCCTTCTCTCTAATAATTTGGCTATCTTAAATAACTCTGTTAATAGTTGGTAAAGTATTTGTATACTCCCAGTTGATTGAAGTGGAAGACGGCGACTCCGGGAGGACAGCGGGTCAGGTGAAACAACCAACGGGAGCGGAGCGAACGGGTTGGTCCACCGCCTGCCCTCCGGAACGCGTCCGTCTGAAACGGAAATCAACAGTACGATTGTGTAATATGCTTTATCAATATTATTATTTAACAGAGCTTATAGTTTGAAAATACGTGCCGCTTCAACCGCTTTTTTCCACCCAGCGTAAAGGCGTTCGCTTTCCTCTTGCTCCATTTGTGGAGAATACGATTTCTCTTTTTCCCACAAGGACTCTACCTCTTCCGTCGACTTCCAAAACCCTGTGGCAAGTCCAGCTAAATAAGCTGCTCCGAGTGCCGTCGTTTCACGGTATTTTGGTAACTCGACATTCGCTTGAAGTACATCGCTTTGAAATTGCATTAAGAAATGATTCGAAACTGCGCCTCCGTCAACTCGTAAGACGCCAATTTCCATTCCCGCATCTTTTTCCATCGTTAGTAAAACATCTTTAGATTGATAGGCAAGTGATTCGACGACTGCACGGATGAAATGCTCCTTCTCTGTTCCCCGTGTTAATCCGAAAACAGCACCCCTTGCATCCGAATCCCAATAAGGTGTTCCAAGTCCAACAAATGCAGGCACGACATAAACGCCATCTGTTGAAGCAATGCGACTCGTATAGTCCTCAGTATCCGAAGCCTTATTGATCATCCGTAAGCCATCCCGGAGCCACTGAATTGCTGAGCCTGCTACGAACACACTACCTTCAAGTGCATAGGTTACTTTACCGTCTAGTCCCCAAGCAATTGTCGTAAGCAAGCCATTGTCAGATCGCACCATTTTCTCGCCCGTATTTAAGAGAACAAAACAACCTGTTCCATACGTATTTTTCGCCATTCCTTTATGGAAACATGCCTGGCCAAAAAGTGCACTTTGCTGATCCCCTGCGGCTCCACCTATCGGAATTTCTGCCCCGAAAAATACAGATGGATCTGTTTTTGTATAAATTTCCGACGAAGGACGCACTTCTGGTAACATGGATTCCGGAATATTCAGAATCTCACACAAGTCTTTATCCCATTCTAGTTTTTCAATATTATAAAGCATCGTCCGGGAAGCATTTGAGTAATCTGTAACGTGAACAGCTCCCTCTGACAGTTTCCAAATCAGAAACGAATCAATTGTCCCAAATAGTAACTCACCGCTCTCGGCAAGCTCTCTTGCCCCCTCGACATGATCCAAAATCCACTTAACTTTTGTTGCTGAAAAGTATGGATCAAGAATGAGCCCTGTTTTTTCACGAATCATTTGCTCATGACCCGCATCTCTCAACTCGTCTACAATTTCCTGCGTTTGTCGAGATTGCCAAACAATCGCGTTATAAATCGGTTGACCTGTTTTTTTATTCCATACAACGGTTGTTTCACGTTGGTTCGTTATTCCAATACCAACGATATCTGTCGGCTGATGACCACTTTCCGTGAGGACCGAAGCGATCACGGAAAGTACAGATCCCCAGATTTCACTTGCGTTATGCTCGACCCAACCAGGTTTTGGAAAAATCTGTTGAAATTCTCGTTGGGCAGAATGAACAATTTCACCTGCTTTATTAAAAAGAATAGCCCGGCTACTCGTTGTCCCCTGATCGATTGAAAGTATAAATTTCCCCATAAAATAAACTCCCTTCACATTATGCGTTTAAACATTTTCTCTATTTCATACGTAGTAAAATGTACTAAAACCGGTCTGCCATGTGGGCAAGTAAATGGATTCTCCGCTTCGGATAAGTCGTTGAGCAAGCGTTCCATATCATTGGATGTTAAGTAATGGTTCGCTTTAATCGACTTTTTACAACTCATCATAATCGCTGCATCTTCACGAAGTTTCCCAATGTCAATTTTTCGAGTATGAAGGACTTGTTCTATGATTTCTTCAATAATCTCTGACTCTTGTCCTTGGGGAAACCAAGATGGGAATTCTTTTACAGTATACGATGTAGGCCCAAACTCTTCCAAATAAATGCCTACTTCATGAAAAAGATTCCTGCTTTCTTCAATTTTTGCTTTTTCATCCGCAGAATAGTGGAACATAAGTGGAATGAGCAATAATTGACGTTCTTCGTTGTCGGCTATTTTCAGTTTATCTCTGAAAAATTCGTATTTTATTCTTTCTTGAGCTGCGTGCTGGTCAATCATGAAAAAACCGTCCTCGTTTTGTGCAACAATATACGTCCCATGGATTTGTCCCACTGGGAATAGTGTTGGAAAACGTTTTTCTGGTTCGCTTGGCTCGTCTACTTCTACGAATGGCGCTTCAGCTGGTGCTTCATGAACCACCTCAGCGCGTTCTACATACTTTTCCGCTGGAACTCTATTCACTTCATCAACAATCGCCTGAGAAGGTTGCTGAGGGGTTACAGTTGGGCGTTCCCATATGCTTACTTGTTCCGAATGCGGACGGATTGCTTTTTCCTTTTTTATCGCTGTTGGAACAATGATGCTTTTTTGAATAGCTGAACTTACCGCTTCTTTAATGAGTATAAGCAAATTTCCTTCTTTACTCATCCGAATTTGTTGTTTTGACGGATGAACGTTGACGTCCGTAAGAATCGGGTCGCCTATAATGTTAAGTACTGCAATTGGAAAGCGGCCGATTGGCAAATATGTATGCAATGCGTCGATGATTGTTTTTTCGATGGCATAACTTTTCACCCATCTGCCGTTTACCATAATCGTCATGTAATTTCTCGATGCCCGCGTCATTTCTGGTAGGGATACATAGCCACTAACCTCGTAATCCGCACTTTCCCCTTTAAACGAAACCATTTTCTTCGCCATTGTAATGCCGTAAATATCTGAAAACACGCGAAGTTGATCGCCATTTCCTGCAGTTTGCAAATGGATTTGGCTTCCGTGCGACAATTTAAATGCGATCTTCGGATGACTCAGTGCAAGTCGATTCACTAACCCAATCGTATGGCCAAGCTCCGTTTGAATCGTTTTCATATATTTTAAGCGGGCAGGTGTATTGTAAAACAGTTGAGAAACCGTAATGTCCGTTCCTTTTCGAAGGGCTGCACTCGAATGTTTAATGAGCTTCCCGCCATCAATCTGAACTTCTGTACCAGACGTTTCTCCGTCTGATGTCCAGAGGTGAATTTTCGAAACAGAAGCGATACTTGCAAGTGCTTCACCGCGAAACCCGAGCGTTCGGATTCGAAACAAATCATGCTCATTCATGATTTTACTCGTGGCATGTCGCTCAAACGCTCGAACGGCATCTTCGGCACCCATCCCTTTCCCATTATCCGTCACTCGGATTTTCGTAAGACCCGCTTCTTCTATCGTAATCTCGATTCTCGTACTATCTGCATCAATTGAATTTTCCACGAGTTCTTTAACAATCGAAGAAGGGCGTTCTACGACTTCTCCTGCCGCTATTTTATTGGATAATAAGTCATCCATTACTTTAATGATATTCAAAACCTTCAACCTTTCCCTTGCCCTAGCTTTTCTTTCAAATTAAAGACGTTTTGTAATGCGGATAAAGGCGTCATGTTCAATACATCTAACTCTTTCAGCATTTGTAGGACATCTTTTTCTTCTTCAGAAATTGCATCGTGTTCGGATTTTTCAAGATCGAAAAATGCAAGTTGTTCAGGCTCGTTCAACGAAACAGAGTTCACTTTCTCACTTTCAAATTGGTCGAGCAATTCTTTCGCCCGTTCCAGTAATGTTGTCGGAAGCCCTGCAAGGTCTGCTACATAAATACCGTAACTCTTATCGGCAGCACCTTTCATTACTTTATGTAAGAAGACAACTTTTCCGTCCTGCTCCATCGCTGCTACGTGGACATTTTCCAAACGACTTAACTCTTCATCTAAATTCGTTAATTCATGATAATGTGTTGAAAACAACGTGTTTGCACCGATTTCATCATGAATGTACTCCATCATTGCTTGTGCAAGTGACATTCCGTCATACGTTGATGTACCTCGCCCAATTTCATCAAACAGAAGCAAACTCTTTTCAGTTGCATTGGCGATCGCATGTTGGGATTCCATCATTTCCATCATGAATGTACTCTGGCCGGAAGCTAAATCATCCGCTGCCCCAATTCGTGTGAAAATCTGATCCGTAACAGGAAGCACAGCACTTTCACAAGGTACATAGCAGCCAATTTGCGCCATGACAACAATCAGTGCGACTTGGCGCATATACGTGCTTTTTCCGGACATATTCGGTCCAGTAATTAACAACATATTCGCTTCGTCTGTTAATTTACAACTGTTTGGTACATACAACGAATGATCCATCATCTTTTCAACTACAGGGTGTCTACCATTTTTAATCTCAAGGGCAATCCCTTGGTGGAATGTAGGTTTAACGTAATTTTGGTTTTCTGAAACCGTTGCAAATGATAACAATACATCGAGCTCACTCAGAACCGATGCGAGGTGTTGAATTTGTCGGATATGCGTTTTCATAGAATCGCGGATCGTACTGAATAATGTGTACTCGAGTTCAAGTCCTTGTGATTCAGCATTTAAAATAAGCTCTTCTTTTTCTTTCAATTCAGGCGTTATATAGCGCTCTGCATTCGCTAAGGTTTGTTTTCGTTCATAGCGCTCCAAATCCGCTAAATGGATATTCGATTTCGTGATTTCAATATAGTAACCGAAAACACGGTTGTATCCAATTTTGAGTGTTCGAATGCCGGTTCGAGTACGCTCGTCTTGTTCCAATTGCAGGAGCCAATCCTTGCCGTTTTTCGACGCGTCGCGGTACGCATCTAATTTCGCATCGTAGTCGTCTTTAATGACGCCGCCTTCCTTAACACTTATTGGCGGATTCTCAGCGATTGCGTTTTCTAATAACAGCCTTGGTTCTTCACACACATCGATTCGCTTGGCAAATGCCTCTAGCAAAGGGCGTCTTGAATTGGCAAGCGCTGTTTTGATATTTGGTACGCACCGCAGCGAATTTCGTAGTTGCGCCAAGTCTCTTCCACCCGCACTTCCCATCGAAATCCGACCTGCCAAACGTTCCAAGTCATACACTTCTTTCAAAGCGTTTTTCAATTCATCTTTCAGGAAAAATTCTTCAATTAGTTCAGATACCATATCATGCCGTTTTTCAATGGCTTTAATTTCTGCAAGGGGCTGATGGATCCACATCTTCAACTTCCTTGCCCCCATCGCAGTTACGGTTTCGTCGAGCATCCAGTAAAGCGAGCCTTCTTTCGTACTGTCTCGGATCGATTGAACCAATTCTAGATTTCTCATCGAATTTGCATCGATTGATAACTTCTCCTGCTTTTCAATAAATTCAAATGGACGAATATGATCAAGAGCCGTTTTCTGAGTTCTTTTCACATAAGAAACAAGTTTAGTGCAAGCTTCCATTACATCATTTGGAACGTTTTCCGTCGGCTCTAATTCTTCCTTACCGTACTCAATCGAAAGGACAATGCTCCGCTTCGCTAAGCTTTCACTTAGTGCTATATGGAGGCTTTCACCAACAACAACTTCCTTTATCCCCAGCGATTCAATCTCAGAAATTAGCGTACGCTCGTCCCCTTCAACGTACTGCACCTTCCCTTCTCCTGTCGATAAATCTAAATACGCAAGCGCATAATTTACATCTGTAATCCGATGGGCTGCGCCGATAAAGTGATTGGTGTTTGTATCGATACTTTTTCCTTCCGTAAGAGTACCCGGTGTAACAATACGAACAACATCTCTTTTTACGATACCAACAGCAGTTCGTGGATCTTCAATTTGTTCACAAATAGCTACTTTATGACCTTTTTGTACGAGTGTTTCAATATAACCAGCTGCCGCATGATAAGGAACCCCGCACATCGGAATTGGATTATTACTTGCAGAGTCACGAGCCGTCAAAGTAATTTCAAGAATCTGAGAGGCTTCAATCGCGTCTGTGAAAAAAAGCTCATAGAAATCCCCTAGCCTAAAAAATAAGAAGGCATCTTCATGTTTCGATTTTACGTTTATGTATTGTTGCATCATTGGTGTATACGTTGTCATTTCTAAACCTCACTACAGTTTATATTTTCTTTATTATACCAAATTACACTGCCAAAAGTGTGAAATCTCCTAGTTACTTTTTTTGGAATGTATTTGCACGTTCCTATAAATTAAAAAAAGCCGGTTAAATTTCCCGGCTTAAAACGGTCTAGAATCTTTTGCTTTCCTCGAACTTTGGCTACTTTCTTCTTGAGCTTTTTTTTGTTCATTACTCGGCTCATGATTGTGCCGTGCACTCTGTTGATTGGATGAAGATTCATCACGATATGGCCATTCCTCTTCAAAATTATGAGGATGAATCGAAATAGCAACTTTTGTTTCTCCAACGACTTCCGCAAGTAATTCTCTTTCAACACTAATGACAAACTTTTCGCCACACTCTGAAATAATAGCCTCTGTACAATTCGGATGTTGAATCACACTGACGATAACTTCTTCATGTCCCGATGTTGGTTCATCTCTGTAGTGCAAGCGAATTTTCTCCCTGTACGACACGGTTTCTGTGAAAACGGAAGTTTTTGAGTGTTCGTGGTGCGAATACCAAACGTTAATATCGAACTTCCCTGTAACTTCGATATGTTTTCCACTTTTCTTCGCTTGATGGGTATGGTTGATTACCCAGCATCCGAGAATACTAGTTGGACCGTTTGGCGGTCTTAACGTTTCTTTTGACTCAGTTCGCTTTTTTCCTTTGGCGATAACTGCCTTCGTAACAATCTGACGCAAATTTTTCAGCTTAACTCCTCCTTCATACGGTTCAATTCATCTTATGCAAAAGGAGCCCAGAGAGTGAAAAAATCGGCGAGAATAATTTTCCGCCGATTCGTTCTATTTCTTATAGTTTTTCATATGTGGTGTTTTTTACATAAGAACCTGTTTCGCCACGTAAGACATCTCCATCAGTCGATTTAATGATTTCGTCTGTCACTTTGTTAGCGATTGTCGTTGACACCATTTGAAGAAGGTCGTTCACTTCCATTTGAGATTGTTTAAACTCTTGAACAATTGGAACCTCGTCGATTTGAGCTTGAATTGCATCAATTTTACCTTCAATAATCGAAAGGGCCTTTTCCTTACCATATTGTTGGAAATTAACAGCTTGCTTTTGTAAGGATTTCAAGCTTGCAATATTTTCACGCACTTTTTTATTATTGTTAATTTGTTCTTCTGCACGTTTGAAAAACTCAACTTGCTCTGTATTTGCTATCATATGTGCAATTTCATTTGCAGTTGCGATGATTTCATCTTTTGTATACTTCTTTTCCATTATACAGTCACCTCTTTATTTTCTACGACTCCGATAAATTCGCCGTCAAGCGACCACGTTTTAGCCGCGGTAATTCTTACGTTCACAAGACGCCCAATAACAGATTCTGGTGCCTTGAAGTTTACTAGCTTACTTGTACGCGTATAACCTGCAAGCACTTCGGTATTTCTCTTACTTGCACCTTCGACAAGGACCTCAACGATTTGACCATCATACTTTTGCATCGCTGCGGCAGAATACTCATTCACAAGCTTGTTTAATATTTGAAGGCGTTCTTTCTTCACTTCCATCGGAATGTTGTCTTTCATCTTCGCGGCTGGTGTACCATCACGCGGTGAATAGATGTACGTAAAGGCTGTTTCAAATCCAACTTCTTTATATAAAGAAAGCGTTTCTTCAAATTGTTCATCCGTTTCATTTGGGAATCCGACAATAATATCTGTTGTTAACGCAACACCCGGAATCGCCTCTTTTATCTTACCTACGAGTGTTAAGAACTCTTCTCGTGTGTAAATGCGTCCCATAATTTTCAGCATTGATGTTGAACCCGACTGAACTGGAAGGTGAATGTGCTCAACAAGATTGCCACCTTTAGCAAGCACTTCGATAAGATAATCATCGAAATCACGCGGATGACTCGTTGTGAAACGCACACGCGCAATATCAATCTTGCGTAAATCGCTCATTAATTCACCTAAACCGTACTCGAGATCCTCAAAATCTTTTCCGTAGGCATTTACGTTCTGTCCAAGCAACGTAATTTCTCTATATCCTTGTGCAGCGAGCTGACGAATTTCTTGAATGATATCCGCAGGTCTTCTGCTCCGTTCCTTACCACGCGTGTACGGAACTATGCAGTATGTACAAAACTTGTCACAGCCGTACATAATATTTACCCAAGCTTTAATATTTCCGTGGCGGACTTTCGGAAGGTTTTCAATAATATCGCCCTCTTTTGACCACACTTCGATAACCATTTCTTTCGACATATACGCTTCATGCAATATGTTCGGGAGCCTGTGAATGTTGTGCGTACCAAAAATCATATCCACTTGGTCATACGTTTTCAAAATCTTATTTACTACAGATTCTTCCTGGGACATACACCCACAAACTCCAATAAGAATATCTGGATTTCTTTGTTTTAGAGGTTTGAGATGTCCAAGTTCTCCAAACACCTTGTTTTCCGCATTTTCGCGAATTGCACATGTGTTCAATAAAATGATGTTGGCATCTTCAACTGTGTCTGTCGGTTCATAACCAAGGCCCATAAAAATTCCAGCCATTACTTCTGTATCGTGTTCGTTCATCTGACAACCATACGTCCGAATGAAAAACTTTCGCCCTTTACCCATACCAACAAATCGTTCTTCAATTTCAAAGTCATCGTGATAGGCAACTTCTTCTTGACCACGTTTTTGCGCTTTCCTTAAGGATGGCGGCGTATAAACAGTCTCAAAATAATGACTGTAATCTTTTTCTTCTTTTGCTGCCGACTTTTTAAGATCCGGCTTTATTAAGCCTGCATTTAGGCGTTGTTCTTCATTCATATAAAAGCTCCCCTTTCCTACACTCTTTCGGGAATAGTAACATACCTACATTTATTATACTGAACTCAAGCTCGACTGTACAAGAAGTGCGTCTTTTGTCGGTGATTTGTCACACTTATCTAGAAAAGCGGAAGCGCCTGGGAGCTCGCGAAGAGAATAGGATAATTCACAGAAGTTGCTCTTTGACTTTCGGGAATTTTATCTTTTCCATAGCGAGCTAGGCGCTGGAGACTAGCAAGTATGAATAATTTTTTAGCGACAGAAAACCACGGGAATCTAAAATCTCCCGTGGTTCAATCTTTATTCGTACTCCCCAAAATTTAGCGAGTCGTCTTTTGAACTAACAGTTTCAATGCGGTCCTTCCTTCACCGTTAATCTCAATATCGGTAAATGCGGGTGCACATGTCAAATCTGATCCACTTGGAGCTACAAATCCACGTGCGATGGCTATTGCTTTTACCGCTTGGTTCAGCGCACCTGCTCCTACTGCTTGCATTTCAGCGTACCCTTGCTCCCGAATGACTGCGACAAGTGCGCCAGCAACTGAATTTGGATTAGAGCGTGATGATACTTTCAATGGATTCACCATTTTTCCTCCTTATTTTCGGATGTCTGTGGAACAGATATGTCCCTAGACCATCCTATGAGAAGTCGGAATCGTTTAGACGCAACTTAATTTTCAAATGGTCGATCATCATTTATGGAAACACGTTCTACAGAGAGTGCTTTTCCAGTTCCATCTTCCAATTCAGTAAACAATCCGTTCAATTGTGTGCGTCCTTGTTTGGGTACTTCAAATCGAACTGGCAAATTTGTTTTAAAGCGATACAAGACGTCTTCTTTTTTCATTCCAAGAATCTCATCGTATGGCCCCGTCATACCCGCATCTGTTAAATAGGCTGTTCCACCCGGCAATATTCGATCATCCGCCGTTTGGACATGAGTGTGCGTTCCTACGACCACTGATGCCCTCCCGTCTAGATGCCAACCCATCGCAATCTTCTCACTCGTTGCTTCGGCGTGAAAATCAACGAAAATAAGTGGAGATACTTCCTTCGCTTCTGCGATTAATTCATCTACTTTTTTAAATGGATCATCATGTGGCGGTAAGAAAGTTCTCCCGTGCAAATTAATGACAGAGAGTGTAACTCCATTTTTTGAAATGGTAGTCATACCTTTACCCGGAGCTTCATCTGAAAAGTTAGCTGGACGAATGAGGTAATCCGTTTCATCGATGAAGTCGTATATTTCTTTTTGATCCCACGTATGATTGCCCATTGTAACTACATCGACACCTGCTCGAAGCAAATCATCAAAAATTGCTTTTGTAATTCCTCTTCCAGATGCTGCATTTTCTCCGTTTGCAATAACAACATCAGGATTATACTTTCTCTTTAAACGAGGTAAATAACGATACACCATATCCCGACCGGGTGACCCTACAATATCGCCAATAAATAATATTTTCATTAGTATTCTCCCTTAGAATAGAAAAAAGGCTCCCAGAGCGAAGTGCACGGAAGCCCCTTTTTTTATTTTGCGTATTCAACCGCTCGAGTTTCTCGAATGACTGTTACTTTTATGTGACCTGGATAATCAAGCTCTTCTTCGATTCGTTTGCGAATGTCTCGCGCGAGTCGATGCGCTGTAATATCGTCGATCTGATCTGGTCGTACAATAATTCGAACTTCACGTCCGGCTTGGATGGCAAACGATTTTTCAACGCCATCATAAGACTCTGAAATTTCTTCCAGTTTTTGCAACCTACGAATGTAGTTTTCAAGTGTTTCGCTTCGTGCACCTGGTCGAGCCGCAGATAGTGCATCTGCTGCTGCCACAAGAACAGCGATAACTGAAGTTGCTTCTGTGTCTCCGTGGTGAGATGCGATACTATTTATGACAACTGGGTGTTCTTTGTACTTCGTTGCCAATTCAACACCAATTTCAACGTGGCTTCCTTCAACTTCGTGGTCAATTGCTTTCCCAATGTCATGAAGTAAACCTGCTCGTCTTGCTAGTGTAACGTCTTCTCCTAGCTCAGCCGCTAAAAGACCCGTTAGGTATGCAACTTCTGTTGAGTGTTTCAGTACGTTTTGTCCGTAACTTGTACGGAAACGCAATCTACCAATAATTTTAATTAAATCTGGGTGTAGATTATGAATGCCAATATCAAATGTTGTTTGCTCACCCGTTTCACGGATTAGCTCGTCCACTTCTCTTCTTGACTTGTCTACCATTTCTTCAATTCGAGCTGGGTGGATTCGTCCATCCTGTACAAGCTTCTCAAGTGCCAATCGCGCTGTTTCACGACGTACTGGATCAAAGCCTGAAAGAATTACCGCTTCTGGCGTGTCATCAATAATTAAATCAATACCTGTCAGGGTTTCAAGTGTCCGGATGTTACGACCTTCCCGACCGATAATTCGACCCTTCATCTCGTCATTCGGTAAATTAACAACGGATACGGTAGTCTCGGCAACATGGTCTGCAGCGAAACGTTGAAGTGCGATGGATAGTATTTCACGCGCTTTTTTGTCTGACTCTTCTTTCGCTTGCAATTCGGATTCCTTCGTCATTACAGCAATGTCTGTAGCTAGTTCTTTTTCCACTTCGCTTAAGATGAGTTGTTTTCCCTCTTCTCGCGTTAGTGAAGATATTCTTTCAAGTTCTGTCTGTTGGACAGCAACAAGTTCTTCCGCTTTGCGTTCCATCTGTTCAATTTGCTGTTGTCTTTCGGTAAGCGCTTCTTCTTTACGCTCAAGACCCGCTTCTCTTTTGTTAAGCGAATTTTCTTTGCGATCCAGATTTTCTTCCCGTTGCAAATGACGATTTTCCTGCTTTTGCAGTTCAGCTCGTCGCTCCCGGATTTCTGATTCCGCTTCAATTCTCAGTGTGTGAGTTTCATCTTTCGCTTCTAGCAGTGCCTCTCTTTTCATGGCTTCTGCTTCCCGCTTCGCCTCTTCGACGATCGTTTCAGCCGAGTGTTTGGCACCCGTCACTTTTGAATCATTCACTTTTTTATTAACAACATAGATAACAAGAGCACCGACGATGAAGCCGAGCAAAGCGGAGATGATAATTTCAAACATCCAAGTCACCTCCTCCTGCTATTCTTTTCATTTTCAGTCGGCTTGTACATTAACGTTCAACATACTGCCTAATTCGATTCATATCAATTCATAATGAATGTACAAATATACAACTTAATTGTATCTATGTAAAAATGCTATGTCAAGGTTTCACAAGTACTGTCTTTCTATAAGGGTATTTGAATTCGCACTATAGCTCCTCACATTTCATGGTATTTTTAATTCATGTACGTTCGTTTTAATGAAAAAACCGATTCTACCTCAATTAAGGTAGAATCGGGTGTATACTTTTTATTTTTCTTCTTCAAGAATTAGCTTTAGTTCTTCTTCATCATCTACATCATGTCCATCCACAACAACCGCTTCACCAGTTAAGCCGTAAGATGCACGAATTTTCTGATCGATTTCCATTCGAATTTTCGGATTGTCAGCAAGGAATTGTTTGGAATTTTCACGTCCTTGTCCAAGACG
Source organism: Sporosarcina sp. CAU 1771 (assembly GCF_054482775.1). Taxonomy (NCBI): domain Bacteria; kingdom Bacillati; phylum Bacillota; class Bacilli; order Caryophanales; family Caryophanaceae; genus Sporosarcina; species Sporosarcina sp. CAU 1771. Next base: position 515,726 of record NZ_JBTLRN010000001.1, on the reverse strand, counting down.
TTCGCCTTCATAGGAATACCATGATCCACTACGTTGGATAACTTCTGCTTCTGTACCTAAATCTAGAATTTCTCCTTCTTGAGAAATTCCAAATCCGTACATGATGTCAACCTCAGCTAATTTGAATGGTGGTGCAACTTTATTTTTGACAACACGAATTCTCGTTTTGTTTCCAACAATGTCATTACCATCTTTAATTGCTTCTCCGCGGCGTACATCAATGCGAACAGATGCATAGAATTTTAACGCCCGTCCACCAGGAGTCACTTCTGGGTTACCAAACATAACGCCAACTTTTTCACGGATTTGGTTAATGAAAACCGCATTCGTATGTGATTTATTAATCGCGCCCGATAATTTACGAAGCGCTTGGGACATAAGTCGAGCTTGAAGACCAACGTGGGATGCACCCATCTCGCCTTCAATTTCTGCCTTTGGTACAAGTGCAGCAACGGAGTCAATAACTACAATATCGACTGCTCCACTTCGAACGAGCGCTTCACAGATTTCAAGTGCTTGTTCACCTGTATCCGGTTGTGAAAGAAGAAGCTCGTCTATATTTACGCCAAGTCTTTTTGCATACTCAGGGTCAAGCGCATGCTCTGCATCTATAAATGCGGCTGTTCCGCCGGCTGCCTGTGCAGCTGCGATTGCGTGAAGTGAAACTGTTGTTTTACCCGAACTTTCAGGACCATAGATTTCAACAACACGACCACGTGGATAGCCGCCTACTCCTAGTGCTATATCAAGTGCTAACGAGCCGCTCGATACTGTCGACACAGCTACACCTGTTTTTTCTCCCAATTTCATAATAGAACCTTTACCAAATTGCTTCTCAATTTGCTTTAATGCCATGTCAAGTGCCGCTTTACGGTCCTTCAAATGCATTTCCTCCCTCAAAATAACGTTCTGTTTTTCTTACTGTCTAGTCTCCAGCGTCCAGCCTACTGTGGAAAAGACGGATTCCCCAAAAGTCAAAGAGCGACTTCTGTGGATTCCCCTATTTCCTTCGCAGACTAAACGGGCGCTTGCGCTTTTCTTACTGTCTCTACTATACTCCTTTATTGAGAAGTATTCAACTAAAAAACGAACGTTTATTCGACTCTTTTTTTGAATTCTCCTTTTCAAGTGAGAATAAGAGGCAATTATAGATTTTAATTGAGAATAGAGCACTATAATTTAATTTTGAGCATCGAACGTATTTAAATGCTTAATCAAATAATAAAGTGCAAACTTCGCCGAGCGAACTCGATTCGTATTTCGTAAGCCAGAAAGTGTGAGTTTATAAGCTACTGGTTCCTCGTTTGGCATTGCCACACCTATCCACACTGTTCCAACAGGTTTCCCGTCATGAGGATCTGGTCCTGCTGCCCCTGTAATACCTATTCCGATGCTCGAATCCATTTTTTGCATTACACCTGTCGCGAGCGCGATTGCGCACTCCGAACTTACAACCCCATAATCGGCAAGTAATTCCGGCTTTACTCCAAGTTGTTTTTCTTTCATTTCATTATTATAAACAACGACGCCACCTACTAATGCTTCACTAATCCCTGGTTCATCTGCAAGTTCTCCCATAAAGAGACCTGCTGTTAGACTTTCAGCAGCAGCGATCGTTAAATGATGCTTCTTAAGTAACTCCGCAGCTTTGGATGACAGTGTATCCCCATCAGTTCCGTAAATGAAGCCGCCCACAATTGAACGAAGTTCTTTTTCAACTGGATCGATAAGTTCATTTGCCTCCGACTCTGAGTTTGCTTTCGCCGTTATTCGAAGTGTCACAGCCTCAGCGGTTGCAAGTGGAGCAATTGTAGGATTTGTTTGTTTCTCCAGTAAATCCTGAATTCGGAATTCAAGTTCTGCTTCACCGATTCCATAAAACTTTAACACCCTCGAAGTAATTACTTCTTGTTTTCCAATGACACCAAGTAAATACGGTACAACCTCATCGGTAAACATCGGTTCCATTTCATGAGGTGGTCCTGGCAATAAGATGTATTGAACGTCCTGTTGTTCAACAGCCATTCCCGGTGCCATTCCTGTTCGGTTCGCTAAAACTGTAGAACCTTCGAAAACGAGCGCTTGCTTCTTATTGTTCTCGGACATGGTACGACCTGTTCGTTTAAAGTACTGTTCAATATAGTCAAGAGCAACGCCATCACTCACGAGCGTAGCTCCAATTTGCTTAGCAATTGTTTCTTTTGTTAGATCGTCTTTCGTCGGTCCAAGTCCACCTGTAAAAATAAGTACATCTGCACGTTTTTTAGCTATCGAAATTACTTCATCCAAACGCGAAGGATTGTCCCCTACTACTGTATGGTAGTAAACATCAATTCCTACTTCGGCTAGCCTTGAAGAAATAAATTTTGCATTCGTATTCATAATTTGTCCAAGTAAAAGCTCTGACCCTACCGCAATAATTTCTGCTTTCATTCAAAGACATCCCCTTACATAGATTCAACAAGTATTTTTCTGTTTTTATAAAAGTAATCCACACCAGACCAAACTGTAAAGATAAGTGCGATATAAAGCATTATTAAACCAAATGGGATCCCCATAGACTCAAAAACAATGTTGTTTAGGAGCAATGATGAAATCGCAATAATTTGTGCAACCGTTTTAAGTTTTCCTAACTGATTTGCCGCTACGACTTCGCCACCTCCTGCAAGAATCAATCGAAGTCCTGTAACTGCAAATTCACGGCTTATAATCACAATAACGATCCACGATGGTGCTGATTCTATTTCAACTAAAATAATTAATGCAGCTGAAACAAGTAACTTGTCCGCAAGTGGATCAAGAAACTTGCCCATATTCGTCACTAAATTGTATTTTCGGGCAATATAGCCATCAAGCCAATCTGTTGCTGAAGCAAATATGAAAATAAGTCCTCCAATAAGATGGCCTATTCCTAATTCTGTCCCTAAAAAAGTAGTTGTCCCCCAACCAAAATCAACAAGCATGAATAACATGAAGACGGGAATTAGTAGTACACGAAATACGGTTATTTTATTCGGTAAGTTCAATGTTAACACCTTTCCTTTCAAAGAAAATAGTCATCTAGTGAGATGACTATTATTCTTTCATATATTTGATGACGATTGTTTGTGTAGTAAGCTCTGACACATATTCTAGTAATTCACCATTGACGTAAATTGCAACTTCAGGTGAATACCCTACTCGTACTCGTACTTCATCTGTATCAGAAACATCAAGTTCTACTGTTTCTCCAGCCTTCATTCCACGTGCATTTGGAGTCATTCGTTCTTTTTGAGCTCCGTCCAAAACACCAATCCAAGAATCCCCTGTGGTACGAATTTCAAGGGTAAAGCGATCTGCACCTTCCAATGTATACGTCGATGTTTGACCATTCACTTCTAAATGAGAAAGCTGTTGTTCAAGTTTTTCAGGAACTTCTTCTGTTACCGGTTCCTCATCAACTGGTTCCTTCTCATCCGTAGATACTTCTGGAGTTTCCCCATCAGGTTGGGTACCGTCTTGAACAGTGATTGGTTGTTGTTCTCCGACATCGTTAATCGGGGCCTGCGTAGATGCATTATGTTTAATTAAGAAGTAAACAACAAAGATAATAACAATTATGAACAGTGCCACAGTAATTTTCGGCATTAGTTGAGCAAATTGACTATTTCTTCTCGGCATCGTTCTTCTATTTACCATTGGCTGAACGAGTTGACTCTCTTTTTCTTCCAGTTCAGACTTCGGTGTACTTTCCCTATATAATGAAAGCATTTCTTCGGCATCAAGCTCTACGGCCTCAGAATATTGTTTAATAAACGCACGTACATAAAAGGAACCGGGCATCATGCTATAATCTTCGTTCTCAATACCTGAAAGATACCTTTTTTGTATTTTCGTTATTGACTGTAAATCTTCCAACGTGTAACCTTTAGCTACTCTCGCCTCTTTAAGGCGGTCACCCAGTCCGGACACCTAAAACACCTGCCTATCAAAAGTTAAATATATCGAATCCGCCCATAGATCCACCGCGATCGGACATCATGTGATTCTTCTCCAAAACCTCGTATGTAATTTCTTGATCCGGGGTTGTTCGCAATTCAATTATATAATCAAAATCTTTAATGTCGTATTCAGAATGCTGTACAAAAATATCAGGATGCTCGACTACTTTAATCGATGGAAGTCGCATCATTTCACGTACTAATTGCAAATGGCGTTCATCTTCAGCTCTACGTGAAACAATTCCGTCTAGAATAAAAATATTATTCTCCGAAAACTCATCTCCTGCGAGCGTATTCCGAACCGTTTGTTTAATCATAGTAGACGAAAGAAAAATCCACTTTTTATTTGCACAAACGCTTGCCGCTACAACAGACTCTGTTTTTCCGACACGGGGCATTCCTCTAATTCCAATTAGCTTATGGCCATCTTGTTTAAACAACTCTGCCATAAAATCAACAAGTATACCGAGTTCACTACGTAGAAATCGAAATGTATTCTTTTCGTCTGAATCACGTTGGATATAGCGTCCATGTCTGACAGCTAATATATCCATCAGTTTAGGCGTTCGAATTTTCTTAATTTCAATCGTTTCCATTGTCGATGCAATCAATTCAAAACGAGCTATTTGGTCATCGTCTTCGGCGGTTAACAACATACCTCGATGTCCATTTGCAACTCCGTTAATTGTAACAATATTCACGCGCAACATACCCAATAGCGATGCAATATCTCCGAGAAGACCGGGACGGTTTACTTGGACTTCATACTCACAGTACCATTCACCCATTCGACACATACCCCTTCCAGTAAAGATAACTTACTATTTATAATAACGGATATAAGGCATTAAGAAAAGGAATAGAGGTAAATGATTCATATTTCATTAGACATTCAAGCCCATTTTAAATATACCAGCCACCATTTACCTTCAGGATTTCACCCGTTATATAGTCCGCGTTCCCACTTAAAAGGAATTTCACAATGTTTCCCACGTCAGATGGGGTTCCTAAAGACATTAAAGGGATTTCATTCATGACCAATTGGCGTTCATCTTCTGGTACTTCGCTATTCATACGCGTATCAATCCATCCAGGGGCAATTCCATTCACTCTTGTTCCTGAATATGCAGCCTCTTTTGCATACGCTTTTACAAACGCATGCTGTGCACCTTTGACGGCGGAATACATGACTTCCCCCGCCGCACCTGTGTTACCCCATATCGAACCTATATAGACCACATAAGATGTTGTAAGCTTCCGAAGTTGCGACGAAATGTGACCGATATAGAGTGCCGGATTTTGCATATGAACATTCCAAAGAGCATTCATATCGTTCGCTGTAGTATCGGTCAATAATTTAGACATCGATTGTCCATTCGCAACAACAACTGCGCGCACCTGTTTCGTTTGTCGAGCAAGGATTTCAGCCCCATCCTCAGTGCTAAAATCGGCCTGAACGAGCTGAAAATCTAACTGAGGATAAGCTGCCTGTAATTCTTCTTGCAAGTGCAACGCCGAGCTAGCATTTTCATTATAATGTAGATAAAGCGGCCATCCATCCTCCGCAAGTGACCGACAGATTCCGTTTCCAATTTCACCTGACGACCCGAGAACGACACAGTAACCGCGATCCGTCATTCTGTTTTTTCTGCGGGGACAACTGTAAATAATGTATGTCCTTTTTCATCACTAAATGTGTGAAATGCTTCTTTCAAATCTTCAAGCGTCATCTTTTCAAGTACTGGGACTACGTCAAATAAATTCATGTTATTAAACGTATAACGAATAAATTGATTCGCAATGAATTCCGGTGAATTTAATGAACGCATAAATTGACCGATTTTCTTTTTAAGCATGCGGTCTAAATCTGCATCGGTGATTGTCCAAGAAAGAACATTCTCACGTATCGTTTCACGAACTGCCTTTTCAAATTCTTTTGGCTTATCTGTATCAGATACGATAATTGCAAAACCAAAACCATTTTCCAGTGTAAAATCATATGAAAAGGATTCATCAATCAAGCCGTCTGCATAGGCCTTCGTATAAAACTCCGACGACCTACCGAACAAGACATCAAGGACAAGACCCGCTGCAAGTTCCTGCATTAGCATTTCTTCACCCTCGACATCTGTCTTCACACATTTCATGCCGATGCTGACTTTTGGTTTTGAAACGTCCATTGTTAAAGAACGTTCTTTAAATGCTGCATCCGTTGGTTCACTTGGAAAGTGCCGGATAATTTCAGCAGGTTCATTAAATGACTTTTCATCTTGATTCTTCTTGATGAATTCCATCATTTCTTCTGGATTAACTGCTCCAACAACAAATAGCACCATATTTGAAGGATGGTAAAACGTTTCATAGCATTCATATAGATGTTCTGCAGTGATTTCTTGGATGGACTCAACTGTCCCAGCAATATCAATTTTTACAGGATGTTCATGGAACAAGTTTTCAATCGCTCCGAAATAGAGACGCCAATCTGGTAAATCATCATACATCGTAATTTCCTGGGCAATAATACCTTTTTCTTTATTTACGGTCTGTTCCGTAAAATAAGGTTCTTGAACAAAATTCAGCAGTGTTTTCGTGTTTTCATAAAGCATATCCGTTGCTGAAAACAGATAGGCCGTTCTCGTAAATGCAGTAAATGCATTCGCAGAAGCACCTTGTACACCAAATTCCTGAAATACATCTCCATCTTCTTTTTCGAACATTTTATGTTCAAGAAAATGAGCAATTCCATCCGGAACCGTTACAGCTTCTTCCTTCCCACGAGGGATGAATGTACGATCGATTGAACCATACTTTGTTGTAAAAGTTACAAATGTTTTAGAAAAACCCCGCTTCGGTAATATATAGACGTCTAGCCCGTTCGATAGTTTCTCGTTATATAAGGTTTCTTGTAAATTTTTAAATTCAATCTTTTTCATTGCTTGCCGCCTCTTTCCCTGATAGCAAATAGACAATTTCTAAATTGATTTCGGATGCCATACGTTGAACGTCCTCTTTCGTAACGACTTCCCAATTAGCGATTAATTGCTCTGCAGTGAAATTTTCGTCCAATTCTTTAAACTGGTCATATACTTCAATTTGTCCTTTTGCTGAATCAAATGCACTTTTTATGCCATTTGCTAAGAGTGCTTTTGTTTGATTGAGTTCTAAATCCGTGATCTCACCATTTTGTAATGCCTTTAGTTGTTCAGAAATTAACTGGACAGCTTTTTCTTCTAATTCCGCATCGATACCAGCGATTACATAAACAAGACCATAATGAGAAGAATAAGAACTGGACGCATAATAGGCCATACTTTCCTTTTCACGGACATTCATGAATAACTTACTATGAGCAAAACCACCAAAAACACCATTTGTCACTTGCATTTTCGCATAATCAGGATGCGTTAACGTCACAGGAGTACTGTATCCTAAATGCAGTTTTCCTTGTTTCATGTCTTGTTTCTCACGTACACGTTTCACATTGGTTTCTGATGTAACTGGCTGCGCTTTCGCTGTGTCAACGACTGAAATGTTGCGTGCTCCAAAACTCAATACTTCGCCCAATTTTTGAATCATTTTTTCCTCATCAATATTTCCTACCACATATAAGTCAATTTGGTCTTCATTCATCATTGTTTCATATGTGGACATCATATCGCCGATTGTTAAACCAGCAACATCTTCTTCGTTTCCATAAGAAGGTGCTGACGCCGCACTATTCGGCCTGAAGATTTCAAGCATACGTTGTTGAGCATATCTTGTCTTGTCATCATACTGAGAACGTATTCGCTCAATCACTGATTTTTTTTCGCGTTCCAAAATCGTTGCGTTGAATTGTCCATCTTCTAAGTTCGGTTCAAAAACGGTTGTTCGGATTAATTCCATGACCTCATTAAGGACACTTGCTTCACTTAAATATTCATCATTTACACATTCCACATGTAACGATGTAATATGCGTGTTGCCTCTTTTGGTAACATCCGTAAATAATACCGTTCCATAAAGTTCATCCAATGCATTCCGTAATGCACTTTGTGTGCGGTATTTACCATTCGACTCTTCGAGTATATTTGCGAGAACTGCTCGTGCAGCAGACGACTTTTGATTTAAAGCACTTTTCCATTTGATCGAAAAGTTAACTGTTTTAAACTGATCAGATTTTCTTGAATAAAGCGTAACGCCTTCTTGTATCTTCGTTTTCTTAAACATCTAAACACCTCTGTTTTTGTTAATATGCGATTTCCTAACTTCACTATACATTTCATTTGTAGATGTAAGCAAATAAACCGATAGAAATTCAAGTATTATAAAGAAAAAAGCTACCTGAAGTCTGGTTTATATAGACTTCAAGGTAACTTTTTAAATTTTACCGGTTTCCTTTAATATATGGTTGCCCAAGTCCTTTTGGTGCTTTAGCTCTTCCAATAAATCCTGCAAGCGCTAAAATCGTTAAGACGTATGGCAAAATGTGTAGATACACTGTCGGAACATTGTCTAAAAACGAAATGCTCGGAGCACTTATTGCAAGTGCTTGCGCAAATCCGAAGAACAATGCTGCTCCCATCGCACCCATAGGATGCCATTTACCAAATATCATCGCGGCAAGCGCCATGAAGCCTTGTCCATTGATCGTTGCATGGCCAAAGTCATTGGTCATTGTTTGTGAATAAATTGCTCCACCAATACCCGCAAGTCCACCTGAAATAATTACTGCAACATAACGAATGCGCGTAACATTTATCCCCATCGTATCCGCGGCCATTGGATGTTCACCAACGGAACGAAGTCGAAGTCCAAATGGCATTTTATAAATAACAAACCAAGCAAGAATCGCTACGCCAATCGCTAGAATAGAAGAACCATAGATTCCTTTGAAAAACATTGGCCCTAAAATAGGAATGTCCTGTAAAAACGGAACGTTAAAGCGCGGAATACTGCGTTGGATAAAATCCGTCTGCCCTTTGCCAAAAACCATTTTCACCGTAAATAATGCAACTGCAATTCCAAGCATGTTAATCGCAACACCTGAGACTACTTGATCCGCTCGGAATGTTATTGATGCGACAGCATGAAAAATAGAGAATGAAGCTGACACTAACATAGCTACGAACAATGCTACCCACGGTGTCCATGCACCAAATGTATCTGCAAAAAACAAATTAAACATAATACCAGTAAAAGCACCCATTACCATAAGTCCTTCAAGACCGATATTAATAACACCGGAACGTTCAGAAAAAACTCCACCGATTGCAGTAAAAATTAAAGGCGCGGCGTATGAAATTGTTATTGGAATTATGAAGTAAAGTAAGTCTAGAAAACCCAATTCAATTCGCCTCCTTATTCTTATTCAACCGGTTTAAAACTACACGAATGATGTATCCGGAAGCTACAAAGAAAATGATAAGCGCAATGATAATCGAGACAATTTCAAGCGGAATATCAGCTTCGTTAGGCATATTTCCTGCACCGTATTTTAATGAACCAAACAACGAAGCACCAAAGATAACTCCAAGTGGTGTATTCGCACCTAGTAATGCAACTGCGATACCGTCAAAGCCAATCCCGGTAAAGCCACCCATATTCGCCATATACCCGAAAGTTCCAAGAGCTTCCATCGCGCCACCAAGTCCAGCAAACGCCCCTGAAATAACCATTGAAAGTATAATATTCTTTTCTACGTTCATGCCAGCATATTGAGATGCATGATCGTTAAAGCCAACTGATTTAAGCTCGTAACCTGTTTTTGTCTTTTCAAGAATAAACCACATAACCGCAACCATTGCCAGAGCAACAAGAATTCCATAGTGAAGTGTTGAAAAGTCTGTTAGGTTGGATAAAAACTCAGATCGTAAAGACGCTGTTTCTTTAACCTTATCTGTTTTATAAGTTCCAGTTACTGCTTTTATTAATGCGTTTACAGTATGAAGTGCGATATAGTTCATCATAATCGTTACAATAACTTCATGAACACGAAGTTTTGCCTTTAAAAGGCCAGGTATGAATCCCCAAAGTGCTCCAGCTACTGCCGCAGCGATAAGTGCAAATGGTAAGTGAATAATTGCAGGAAGATCGAAAGCAGTTCCTACATAAGCAGCTGCAAACCATCCAACAATAAGTTGACCTTCAACACCTATATTAAATAACCCAGTACGAAATGCGAATGCAACTGCAAGCCCAGCCAATATGTATGGGCTAATTTGTCGAATCGTTTCACCGATTGCGTAAATATCCCCAAAAATTCCGTTCCAAAGGGCGATATATCCTTTAACCGGATCATAACCACTTAAAAGCATAACAACTGCCCCTACAAGTAACCCTAAAATAATCGAAATGACGGGGATCAGTAAGTTAATAACCCTATTTGACATCGGTATCGCCACCTTCTTTCAAAACAACCTCGTCTCCAACAACTACCATTTCAGACTTCGAATGCCCAGCCATTAGTAAACCAAGCTCTTGCTCGGTTGTTTGTTCTGGTAGTACTGTATCAACAATTTTGCCGTCGTAAATAACTGCAATGCGATCCGAAACATTCATAACTTCATCAAGTTCAAACGAGATTAATAACACTGCTTTGCCTCGGTCACGCTGCTCAATTAATTTTTTATGGATGAATTCAATCGCTCCAACATCCAAACCTCTCGTTGGAAGTGCTGCAATAAGTAAATCTGGATCACGGTCAACTTCTCGACCGATAATCAGCTTTTGCTGATTCCCTCCTGATAATGAACGAGCGAGCGCATGTTCACCTTGCGTCCGAACGTCATATGTTTCAATAATTTCTTTTGCTTTTTCAGAAACTAATTTATAATTCATTATCCCTTTTTTCGAAATAGGTTTTTGATAATACGTTTGAAGAACAGCATTATAACCAACTGTAAAATCAAGAACAAGTCCGTGTTTATGTCTATCTTGTGGAATATGACCAATTCCAGTTTCTGTAATTTCACGCGGTTTCTTTCCTGTAACATCTACTGAATTAATTAATATTTTACCGCTTTTTACTTTTTGGAGTCCTGTGATTGCTTCAATCAGTTCTGATTGGCCGTTGCCATCAATCCCAGCAATTCCAACAATTTCTCCTCTTCGAACAGTAAGATTTAATCCTTTCACTTTATGAATCCCACGATAATCGTCAACGACAAGATCCTCAATTTTCAGGACATCCGTTGTTGGATTTGAAGGCCCTTTTTCAGTTTTAAACGTTACTTGGCGACCAACCATCAGTGTTGCTAATTCTTCGGGGTTTGTTTCAGCTGTAACTACTGTTCCAATCCCTTTGCCTTTTCTGATAATCGTAACGCGATCCGAAACGTCCATTATTTCCTGTAGTTTATGAGTTATGAGAATGATAGACTTACCTTCTGTAATCAGCTTCTTCATAATTCCAACCAACTCGGTAATCTCCTGTGGTGTTAATGAAGCTGTAGGCTCATCAAAAATCAGGATTTCTGCTCCACGATAAAGCGTTTTCAATATCTCTACTCGCTGCTGCATTCCAACTGAAATATCTTCTATTTTTGCATTTGGATCCACATTTAAACCATACAACTCTGATATTTCCTTAACCTTTTTTGCTGCATCGCGAATGTTAATTGTCCCCATTTTCTTTGGTTCATTTCCTAAAATAATGTTTTCAGTGACGGTTAAATTCTCGACAAGCATAAAGTGTTGGTGAACCATTCCAATACCGATGTCATTTGCAACGTTTGGATTTGCAATATCGACTTGTTGTCCACGAACACGAATTTCACCACCGTCGGGTTTATACAAACCGAAAAGAACGTTCATTAAAGTCGATTTCCCTGCTCCATTTTCTCCTAACAGTGCGTGAATTTCTCCTTTTTCTAACTGCAAAGTAATATCATCATTCGCTACAAAATTACCGAACTCTTTTCTTATATTCAACATCTCAATGACGTATTCCACTGGACTCACTTCCTCACATTTGGGTTTGACAGCTCAAATTAATACAAGAAAAGATTCCGGTGTTAAAAGCTTTTCTTGTATTAATTTCTTTCGAGTTCTTCTCTAAAATGAAAGTAAGAAGGCCGCAATAAATCCGGCCTTCATAATTTCATGGATTTGAATCTTATTTTTTCGGATCTTCTGAAACGACAATATTTCCTTCAGCAATATCTTTTGCGAATACATCAATTTGGTCCAATACGTCTTGTGGGATTGCTCCGCGTGAATCAGCAAGCGCAATTCCTTCATCAGCTAGACCGTAACGTGTAATTTCGCCGCCTGGGAATTCACCTTTTGCAGCAAGTTCAGCAGTTTTCATTACAGCTAAGTCAACACGTTTAAGCATTGAAGTTAATGTAATGTTATCTTCGCCAACTTTACCTTCTTCGTATTGATCTGAGTCAACTCCGATTACCCATACATATGCGTCAGGATCTGAAGTTTTACGTTCTTTTGCTTCAGAGAAAACACCGTTACCCGTACCACCAGCAGCGTGGAAAATAATGTCTACGCCAGAAGTATACATACGGTTTGCAGCAGCTTTACCATCTTCAGCTTTATCAAAGTTACCTGTGTATTGTACATCTACTTCAATATCAGGATTAACTGCAGCTACTCCATCAACAAAGCCAGCGTGGAAACGCTCAATAACAGGGATGTCCATTCCACCTACAAAACCAATTTTATTCGATTTTGTCATAAGTGCAGCAGCAGCTCCTGCAAGGAATGCACCTTCTTGCTCTTTAAACATAATGCTTGCAACGTTTGCAACTTCAGATTCTTCATCAACAAGTCCAAACATTTTGTCTGGGTGTTGTTGTGCAATTGTTTCAATTGCATCTTTCAAAAGGAAACCAATTCCGTATACAAGATCGAAGTCACGACGAACTAGTCTGTTCAAGTTCGCTTCATATTCTGAAGCGTCAGTAGACTGTAAGTAATCAAATCCACCGTCTCCTTTTTCAAGGCCGTTTGCTTCACCATAATCTTGGATACCTTTCCAAGCTGAAGAGTTGAATGACTTATCATCAACACCGCCAGTATCTGTTACCATTGCAATTGAAAATGCTGCTTCTGTTTCTTCACCAGTTGCTGGTGTTGTAGTTTCTTCTTCTTCTTTGGCTTTATCTGTTCCACATGCGCCAAGTATTGTACCAGCTGCAAGTAGTAAAGATAATCCTAGCCCAAATCTACGTTTACTCAAATCGAGACCCTCCTATTGTTAATGCTATATTAGTAGGACGCAAATGCGTCTTATACCCGTTTACGAACGACGTGGAAATCGAATTTATCAGCCCGGAAATAATTTTTTGAATACAAAACCATTTCACCTTCCGCGCTGTAATGAGATTGAAGAAGTGCAAGAAGAGGTACGTCGAGACCACATCTTAATATAGAAGAAGCTTCTTCATCATATCCAACTGGCTCAATATTTGCGACTGCTTGTTCAATTCGAATCTTACCTGTTTTTTCAATCGCATCAAACAAAGATACATTTAATAATTCCTCTGTTCCAACAGGTAAATGTTTTGAAAGAACGTTATCGATGCAATAAACAACTGGTTCACCATCTGCAGTTCGAACTCTCTTTATTGTAACCATCACATCGTCATTTTTACAATTAAATCTTTCCATTTCCTTCTTGTTTGGTTTCATTTCTGTAATTTCCATGACAATTGTACCTGGTTCCATTCCACCATTACGTATCATCGTTGAAATGCTCGTTAAATGCTCTATGCCAGAACTGAACAATGGTTTTGGATTCACAAAAGTTCCTACACCATGTTTCCGAACAATCACTTTTTCCTCTTCTAACAATCGAAGTGCCTCACGAAGAGTTGCGCGACTGACACCTAAATTTCGAGCAAGTTCAAATTCAGAAGGAAAGCGTTCATTTTCTTTAAATATTCCGCACTCAATATCATTTTTTAATCGTTCAATTACTTGTAGATAGAGATGTCGCTGATCTGATTTCACCATCATTACACCAATCACCACCTTCTTCGAGGTCTGACCTCTGATGTTAAACGTCCGAACGAATCAACCATACTATATCACTTTTCTTGTGTAAATCAAATACTTTTCTTGTAAACTTTTATTCAAGCTTTATCAAAGTGTAAGAACTTATACACATTTTCTCATGAAGGTAAATCTGCCTCACTTTTGCTAATAAGGACTTGGCGTGGCTTACTCCCTTCAGAAGGCCCCACTACCCCGCGAAGCTCCATCTGATCAACAATTCTTGCAGCTCGCGAGTATCCAACTCTGAAACGGCGTTGCAACATAGAAACCGAAGCTGTCTGTAATTCCGTAACTAGTTGCACAGCTTGGTCATACAATTCATCTGTTTCTTCGTGTGGAGCTACTTCCTCGATTTCAGTAGGAATCATTTCTTCTTGATATTGCGCTTTTTGTTGTTCAATCACAAAATCTACAATTGCTTCTACTTCACTATCTGACACGTAAGCACCTTGAATGCGCACCGGCTTAGATACACCAGCTGGTAGAAACAACATGTCCCCTCTACCTAACAGCTTTTCTGCACCACCACTGTCTAAGATTGTTCTTGAATCTATTGCCGATGAAACTGCAAACGCAATACGAGATGGAATGTTCGCTTTAATAATTCCGGTAATAACATCCACACTCGGACGTTGTGTAGCAATAATTAAATGTATTCCAGCCGCACGGGCCATTTGCGCAAGTCGTGTAATTGAATCTTCTACATCGCTCGAGGCTACCATCATTAAGTCTGCTAACTCATCTACAATCACTACAATGTATGGCATACGTGGATGCTTCTCTTCATTTTCATCATTCCAAATATCGATATGACCGTTATATCCTTCTATATTTCGTGTACCCGTATGTGCAAAGAGTTCATAACGCCTTTCCATTTCAGATACAACCTTTTTAAGAGCTTGTGACGCCTTTCTAGGGTCCGTCACGACTGGTGCAAGTAAGTGAGGCACACCGTTATACACATTGAGTTCAACCATTTTAGGATCGATCATCATCATTTTTACTTCATGAGGTTTTGCACGCATTAGGATGCTTATAATAATGCCATTTATACAAACACTTTTACCACTACCCGTAGAACCGGCAATAAGTACGTGAGGCATTTTATTCAACTCTGTAAGTATGGCTTGTCCTGTCACATCCCGGCCAAGAGAAATCATCAACTTCGAATCCGGACGATCATTCTCTTTTGCCTCTATTACTTCTCTTAGACTTACAATAGCAATTGCGCTATTCGGAATCTCTATCCCGACAGCCGACTTTCCAGGAATGGGTGCTTCTATTCGAATATCGCTTGCAGCAAGAGCGAGCGCGATATCATCCGATAAGCTAACAATTCGACTAACCTTCACTCCCGTATCTGGTAACACTTCATACTTTGTTACTGCTGGTCCCAAATGCACTTGAGTAATACGAACCTTCACTCCAAAGCTCAAGAAAGTTTGTTCTAACTTTTTTGCATTCGCTTGAATTGAATTATATTCTTCCGATTGGTCGCTTACAGGTGAATCTTTTAATAAAGAAGGTGGCGGTAAAATATAGGATTCATTTTCTTCTTCTCCAGTCACCCCTGTGTAATTTGCAATTTCTATCGTTTCAACTACTTCCTCTTCAGCAGAAGGTTCTTCTACTACCTTCCTTTCGATTCGCTCACTGAATGCAGAAATAATCGGTTCAGAGAGTATTTCAACAACTTCGACTGGCGCTTCTACTTGCTCCTCTTGAGAAGACGATAGGTCAGTCTCCGTTTTCTTAGCCCGAGTTTTTGGAGTCTCTTTTACAGCTTTCTTCTTAGTCTTTGATTTCTCTTCAGAGCGTTTCTTTATACCTTCAATAAAAGCGGGAAACTTTTCTGCAACATAAGGAACAATTGCTTTCCCAGTTAATAACACAATACCTACCAATAGTAGAAGTACCCCTGCTACTGTTGCTCCAGCCGAATCAAATAAGGAATGAAACATTGCAAATAGAAATGCTCCAAGCATGCCCCCTCCTAGTGCACCACTTCTAGAAGATATGCCATCATTTGAAATAAGGACTTTCCATGTCTCTTTTAAGACAGAATCCGTCAGCAGAATTCGACTTGCATATAACTCCTTAAATAAATAAACGTGGCTAAATAAAAGTAGACTCGCGAGAATAAATAAACTTCCCCCAATAATTCTATTTTTCCAGCCACCTAACTTTCTACGTATCATAAAAATAAGTGCTTGAACAATTAAAAGTAGTGGAACCGCGCTATGCCAGTTCCCAAAAATCAACATAGAGAATGAGGCGAGCCCTCTACCTACGGGTCCAAATTCAAAAATAATAATTATCGATAAGCCAATCATCATTAAACCAATCACTTCATACAATAAAGGATTCATTCCAGGCTTCTTTTTTTTGCTTGCATTGGATTTTCTATTTTGCTTTGACTTCTTTTTCGCCAACTTGCTAGTCCTCCTTTTCTGAATAAATTTAAAAAGGGCTTCCTTACCGTACAGACGGCTAGGAAACCCTATTAACTTCATGTAGCCAAAGTTAAAGCCTCCGGCGGATGTCACATTTTTGCAGCGTCAGAGAAGGAAGTTCGCCTAAAACACCGCGTCCTACAAAATAAAGCGGGCTGAAGTTCAATCTCTCTTCACTAACTGACCTGCTTTCCAGCTTAAACTCAATTTAAAATTGGTCCCTAAAACACGTCGAAGCGTGTTTCGTTATCAATATTCCATAATAATTGGGATAATCATAGGTCTTCTTTTCGTTTGTTGATACAAATATGAACTGAGTGTATCACGAATCTCTTGCTTTATGTTTGTCCAATCGAACGACTTTTTATTCACATGCTTCTCGACAATTTTCGTAATGAGGTTTTTGGCTTCTTCTAGAAGCTCTTCTGACTCCCGTACATAAACAAATCCACGAGAAACTATTTCTGGGCCGGAAGCAATACGTTTCTGCTTTCGATTTAATGTAACTACTACTGTGAAAATACCATCCTGTGATAATAATTTTCGATCTCTTAGTACAATATTTCCAACATCGCCTACACCAATTCCATCAATAAGGACATTACCTGCTTGGACTCGACCACTCATCCGCATTTTGTCTTTATTATATTCTACAATGTCTCCCTTATCCGCAATAAACACACGCGTTTTAGGTATCCCCGTCTCTTGAGCGAGTTTGGAGTGAGCCATTAACATACGATATTCACCTTGAATAGGAATAAAATACTTCGGTTGCATTAAGTTTAGCATTAGTTTCAAGTCTTCTTGACTCCCATGACCCGAAACGTGAACATTTCTGCTTGAAGTAAGGACCGATGCTCCTGCCTTCGCAAGTTCGTTCATCATTTGGTACATAGATACTTCCATGCCCGGTGAAGGTGTAAATGTAATAAGAACCGTATCTGTATCTTTAATTCGAATGTCTTTATGTTGTTTACGGACAATTTTCGCAAGTGCATCAAGCGGTTCGCCTTTGTTACCCGTAACAATAATTACAACTTTATCGTCATCGTATTTATCCAAATCTTGAACAGGAATGACTATATCTTCTTCAATCATCAAGTAGCCCAGCTTCATTCCTACTTCGAAATAACTTTCTAAACTTTTACCAACAACCGCAACTTTTTTCCCTGACTCAGCCGCTCTGTCAAATACCTGTTGGATTCGGATGAAGTTCGAAGCATACAATGCGACGAGTATTCTTCCTTCTGCTTTGTGGAATGTTTTTGATAAATGAGTTTCAACAACTGACTCTGAAGTCGTATATCCAGGTCGCTCCGCTTCAGACGAATCGGACATAAGAATAAATACACCCTTCTCACCGAGTGTAGCCATTTTTCCAATATCCGGACGATATTTGCCCTTCGCTGCTTGGTCAAATTTAAATTCTCCCGTATGAACAATTGCCCCTTCACTCGTGTGAAAAACAATTCCAAGTGCATCCGGTATACTATGTGTCGTATTGAAAAACGTTACATGTGTACGATCAAAGTTCATCCGACTCTTATTCGTTACTTCGAAAAACTTCACTGGATTTGGTGATGGCATTTCTTTTAAATGTTCTTTAGCTAATGCAATTGTCAATTTAGATGCATAGATTGGAGCTTGTACTTTTTGAAGCAAGTAAGCAATTGACCCAATTGCATCTTCGTGACCATGCGTAAGGAAAATCCCTTTCACACGCTCTTTATTTTCTTCAATATAAGTAATGTCTGGAATAACAATATCGATTCCAAGCATTTCTCCTTCCGGGAACATAAGACCACTATCTACAATAAATAGCTCTTCATCGATTTCGACAACATACATTGCCTTACCGATTTCCCCAACTCCACCTAGTGGAATAATACGAATTAATTCATTTTTTATTTTTGACACACGATTTCCTCCTATTTCTAATTCCCGATCATAAACCTAGTTTTATTATACGGGACAAAACCTTCCTATACAAACATTAATAATGCAAAAGCCTCAACAAAAAAAGCCGGGAATGAATCCCGGCTTTTATCATCCAAAAACGTGACGGTTTTCTTCGTATGTTTTCCATACTTCATCGAAAGCTAAATTCTGATCCTCATAGGCAACTAAAGGTAGTCGAACGCCACCTGTATCTACACCTAACTTTTTCAATGCATATTTGAGTGGTACAGGATTCGGCGCTGCAAACAATGCCTTAAATAACGGTAATAACGTTCTATGCATAGCTGCTGCTTCAACAGTTTTACCCGCCTCAAAAGCTGCAATCATTTTCTGCATATCATTACCAACTATATGTGCAGCGACCGAAACGATACCTTTTCCGCCAATTGAAAGTAAAGGTAACGTCAATCCATCATCGCCACTATAGACTGAAAAATTAGCATCTGTCCCCGAAATGATATCCGCCATTTGATCTAAACTTCCGCTTGCTTCTTTCACGCCACGAATATTTTTAATTTTGGATAACTCAATAATTGTTTCAGGAAGCATGTTAACGACTGAGCGACCTGGAATATTATACAAAAGAACAGGCAATGAAGTTTCTGCAGCAATATGAGAAAAATGTGCATACATGCCCTTTTGATCCGGTTTATTGTAATAAGGAGTGACTAGCATAATCCCATCAACCCCTACGTCAATTGCTGATTTAGTAATCAAAACGGATTCTGCCGTTGAGTTGGTTCCTGTTCCAGCGATTACCGGAATTCGCTTATTCACTTGCTCAACTGTAAAAGCAAGTAGTGGCTTGGTCTCTTCTGCAGTCAACGTTGGCGATTCTCCTGTTGTTCCACTAACAATTAACGAATCCGTCCCATTTGCAATTAAATATTCGATTAATTTTTCTGTTTTATCATAATCGATAGCTCCCGTTGTTGAAAATGGGGTTACCATCGCCGTAGATACGCGTCCGAGTTCCATTCAAATCAGTCCTTTTTATAAGATCAATCACCTATTTCGTGATTTGTATTCATAGTAAATTTAGATGGTTTACACAAGATTGGCAAGAATCTTGAAGGCTTCATGATGTTACTTAATTAAACACTCTGCAATTTGCACTGAATTCAACGCTGCACCTTTTAATAAGTTATCCGTTACAACCCACATATGGAATCCTGTTGGGTGATCCGGATCTTTTCGTATACGTCCAACGAATACATCTTCAAGTCCCTCAGCAAATACTGGCATAGGGTAGGATTGCTGTGACGGGTCATCTTGAAGTACAACTCCTGGCGCATTCCTCATTAATTCTTTTAGCTCTTCAACTGTAGTGCCTTCTTGATCAACTTCGAAATAAATCGATTCAGAGTGACCAGATACAACTGGAATTCGAACACATGTTGCTGAAACCTGCAATTTATCATCACCAAAGATTTTCTTTGTTTCATTGATCATCTTTAATTCTTCAAGGGTATATCCTGATGCATCGAATGCGTCAATTTGTGGGATAACGTTAAATGCGATTGGATAAAACCGTTCCCCTGCACCCGTCGGCAATAAAGCAGCATCGTTCGTTGCACGGGTTTCAAATTGATTGCTTTGGTTTTCTAATTCATCGATTGCATCGGCACCTGCTCCTGAAACAGCTTGGTACGTCGAAACGATAATTCGTTTTAATCCTAACTTATCTTTTATCGGTTCTAATGCTGTAACCATTTGAATTGTTGAACAGTTTGGATTTGCAATAATTCCTTTATGGCTATCCATCGCATCCTTATTCACTTCCGGAACAACTAACGGTATGCCTTCAATCATACGGAATGCACTCGTATTATCTATCACGACTGCGCCTCTTGCAACTGCTTCATTTGCGAACATTGTCGAGATATTTCCACCTGCGCTGAAAAAGGCAATATTTATTCCATCAAAAGATTCGGCAGTTGTTTCTTCTACGATGAATTTTTGTCCACCTGCAGAAATTTCTTTACCTGCCGATCTTTTTGAAGCAAGTAACTTAATTGAGCTTGCTGGAAACTTTCGCTCTAGCAATTTCTCAAGAATTTTTGTACCAACGGCACCAGTCGCACCGACGATTGCAACATTTACAGTAGTCATATGAATCTCCCTTTCAGCGTAAAAAAGTAGTAGTATGGGGTCATTATATCATATTGCTACACCTAGAGTGTCTGAAAGGTTACTTTTTTGTGTGAATAATCAAAAGTGGTTGAAGTTGCTGTTTATTTATCGCTGCAGCTACGGCCGGAACCATTAATGTGAAATCAGAAATAAGTGAATTTGGTTTTTTATGTGGATCGTCTTGACCGAATGGAATAAAATAAACATTTTTCATATTTAACAGCTTCATAATGTTAACCCCATTCAAACCAAGTGCATCATTTGTCGAAATCCCCAGAAGAACTGGATTTCCATTTCGAAGTGTCGCCTTGGCACCCATCAATACGGGAGAATCAGTAGCAGCGTTTGCAAATCGACTAATTGAATTTCCTGTCATTGGGGCGATTATCATACAATCTACGGGTGTTTGAGGACCAAATGGCTCTGCACCAACAATTGTTGAAATCACTTTCTCCCCAGTGGCCTCTTCAATTCGACGAATCCATTCCTCTCCTGTCCCAAATCGCGTTGCAGCAGTTAAAACTGAATGCGTAATAACTGGAACAACGGTCGCTCCAGCTTTTTTTAACGAGTCAATGACTGGCATAATTTCCTCATAGGTACAATGTGAGGCCGTAATACCGAGACCTATTCGTTTTCCTTGTAGCATGTATTTCCCCTTTCATCTTCGATAGATCCGCTCAACCGCATCCGCTAAAGCTTCTGCAGCATCAACCGGAAAATGTTTTCCCGGGAGTCCGGGTAGTATTCTATAGTATTCCGGTACGGAGATCGACGCTAGGCATCCAGGCGCAGAAGCCAAATCGAAGATGTCTCGTTTTGTATCATTTTCGAAAGAATACCAACGTGCAGGAATCGTATTAACGAGTAGCCCATGTTTCAATTCTAGTTTGGTGGTCATACGTTTTGTACCATACCCCATTGCAGTAGCTTCTCCCAGTTGTTGATCGGAACGGGCGATTACCGTCACCTTTGCGTTAAGTGCCTTTAAAGCGTGCGCTACCATCTTCCCTACTTTTCCAAATCCTGAGACATAAAAATGTTCACCAGAAACAATACGTCCTGTATTCAAGTAATACTCTAAAAGGAATCCTTCGGCTGTGAGCCAAGCATTACGCCAAATGAACTGTTCATCATGAAGATAATGCTGAACTTCAATTCCTGCTTTTGCAAATGGTTCAATCCACTCCTTAGATGCAACTCCTGCGTACAATCGCGTACCTTCATCCAATATATCCACAGGAAATTTCCCGCCGAACTCATGAATTGAGAAAACTATATGACCTGGTCTAAACTTTAAAATCATTCCCCGTAATTCTTCTGTGAATGAATCCGTCGCCAAATATACACATTCATATCCACGATTCGCCATTAGTTGACTACTTTTAGATATCCGTTTATCCGTCCCAACGAAAAGCCATCGATTATCGTTCATCAATATCAACCTCGCTCATGGAACCAGCTTTCGTAAATAAAATCCGATGTTCACCAATTAACACGATTTCTGACCACGGAATAAATTCCAAGTCTTGCTCAGGTCGACTTTTAAATGAAAATCGACCAAACTTCTTTTTTATTTCAAATCCAATAATGTCTCCTGTTTTTCCATTGAAAATTAGATCTGTATCCGCCAGTAACCCGTACCGAATTCCATCTTCTACTTGAATCAACTCTTTCTGTGCAAGTTCTGAAAGTAGCATTGTCATTCCCCTTTCCACTCTTATCACCCATTATATGAATGGAGACCGGGAAACTGACTTCAAATTCAATTAGATGTTGAACTTTGGTTATTAAGCTGGTGTAATTATAGATACAGCCCGTTTACTAGCAAATATTCTAGACGCTAACCGATTGACATTATCGGTTTCCACCTGATCGATTAATGATACTATGTGATCGATTGGACGGTGCTTCTTCAATGTAATTTCATTGCTTCCGTTTCGATGCATTCTTGATTCCGAACTCTCGAGGCCTAGTAAAAATCCACCTTTTAACTGTTCCTTTGCATTAAATACTTCATTTTCCGTTACCCCATCTTTACTTATCGCTTCAATTATTTGGTCAATCGCCTTCGATAATTCTTCCGTATTTTCAGGTGCAGTTCCTCCGTATATAACAAACGAACCTACGCTTTTATACGATGAATAATAGGAATAAATTGAGTATGCAATTCCCCGCTCTTCTCTAATTTCCTGGAATAAGCGAGAAGACATCGAACCGCCTACAATGCTGTCCAATATAGCCAACTCATATAAATGCTGATTCCCTAGAGGAATCCCTTCAAACCCAATGCATAAATGAGCTTGTTCGATGTCTTTTTCTTTTACAGTAACACCATGTTGAAATTGTGGGATTGCTAACTTTTCACGTTCAAGTTTCATTGTTTGGAATGAACCAAACTCCTCTTCAATTTTAGTAATCATGGCATCATCAAAATTTCCAGAGATTGAAATCACTGTATTTTCTGGTCTATATAAACGTTTCATAAATGCACGAATCATATCTTTATTAAAAGTTGTAATGGTCTCTTCCCTTCCAAGAACAGGTTGACCAATTGAATCCTTCGGGTACATCAATGTCCAAAGTCTTTCTTGTACATCGTCATCGGGGGTATCTTCGACAGAAGCTATTTCATCGAGCACAACCGATTTCTCCTTCTCTATTTCTTTTTCATCAAAAGTAGAGTTGAAAAACATATCCGCTAAAATTGTAAGAGCTTGCTCTGAGTGGTTATTTAACACGGTAGCAAAGAAGCACGTCGTCTCTTTTGATGTGAATGCATTTATGTCCCCACCAATTCGATCGAACTCCTCAGCGATCATTCGAGCGCTTCTCGAAGCAGTCCCTTTAAATAGCATATGTTCAATAAAATGAGCCAACCCTCTTTCCGTTGGATCCTCGTCCGCCGAACCAGCCTCTACCCATACTCCAATTGCCACAGAGCGAACGTACGGCATTTTTTCAAAAACAATTCGAACTCCATTTTCACAAACTTTTGTATTGATCATCAGTTGCTACCCCTTTTTACGAATAAAATTACAAAAAGCCACCTTTCCACAGAGGGAGAAGGGGCTGATTTGTTTTTTTCTTAGTATCCTAAGTTGAACGAATTAACTACTTTTAATTGGTTATTTACCTTCTGTTTCAGCTGCTTTTTTCTCTTCAAGAAGTACAACTTTTCTTGATAGATTTACACGACCTTGATTGTCGATTTCAATTACTTTAACGAACATTTCATCGTCTAGTTTCAGAACATCTTCAACAGCTTTTGTACGCTCTTCTGCAATTTCAGAAATATGAAGAAGACCATCTTTACCTGGGAATAACTCGAGGAATGCGCCAAACTTTTCAACGCGTTTCACTTTTGCCATGTAATATTCGCCAACTTTTGCTTCGCGAACGATGTTTTCAATCATTTTCTTAGCTTTCGCATTCATTTCATTATCAGGTGAAGAAATGTAAATTGTACCATCTTGTGCAGTATCAATTTTTACATTTGTCTCTTCAATGATTTTGTTAATTACTTTACCGCCAGGTCCGATTACATCGCGAATTTTGTCTGGGTTGATTTTAATCATGATGATTTTCGGAGCATAAGCAGACAACTCTTCACGCGGTACACCAATTGCCGAGTTCATATGCTCAAGAATATGCAAACGACCAATTTTTGCTTGCGTTAATGACTCTTCTAAAATTTGACGAGACAATCCGTCAATTTTAATGTCCATTTGAAGTGCCGTAATTCCTTTTTCTGTACCAGCTACTTTAAAGTCCATATCTCCAAGGAAATCTTCCATTCCCTGAATATCCGAAAGAACGGAATAGTTTTCGCCTTTTTTCACAAGACCCATTGCAATTCCAGCTACAGGCGCTTTAAGTGGAACACCCGCATCCATCATTGCCATTGTTGAAGCACAAATCGATGCTTGTGAAGATGAGCCGTTTGACTCAAGCACTTCTGCAACTAGACGGATTGTATATGGAAATTCTTTTTCGTCTGGAAGAACGCCTATAAGAGCTCTTTCTCCAAGAGCACCGTGACCAATTTCACGGCGACCTGGTCCACGAATTGGACCTGTTTCTCCAACACTAAAGTTAGGGAAATTGTAATGATGCATAAAGCGTTTTGACTCTTCCAGGCCAAGTCCGTCAATGATCTGAACTTCACCTAGTGCGCCAAGTGTACAAACGCTAAGCGCTTGAGTTTGCCCACGTGTAAAGAGTCCTGAACCATGCGTACGAGGTAAAAGGCCAACTTCTGAAGCGAGTGGACGAATTTCATCTAGACCCCTACCATCAGGACGAATTTTTTCATCTGTAATTAAACGACGAACCTCGTCTTTGACAATTGTATCAAGAATTCCTTTTACTTGCTTCATTGTTGCTACATCAGCTTCAAGTTCAGTATAATGCTCGATAACTTCTTTTTTCACAGTGTCGATTGCTTCAGCACGCGCTTGTTTTTCATGCGTTTGAATTGCTGCAATCAGCTTCGCTTCAGACTTCTCTTTAATTTCAGTAGTAAGGTCTGCATCTAATTCGAAAAGAGCGATTTCTAGCTTCTCTTTGCCGACCTCAGCAATTATTTTCTCTTGGAACTCAACTAATCGAATGATTTCGTTGTGACCAAACATAATTGCTTCAAGAATAACATCTTCAGTTACTTCTTCAGCACCGGCTTCAACCATATTAATGGCATCTTTTGTTCCAGCAACAATTAGATCTAAATCACTTTTTTCAAGCTGATCAGGTGTCGGATTAATTAAGAACTCTCCATCGATTCGGCCAACTTGAACGCCGGCAATAGGTCCGTCAAAAGGAATATCAGAAACTGACAATGCCAAGGAAGAACCTAGCATTGCTGCCATTTCAGATGAAGCATTTTGATCGACTGACATAACAAGTGAAATAACTTGTACATCATTACGGAAACCATCGGCGAATAACGGACGAATTGGACGGTCAATTAGACGACTTGTAAGTACAGCCTTGTCTGATGGACGTCCCTCACGCTTAAGGAAACCACCTGGGATTTTCCCTACTGCATACATACGCTCTTCATAATTTACCGTTAACGGGAAAAAATCAAGACCTCTTGTATTCGGTGAAGTCGTTGCAGTTGATAGCACTGTAGTATCGCCGTAGCGAACGAGCACAGCTCCATTTGCTTGCTTCGCAAGTTGACCTGTTTCTACCGTCAATTTTCTACCTGCCCAATCGATTGTAAAAACCTTTTTTTGTTCTGTCATTATTGAACCCCTTTCCATATTCCAGCCTGGACTGTATACGTTGTATGTATTAGTAGTAGTGTATCAAATATAGCACCTTGATGCTAAGTATTTCAATTTATAAAAGCATAAGCGAACTGAGTAAAGCTTAGAAAATACGCAATCTATCTTTGTATACTTCTACTTTCATCACAGTAAGCAAAGCACTTAAATCTTCTTTACAAAAAGAAAAAGCGGGCAAGGCCCGCTTTCTAAAGTCATCTTATTAACGGCGTAGGCCGAGTTTAGCAATAAGATCACGGTAACGCTGAACTTCGTTTTCACGCAAGTACTTAAGAAGTCTACGGCGTGTACCGATCATTTTCAAAAGTCCACGACGTGAGTGGTGGTCCTTCTTATGAGTCGATAAATGTCCGTTCAGGTTGTTGATCTCTTCAGTAAGGATAGCGACCTGGATATCTGCTGATCCAGTATCTTTTTCATGAATTTTATATTCTGCAATCAATTCATGTTTACGTTCTTGTGTAATAGCCATCCTATTCACCTCCTAATAATAAATATCCCCAGCTCCCTAGCAAACGTTGGTGATTCGCCATGCCAAGGAATGGTTCGTGTACTTCTACACATTTCAATATTATCATTTAAGTTCTTTAAATGCAACAATCAGTTGTTCCCACTCAGTATTTCTTTGGCTCGTTCTGTATCCTTTTTCATCTGTATAATTAGTCCATCTACTGAATCAAATTTCAACTCTTTTCGAATATGTTGCACCCAATCAACTTCAACGTGTTTTCCATAAATTTCTTCATCGAAATCTAAAATAAACACCTCAACAATGGGCGCGATTTTTCCTAATTCATGAAAAGTAGGCTTGACACCGACGCTACATACCCCGTCATACGTTACATTATCCACAGTGAAACGAACGGCATACACACCGTTGGCTGGCAATATCGTATTGTCATCTGGCTGAACGTTCGCTGTTGGAAAACCTAACAATCTTCCTCTTTTCTCACCGTGTACAACGACTCCTATTGTTCGAAATGGTCTCGAAAGCAATACGGCCGTTTCTTCCACATTCCCTTCTGAAAGGAGTTCTCGAATGCGCGTTGAAGAAATTTTTTCATCTGTTTCTGTCACTTTACCAACGACCGTTGTTCCATATAAGCCATCAGACAATGAATCCATATCTTCCATCGTTCCCGTTCCTTTAGAACCAAATGTGAAATCGAATCCTGCTGTAACGTGCTTCACATGAAGTCCTTTAATAAAGGTTTCAATAAATTGATGCGGGCTAAGTGCGGCGAGGGACCAATCAAACGAGACGATGAATAAAGCATCAATCCCCATTGATTCAAGAAGTCTTACTTTTTCAGGATATTGCGTAATATATCCCACCTTGTTTTTACCTTCTGCAAAAAGATGTGATGGATGCGGATCAAATGTCATCACTGCTGAAGAGATACCAAGTTCATCTGCTTTCCTTTTCGCTGTAGATATGACTGCTTGATGCCCTTTATGTAAACCATCGAAAAAACCGATTGCTAACGAATATTCCTTAGTCGTTTCGATAGCAACGTTTTCCGGAAAGTTTAATCTGAAAATATCCACCTTAGTTCCCCCTCACCATATTCAAAGGAAACATTTTCTCTGGTTTCATTAGCCCCAGTTTTGAAGGATGTCTCCTATAAAGTGCAATTGCTTTTGCATTTTTTGTAAATACAACGATCTGTTCTTTTAATAGAATTGGATGTTCGGGCAAAACTTGTCCATTTTCTATTTTTGTATACATTTCCTCATCAATTTCAACACTTGGAAAATCGATTAACGCATCTTCAAGCGGATGCAAAATCGTCGATATCTCTCCATTTTCTTTTAGCTCTGAGACCTCTGCAAGCGTTCGGCAATCAGGTTCTCTATAAACACTCGAAGCTGTGCGAACCAGAGATGCCATGTGAGCTGGAAACCCAAGGTATTCTCCGATTTGAACGGCCAGTGTTCGGATATAGGTACCTTTTCCACAAGCTACTCGAATTTTAAATGTAATTTCTTGTCCCTCATAAACTTCCCTGTCATCCAATAACTCTATCTCATGAATCAAAACTGTTCGTTGAGGACGTTCAACTTCGATTCCTTTTCTAGCGTATTCATATAATTTGCGACCATTTACTTTAACAGCAGAGTACATTGGTGGAATTTGAATGATTTCCCCGGTCAACTTCTCTAGCACTTCTTTTAGATGACTTCGATTAATTTTCTTCTCCGAAAGATCTGTATGAATGACCGAACCATCTGCATCTTCCGTTTCGGTAGATGTCCCAATTGAAACAACTGCTACATATTCTTTTCCTGCATCCGTTATATACTCCGCCACTTTCGTTGCTTGTCCAATGCAAATCGGCAATACACCTTCTACACTTGGGTCAAGCGTGCCTGTATGTCCTACTTTTTTTGTTCCAAGTATTTTACGCAATTTAAAGACACAGTCATGTGAAGTCATCCCTTTTTCTTTCCAAAGAGGAAGTATTCCATCCATTTCAAAACTCCTTTAAAGAATTCGATTTGATATGTAAAGAAAGGAAGTCGGAAAGCCCTTGCGGACGCCGACTTCCTTCGTTTTATTCGCTCTGTTCATTTTTTACTTGAGTTAGAAGTGATTCGATTCGACTTCCGTATGCAACTGATTCATCAAATTTAAAATCGATTTCTGGAGTAAGTCGAAGCTTGATTCTTTGGCCAATTTCTGCACGGATAAATCCTCTTGCTTTTAAAAGACCTTTAAGTGTATCTTCCTTCTCTTTCTCACTACCAAGAACAGATATATAAATCGTCGCTTGTTGGAGATCGCCTGTCACTTCAACATCAGTCACAGTGATAAAGCCAATTCTTGGGTCTTTTACTTTTTGTGAAATAATTTCCCCAAGTTCCTTCTTCATTTGTTCCGCGACACGATTCACACGCTTTGACATGTTTGGTCACCCCAATTCAGTCTCAATAATAATCTAAAGTATAGTCAGACATTTCCCATTCCGGATTTGATTCCAAAAAGCGAATTGTCCGTCTTACTTCTCGTTCAGCCGCATCTTTCGATGAAGCTACGGCAACGAGTGCGATTGTAGTTCGTTGCCAAAGATCCTGATGTTCGATTTCTGAAATCGAAACGTTATAAGAGTTCTTTGTTCGATCAATCATTCGTTTCAAAACTGACCGTTTATCTTTCAGTGAAGCTGCCATAGGAATGAAGAATGAACATTCCGCGTAGACAATCATACGCGTTTAATTTCCTCCATTACATATGCTTCAATGATGTCGCCTTCATGAATATCGTTAAAGTTTTTGATTGTGATTCCACATTCATAACCTTTAGCAACTTCTTTAGCGTCATCTTTGAAACGCTTCAAAGTATCTAATTCGCCTTCGAAAATAACAATATGGTCACGGATTATACGTACGCCAGAATCTCGGGTAATTTTTCCGTCAGTTACATAACTTCCGGCAATTGTACCGATTTTCGAAACTTTGATTGTTTGACGTACTTCAGCTTTACCAATGACTTTTTCTTCGAATTCTGGATCGAGCATGCCTTTCATAGCAGACTCAATTTCTTCAATTACTTTATAAATAACGCGGTGTTGACGGATATCAACGCCTTCTTCTTCTGCCGCACGACTAGCATTTGTATCAGGACGAACGTTAAATCCGATGACAATTGCATTTGACGCAGCTGCGAGAGAGATGTCTGATTCATTGATAGCTCCAGCACCCGTATGAATAATTCTAACGTTGACGCCTTCTACTTCGATCTTCATTAATGAAGCTGCCATCGCTTCAACAGTACCCTGAACGTCAGCTTTAACGATCAACTTCAATTCTTTCATTTCACCTTGGCTCATTTGTTCAAACAAGTTGTCTAAAGTAACTCTTGTTTTTTCGCCACGTTGTTCTTGAATCGCTTCGCCAGCTCTTGTTTCACCAATTTGACGAGCCGTTTTTTCGTCTTTAAAGACTACAAATCGATCTCCTGCTTGTGGTACATCGCTAAGTCCCGTAATTTCTACTGGAGTAGACGGACCTGCCTCTTTCACACGTCGCCCAACATCACTAATCATTGCACGAACACGACCAAATGTATTTCCTACAACGATAGGATCTCCTACTTTAAGCGTTCCATCCTGTACAAGAAGTGTTGCAGCAGATCCGCGCCCTCTGTCAAGTTGCGCTTCAATAACTGATCCTCTTGCAAGAATATCCGGATTCGCTTTTAATTCAGCGACCTCTGCTACTAGCAATACCATTTCGAGCAACTCTTTAATTCCGTCTCCTTGTAATGCAGAGATAGGAACAAAAATTGCATCTCCACCCCAAGCTTCTGCAACAAGTCCATGTTCAGTAAGCTCTTGCATAACACGATCTGGATTTGCCGATGGTTTATCCATTTTATTAACTGCAACAATAATTGGAACTTCTGCTGCTTTCGCATGGTTAATCGCTTCGACTGTTTGCGGCATTACACCATCGTCTGCTGCAACAACAAGAATGGTAATGTCAGTTACACTTGCACCACGTGCCCGCATCGTTGTAAACGCTGCGTGACCCGGCGTATCAAGGAATGTTATCTTTTTGCCATTCTCTCGAATTTGGTAGGCGCCAATATGCTGGGTAATACCGCCAGCCTCACCTTGTGTAACTTTTGTATTTCGAATGGAATCAAGGAGAGTCGTTTTACCATGGTCAACGTGCCCCATTATTGTTACTACAGGAGGACGTTCAACTTGACCTGCTTCTGACACTTCTTCATTGTCGTCGAAATACGTCTCAAGATCTGTTCGATCTATGCGGATTTCTTCCTCTACTTCAACACCATATTCAGCACAAATTAATTCAATTGCATCTTTATCAAGTTCTTGGTTTATTGTTGCCATAACACCAAGCATAAATAATTTTTTAATAATTCCTGATGGCTCACGATCTAGTTTTTTACCTAGTTCTGCGACCGTAAGTGATTCATAGAATGTTATTTTTTCAGGTAGTGGCCCTTCTACTTTAGGAACAGGAGCTGGACGGTACCTTCTTCTACCTTGGTTAATACCTCGTGCTGGTGGACGACCACCGCGACGATTTGGTGCTCCACCTTGTGGACGCCCACCTGTTGGACGACTTGGTGCACCCGATGTTGCTGCAGCAGGACGATTTTGCCCCTGTGCTCCCTGAGGAGTAGTTGGACGACCTTGTGCTGGACCGCTTCCGGTTGACTGCGCTGGACGGTTTTGTCCACCTTGTGCTGGACGGTTTTGTCCACCTTGTGCTGGACGGCTTCCTGTTGACTGCGTTGGACGGTTTTGTCCACCTTGCGCTGGACGGCTTCCTGTTGACTGCGTTGGACGGTTTTGATTGTTTTGCGCAGGTTTATTTTGTCCACTCTGTGCTGGACGAGCAGTTTTCGGTGCTGCTTTTGAATCCGTATTTTTCACAGTTGGCTGTTGAGTTTTCGGTGCTTCTACAGACTTTTTGTTTCCACCAAATGAATTATCTAGCTTTGTGATTGCTTCTTTATCAAGTGTTGACATATGATTCGTAACTGTTACATTTATTTTTCCAAGCTCTTCGATGACTTCTTTGCTTGTTTTATTTACTTTTTTTGCGTATTCATGTACACGTATTTTCGTCATTGGCTCACCCCCGTTTATATTCGTTGAGGAGCTCGGACAGTTTGCCGGCAAAACCGGCGTCCGTTATCGCTAGTACCACACGCGACTCTTTCCCAATTGCATGTCCTAAATCTTCTCTACTTCCAAAGACATGCCTCTCAACGTTAAAAAAAGTACATTTATCAGTTATTTTTTTCATTGTATTTTCAGATGCATCCTCAGAAATAATTACAAGATGCGCTTTTCCGTTACGAACTTCACGTATTGACAATTCTTCTCCGGTAATCATCATTCGCGCACTCGTTGCTATTCCAAGTAGCTGAAAGATTTTTTTAGCTTTTGCGTCCATCATTTTAAAGCCTCCCGGCGAATTGCATGAAGAAGATCTTCAAATACTTGCTCAGGAACAGCAGCTCCTAGTTGACTTTCAATCGAACGATTTCGACGAGCCTTTTCGACTGCCTCTTCAGATTTGGACACATATGTCCCACGGCCTGACTTCTTGCCTGTGAGATCAACCGAAACTTCCCCGTCTTTTGGACGAACGATACGAATCATTTCCTTTTTAGGAAACATTTCACCCGTTGCTGCACATTTACGTAAAGGAACTTTCTTCATTTTTGTCATGTGTACCCATCCTTCCTTTTCAGTCTTCGTCGTCTGCGTATAAATCAATCGTTTCAAGTTCAACTTCTTCAATTACTGAAGTTTCTTCTGTTTCTTCATTCAGTTCACTAGAAGAAGGATAAATTCCTAGTTCACGTGCATCGGTTTCACTCTTTATATCGATTTTCCAACCCGTTAATTTCGCTGCAAGTCTTGCATTTTGTCCACGTTTCCCGATAGCAAGTGATAATTGATAATCAGGAACTACCACTGTAGTTGAACGTTCATCTTCGTTCACCTGTACATCAAGTACTTTGGAAGGGCTTAATGCGTTGGCAACAAATTCTACAGGATTCTCAGACCAAACAACGATGTCGATTTTCTCGCCGTTTAACTCGTTAGAAATTGATTGAACTCGGGCTCCCCTTGCTCCAACACAAGAACCAATCGGGTCTACTTCTTCGTTATTCGTATGGACTGAAATCTTGGAACGATCTCCAGCTTCACGAGCAATCGTTTTAATTTCAACGATGCCATCGTAAATCTCAGGTACTTCATTTTCAAATAATCTGCGAAGAAGTCCCGGATGCGTCCTAGAAACAAATACTTGCGGTCCACGAGAAGTCCGTTCTACTTTTGTAATGTACACTTTGATGCGATCATGTGGAACGAAGGATTCTGTCTGGATTTGCTCTCCAACTGGAAGAACTGCCTCCACCTTACCTAAACCTACATATAAATTACGTGCATCTAGTCTTTCAACGATACCATTTACAATATCATCTTCTCTGTCGACATATTCTTCATAAATCATCCCACGCTCAGCTTCACGTACTCTTTGAGTTACGACCTGCTTCGCTGTTTGAGCGGCAATCCGACCAAAATCTTTAGGAGTGACTTCTTCTTCAACGATATCGCTTAGCTCATATGCTGGATTGATTTTATGTGCATCTTCGAGTGCGATTTGCAAACGATCGTCTTCAACTTCTTCAACGACATCTTTTCTAGAGTAAACTTTCATTGTTCCTTTATCCAAATTCAAATCAACCCGAACGTTTTGTGCCTGGTTGAAGTTGCGTTTATATGCAGTTACTAATGCTGCTTCAATTGCTTCGGTTAGCACTTCTCTCGAAATCCCTTTTTGCTTCTCAAGGGCCGTTAGTGCGTCGAGTAGCTCACTACTCATGTTCAATCACTCCTATATTCAATTATGCGGAAAAGTCGATTGCTAAGCGTGCAACTGCCATTTTATCTTGCTCAATTAACACCGTTACTTTTCTCGTTTTAATACGTACTTCAACTTCTGCTCCGTCCTCGCCGTATGCCAGTAAATACCCTTCAAATTCTTTCATGCCATCAATCGGTGCGTATGTTTTAATAAACACATACTGTCCGACTGCATTTAGAAAGTCTTGCTCATTTTTGAGTGGTCTTTCAGCACCCGGTGAAGACACTTCAAGAAAATAATTCTGCGGGATTGGATCTGTGCGATCAAGCTCTTCACTCAGTCGTTCACTGACGAGCGCACATTGGTCAATATCGATATCCCCTTTTGTCGTATCGATATACACTCGAAGGAACCAGTCCCTTCCTTCTTTTTCAAACTCAATGTCAACTAGCACCAGTTCCAGTTCGTTTACGATTGGACTGACGAGCTGTTCGACTGTTTCCGTAACTTTACTCATCTTATCCCTCCCAAAAATCACATTCAAATGCGCCTCGGCCAATTAGCGTCCAAATTTTCCATCATAAAAACCGATAAATAT
Organism: Sporosarcina sp. CAU 1771; assembly: GCF_054482775.1. Lineage (NCBI taxonomy): Bacteria > Bacillati > Bacillota > Bacilli > Caryophanales > Caryophanaceae > Sporosarcina > Sporosarcina sp. CAU 1771. Next base: position 481,960 of record NZ_JBTLRN010000001.1, on the reverse strand, counting down.
CTCGAAAAACTTTTGACATTTGCCTAAGGCTCCACCTTGAGTTTTCAACGATTGTTCCATCGAAAACTCAAGGTGAAAATGCAACAGAACAACAGAAAAGAGCGGGAAATCCCACTCTCTCTGCACAAGACTATTACAAAAGTTGTATTAAGTGTACCATATATAGACCTTCGTTGCAAACAATCAAGCCATACCCTAGAAAAGGGATAACTGATTGGCATCAGGCATTCCCTCAAGGCAACCAAGTGTATCCATGTACTCAACAACTGTTTTTGAAACACGTCCACGCTGTTGAAAGTCTTCCTTCGAAAGAAACTCTCCATCTTTACGCGCTTCAACAACCGATCGAGCTACGTTTGTACCAAGCGAAGGAATCGAGTTAAACGGTGGAATCAATGTATTTCCATCAATAATAAATATGGATGCATCGGACTTATATAAATCTGGCTTGGCAAATGAAAAGCCTCTTTCACACATTTCAAGTGAAATTTCAAGAACCGTTAATAAGTTCTTCTCTTTTGGTGAAGCATCGAGTCCCTTTGCTTCGATTTCCTTAATTTGTGATCGAATCGTTGCCGAACCTTGCGTCATCGATAAAAGATCGAAATCCGAAGCTCGAATCGAAAAGTACGCCGAATAATAAAATAGTGGGTGGTGCACTTTAAAGTAAGCGATACGTAGCGCCATTAAAACATATGCAGCAGCATGCGCTTTCGGGAACATATACTTAATCTTCTTACAGGATTCGATATACCAATTCGGTACACTGTTCGCACGCATTTCCGCTTCATATTCTGGCGTAAGTCCACGACCTCTTCGTACCGATTCCATAATACTAAACGCTAGTGCTGGTTTCAGTCCTTGATAAATCAAATAAACCATAATATCATCACGACAACCAATTACATCGGACAATTCGCATGTTTTATCTTTTATTAATTCCTGAGCATTTCCTAACCAAACATCTGTACCATGAGAGAGCCCCGATATTTGAATCAACTCTGAAAACGTTGACGGCTTTGTTTCTTCTAACATTTGGCGTACAAAACGTGTACCAAATTCCGGGACACCTAATGTTCCCGTTTTACAGCCTATCTGCTCAGGGGTCACACCTAGAGATGTTGTCCCACTAAATAATTTCATTACGCCTTCATCGTCAGGCGGTATTGTTAATGGATCAATGCCAGACAAATCCTCAAGCATTTTAATCATCGTAGGGTCATCGTGACCAAGGATATCGAGTTTCAGCAAATTATTTTCAATCGAATGAAAATCGAAGTGCGTCGTCTTCCAAACAGATTCTAAATCATTTGCAGGAAATTGAATCGGTGTGAAATCAAAAATATCCATTGTATCGGGTACAACTATAATTCCACCTGGATGTTGTCCGGTATTTCTTTTAACGCCCGAACACCCTTGAACGAGTCGGTCAATTTCCGCACCCCGAAAATTAAGTCCATTATCATTCATATACCCTCGAACATATCCATAGGCGGTTCTTTCAGCAACTGTCCCGATTGTCCCCGCACGATAAACAAAATCTTCACCAAAGAGTTCCTTCGTGTAATTATGTGCTTTAGACTGATAATCACCACTAAAATTTAAATCAATATCAGGTACTTTATCACCTTCGAAACCTAAAAATGTTTCGAATGGAATGTCTTGCCCGTCTTTTTTATACATTACTTCACAGCTCGGGCATTCTTTATCTGGAAGGTCATAGCCCGAACTGACAGAACCGTCAGTGAAAAATTCTGCTGTTTTACATTTCGGACAAATATAATGAGGTGCCAATGGATTTACTTCTGTTATCTCCATCATTGTAGCAACAAATGAAGAACCAACAGATCCACGGGAACCTACTAAATAGCCCTCGTCTAATGAACGCTTTACGAGTTTATGTGAAATTAGATAAACAACAGAAAATCCATTTCCAATAATAGATGTCAATTCTTTTTCTACTCGTTCTACAACAATTTCAGGTAATTCTTCACCGTAAATTTCATGTGCCATCGAATAGGTCAGATTTTTAACTTCATCTTCCGCACCTTCTATTTTCGGAGTATACAAATCATCTTTAATTGCTTTCACATCACCTATTCTCGCCATAATTGCATGTGGGTTATCGATAACAATTTCCTCTGCAACCTTTTCACCTAGAAAAGCAAATTCTTCAAGCATTTCATCTGTCGTACGGAAATGAACTGCCGGCAGCGAGTGTCTGTTTAATGGATTCGCCCCGCCTTGCGAACGAACAAGTATTTTTCTAAATGTCGCATCGTTTTCATCAAGATAATGCACGTTCCCAGTAGCACACACTGGAATGTCGAGTTTCTTCCCAAGTTTCATGAGTTTCCTCATAATATCTTCCATATTCCATTCATCTCGAATTAATTCCATTTCAACAAGGTGAGAATAAACCGATTTTGGATGAATTTCCAAGTAGTCATAAAACTTGGCGATTTCCTCGACTTCTTCTGGGGATTTTTGCATCAATCCATTGAAAACTTCTCCTTTGTCACAGCCCGAACCTACAAGTAAACCTTTTCGATGTTTCACAAGTAAAGAACGTGGAATTCGTGGGACACGGTAGAAATAATCCATATGGGAGTAAGAGACAAGCTTGTACAGGTTTTTAAGTCCCTCATCATCCGCTACGAGAAGTGTACAGTGCGTAGGTCGAGCACGTTTGTATGTATCTCCTCCGCCGATATGCTTATTAAAGTCATCCAAATAAAAGATTCCTTTTTCCTCCGCCTCTTTTAGCAAACGTAAAAATAGATGACCCGTTGCTTCTGCATCATAAATCGCACGGTGATGTTGCGTCAGCTCGATGTTGTATTTTTTCGCTAATGTATTGAGGCGATGATTTCCCATTTCAGGGTGAAGGAAACGAGCTAATTCTAGTGTATCTATTGCTGGATATGAAACATTTGGTAAATCCGATTGTTTTCGTGCTTCATAGAGAAAGCCCATATCAAAGGATGCGTTATGAGCAACTAGAATCGAATCCCCTATCCAGTCACAAAAGTCATGAATTACTTCCGACACTGGTGGAGCGTCTTTTACCATGTCATCCGTAATGCCTGTTAATTTTGTAATTAGGGCAGAAATTGGATATCCAGGATTGGAAAATCGCTCGAACGTATCTATTACTTCCCCGTTCCGTATTTTCACACCTGCCAGTTCAATGATCGTGTTGTAGACAGCCGATAAACCGGTCGTCTCGACGTCAAATACGACATATGTATCCTCTTCTAGCTTACGATGCTGTTCATCATAAGCAATTGGAACTCCATCATCTACGAGGTTGATTTCCATGCCGAATATCACTTTAACTCCCGCTTTTTTCCCTGCCGAATAGGCATCTGGAAAGGCTTGAACGTTGGTGTGATCCGTTATTGCAATTGCAGGGTGACCCCATTTTGCAGCCTGTTCTACAAGCGCAGATGCTGAAACTACCGCATCCATTTGACTCATCGTTGTATGCGCATGCAGTTCAATTCGTTTCCGATCTTCAGGTGCTTTATCGCGTCGAATAATTGGTGTCACTTCCATGATGTCTTGTGCCATCATTATTAAGTCACGAACGAACGTATCATTTTGGATACCGCCTCGCGCACGGACCCATGCACCTTTTTTCAACGTCTTCATTAGTTCTGCATCTTCGTTATCACGCGAGAACATTTTTACAAGGATTGAATCCGTATAATCCGTTACTTTTATCGTGAGAAGTGACCGGCCACTTCTAAGTTCTTTCACTTCTGCATCAAACACGAAACCTTCAATTGTTACGCGACGTTCCTCTTCTTGGATTTGTTGAATTTCAAGAATGGGTTCTTCATTTTTGATAAGTGTACCAAGTTGAAATGGACCTGTCGGCGCACCATTTTCTTTTCGATTCGTTTCTCGTTTCTTCATATCCTCAAGTGCTTTTCGAGCGTACTCTTCTTCTTCAACGAGTCGTTGTGCTAGAAATGTCTGCCTTGCTTCTTGCTCACCCTTGTCATCTTCAGACAAAGTAAAATCCACAAACGGTTTGGCGAATCCAAAAGAGGTGTACATTTCTGAAAGTAGATTTGCATACTTCCCCTTCATCGTTTGTAGTTCTCGATCATTTGTACATTGCAACACCATCTTACCACCTGTAATTAACGGCCTTTGACTAGTTAGGAGTTCACGAACCGGTGGTGACATACCCGCTATTTCCTCAATTACGTATGGCCAATAATGTGCGTAAAGTTCTTCATTCGCTTCGTTATTCGAACAAGTCAATTGGAGTCGAATTGTTGCAATCGCTGCAAATGCCTCATTCACTCTTTGTGAAAACATTTGATACACTTCGATCGGCAACAGTTTTTCAAGCGTAATATTAAATTGCCACACACGAGATTTTCGATGTATACTCACTCGTTCTAATCTAGCATTCTCAAAAAAAGCAACAAATTGGTCATCCGTTAAATTAATTTGCTGCAATAACAGATGAAACTTTACTTTTTCTTCATTAACTTGATCCATGAGCTTTCTCCCCCTTCTCGGTAAATTTGAAAGGAGGAAGTACCGCATATCGGCCTTCCTCCCATATCCTTATTCAGCGCTAAAAAATGCTTGTAACTTTTCAGTAAGTTCTTCTTTCGCCCATTCGGCTGATTCACCTGTTCCGCGAAACTTCACTTCTACGATTCCTTCAGTTGCTTTCTTACCAATCGTAAGACGCACAGGCAACCCAATCAAATCAGAATCTGTAAATTTAACTCCCGCACGTTCAGGTCGATCATCATAAAGAACCCCATATCGATAAGACTTTAGTAATTTATACAATTCGTCCGCAAGTTCTTTTTGTGCTTGATCCTTTGAATTTACCGCAATTAAATGGATGTCGAAAGGAGCAAGATTCCTTGGCCATTTCAGACCAAACTCATCGTTAAATTGCTCTGCGACCGCTGCCATGATCCTTGAAACGCCAATTCCATAGCATCCCATAATATAAGGCTTAGACCTTCCGTTTTCATCCAAAAATGTTCCATCCATTGCTGCACTGTACGTTGTGCCAAGTTTAAAGATATGACCCACTTCAATTCCTTTGACAAATTTAATAGTACCATTGCCATCAGGTGAGGGTTCTCCTTCTTGAATAAAGCGAATATCCTCGTATGAATCTACTGCAAAATCTCGTTCTGCGTTCACATTAATCAGATGATAGCCATCTTCATTTGCACCTGCAACTCCGTTAACGACTGAAGCAATTGCATGGTCTGCAATTACCTTTACATCAACCGGAAGCTTCACAGGTCCAATTGAGCCAACTTCACATGAAAGAAGATTGAACACATCACCTTCGTATGCAAACTCAAGTGACGTCACTCCAAGTACATTTTGAAGTTTAATGTCGTTTATTTCATGATCTCCCCGACAAAGTACAACGACTAAGGAATCATCCGCTTGGAATATCAATGTTTTAATACATTGAGCTGCATCCACATTCAAAAAAGCTGATACTTCTTCAATTGTCCGTTGTCCAGGCGTAGCAATCTTTTCTACTTCCTTTAATGGTTCGTCGGATTTGGTATACTCTTTATTCGCTTCAGCCATTTCAATATTGGCTGCAAAATCAGAAGCATCGCTATACGCTATTGTATCTTCACCGACATCTGAAAGCGCTATGAACTCATGCGTGTCTGTTCCACCGATTGAACCTCCATCCGCAACAACGGATCGGAAATTCAGCCCAAGGCGAGTGAAGATGTTGCTATAAGCCTGCTTCATTTCTTCATACTTCTCATCTAAGCTTTCTTCTGTCGCATGAAAGGAGTACGCGTCTTTCATAATAAATTCACGACCCCGTAGTAAACCAAAACGTGGACGTTGTTCATCTCTATATTTTGTTTGAACTTGATAAAGTGTTAAAGGCAGTCTTTTATAAGATTTCAATTCATCACGAACAAGGGATGTAATGACTTCTTCATGTGTTGCTCCGAGCGCAAACTCTCTACCGTGACGATCTTTCAGTCGAAACAACTCCGGCCCATAAGAAAACCATCTTTCAGTTTCCTTCCACAGTTCTGCTTGCTGTAACGCAGGCATCAACACTTCAACTGCATCTATGGCTTCCATTTCTTCTTTAATAATTTTCTCGATATTGTCGAGAACTTTCTTACCTAGTGGAAGATATGAATAAACCCCACTTGTATTTTGGCGGATAAAGCCTGCACGCAGCAGTAATTGATGCGATCTAATTTCTGCACTAGCAGGTACCTCACGCATTGTAGGTATGAATGTTAATGATTGTTTCATATGAACTTCCACCCCGAGTCAAATTTTTAATTGCTATTTAAAAGAAAAATTCTTGGATATCATTCCAGGTTACAACAAGCATCAGAAGCATAAGAAGTACGATTCCTACAAAGTGAACCATTCCTTCTTTTTGTCTATCAATCGGCTTCCCACGGATCGCTTCAAACAAGAAAAACAGCAATCTTCCACCGTCTAATGCAGGTAGAGGCAACAAGTTCATAATCCCAAGGTTAATACTAAGAACTGCAGCCCAATTCATCAAACTATAAATACCAAATTGCGCTACATCCTCTGTCATTTTATAAATGCCCACAGGTCCAGAAAGTGCGTCAATAGAAAACTTTCCAGTGACAAGCATACCAAGTAATTCAAAAATCCTAACAAACCATAAACCCGTTTGTTCAGCACCAAAGGCAACTGCTTTTAGTGGATTTTTCTCAACCGGGAGTGCATAACGAACGCCAATTTGTCCGAATTTTTTACCTTGTTCTTCTATCGTTGCTGGTACAACTTCAACTTGAACACGCTCAGTACCACGCTCTACAGTGAATTGCATCGGTACACCTGGATTCTTTTGAATCAGTTCAGCAAATTCAGCCCATGTACTAATCTCATTCCCATTCACTTCTTTAATAAAGTCGTTTGGCTTCATACCTGCAATCTCGGCAGGTCCATCAGCTACAATTTCTGAAATGATTGGGTCAGCAGGTCCTTCGATTGGGACTCCTTGCAGCAAGCCAATCGCAAGAAAGATGAAGAAAGCGAGAATAAAGTTAAATAGAGGTCCCGCAAATATCGTCCATGTTCTTTTACTTAAAGACTTCGATTCAAATTGTCTATCAAAAGGTGCGATTATTGTTTCCTGGCCTTTTTCAACAATTACGGCCGATCTAGATATATTGAATCGAACTCGTTCACCATCATCGTCATATCCCTCAATAAATAATTCTTTTTCGAAATCCGATGACTCAGTTTCTATAAATAAAACGTCAGGATTAGAAATGTTACGGTTTAAAAAGACTTTTTCTACTTCCCCAGACGCACCTAAGAGTAAACCTACACGATAACCCGGCTGAAGTTCAACCTTATCGAAATCCTCCCCGGCCATTCGTACATATCCGCCAAGTGGTAGAAGCCGTAATGTATATAATGTTTCACCTTTTGTAATACCGATTATTTTTGGCCCGAATCCAATTGCGAATTCCCGTACCATAATTCCTGCTTTTTTCGCAAACAAAAAATGACCTAGTTCATGAAAAAAAACAAGAGAACCGAATATGACTATAAACGCAATTACGGTTTCCATCAAAAAACCCCTTCACTGGCTATTTAGCCTCTTATCAATTATGGCTCCACTTAAAGTTAGCATACTACGTTCACTTTTCATAAAAGTAATGCAATTGCTAACTCATTTTACCATAGCATACACCATTTTTCGAGCGAGGAAGTCTGTCTCCATTATCGCGTCAAGGTTAGGTGTAAAGATTGTTTCATGCTCATTCATTACGCGCTCGACAAGTTCTTCAATTTTTAGAAACGGGATTTTTCCTTGCATAAATAAATGAACAGCTATTTCATTTGCCGCATTCATAGCAGTTGGCATTGTCCCGCCTTCTTTCCCTGCAGAATATGCAAGTGCTAATGCTTTAAAGCGTTCAAAATCGAGTTTTTCGAAATGGAGTTTCCCCACCTCTTCTAAACGAAGCCGCTTCGCATTTTGCATTGGAATTCGATCTGGGTATGTAAGTGCGTATTGAATTGGTACTCGCATATCAGGGGAACCTAGTTGTGCCATTACACTTGTATCCTCAAACTCAACCATTGAATGAATGATACTTTCTCTATGAAGAAGAACTTCTATATTATCGTAAGCAACACCGAATAGATGATGCGCCTCAATTACCTCAAGCCCTTTGTTCATCATCGTTGCCGAATCGATTGTAAGCTTATTCCCCATTGACCAGTTTGGGTGGGCAAGTGCTTGTTCAACAGTTACTCCCGATAATTCACTGCGAGACAAATCTCTAAAGCTTCCTCCAGAAGCTGTCAAAATCAGCTTCGAAACACGCTTTGGATTTTCCCCATTCAGTGCCTGAAAAAGAGCGGAATGTTCACTATCAACAGGAAGTAATGGTACTTGATACTTATGTGCTTCCTCAATGACAATATTACCCGCAGCTACGAGCGTTTCTTTATTTGCTATCGCAATCGTTATACCTGCTCTAATCGCAGCTAGTGTTGGCCTAAGCCCAACGCTTCCAATAACAGCATTTACCAATACGTCCACGCCTGTATTTGCCGCAACTTCAATAAGCCCTTCATTTCCATATACAAATTTCGTTGTTGGAAATTCTGACTCAAGTTTCGTTGCATCTTCTTTATGCAACACCGAAACAACTGTTGGTTGGAACAAAGTAGTTATTTCTCTTACCTTAACAATATTCGTACCTGCTGAAAAAGATACGAGTTTAAATTTATCTGGATTCGATTGAATGATGTCAATTGTCTGTGTTCCAATGGAGCCAGTCGCTCCTAGCAAACTTATTTTTTTCACCTTAAAGCCACCCTTTCGTTATGCTACAAAATGAAGTAAATGAAGTAATGGCAAAACGAAAAGAAGACTATCGAAGCGATCTAACATTCCACCATGCCCTGGTAAAACATTCCCTGAATCTTTTACATCATAATGTCTCTTAATTGCGGATTCTACAAGATCCCCTAATTGTCCTATAATTGAAGCAACAATCGTTACAGCAATTAGGATCCAATAAGATGACGCGATTGGAACAAAAAACTGGAAGATACATGCAGTAACAATTGCCCAAAGGATCCCGCCAAAAAAACCTTCAACCGTTTTATTTGGTGATATCTCTGGCCACAGTTTTCGTTTCCCGATTTTTCTTCCAGTAAAGTACGCACCGGAATCCGTCATCCAAATTACAATAAATGCATAGACAACATATTCTAGACCAACCATTCTCGTTTCGATTAAATAATAAAATCCAATTCCCACATAGAGGGCACTTAAGATTACGAATCCTACATGATCAAACGTAAAATGGTTTTTAACAAGTACCGTATAAATTAACAACAGTAAAATCACTGCAAACGTTAATTCGATTTTAGTATAGTTTAATGTTTCATGCACCCAGTTATTCCAATCTGTAGGCAAAAGCATAACGATAAGAATAAGCCAAGATAGAAGCCCAGGTATTGAGAATAAATGTAAGTCTTTCATGCGCAATAATTCATAAAGTGCTATTGAAGCAATTAAATAAATTGAAAATGTGAATGGCACTCCACCTATGATAATGAATGGAACAAAAAGGGCCAACGCAACAATTGCCGTTATTATTCGTTGTTTCAAGCTTTATTCTCCCCTTCCAAACTTCCATAGCGCCTGTTTCGAGATTGATAATCCTCAATTGCGCTTATCATACATTGTTCGTCAAAGTCCGGCCAAAGTACATCCGTAAACGTAAATTCTGCATAGGCAAGTTGCCATAACATAAAGTTTGAAAGTCTTACTTCTCCACTTGTACGAATTAGTAAATCTGGATCTGGTAAATGAGCTGTCATCAAATGAGATTCTACAAGTGAATCGTTAATATCTTCAATTTTTATTAACCCTTTTGCAGCAAGATTTGCTATTTCTTTTACAGATTCTACAAGTTCAAGACGACTGCCGTAATTCATCGCGAAATTCAAAGTCATACCTGTATTGTTCTCTGTTTTTTCCATAGCAGTTCGAATCGCTTCTTTAGTATGTTCAGGTAACATTTCAAAATTACCAATCATCTCAACTTTAACGTTTTGCTCGATTAACTCCGGAAGATATGTACTTAGAAATTCTCCAGGTAGCTTCATCAAAAAATCAATTTCAATTTTAGGTCGTTTCCAATTCTCTGTGGAAAACGCATAAACAGTAAGTACTTTGATACCTATATCGTTTGATATACGAGTAATTTTCCTTACAGTTTTCATACCTTCATGGTGACCGGCTATTCTTGGCAAATTACGTTTTTTAGCCCATCTGCCATTCCCATCCATAATGATGGCGACGTGAGAAGGGATTTCTCCACTTTTTATTTTATCGATTTGATCCGATAGAATCGATTTTTGGTTCGTGGGTTTCTTTCGCATCATTTTTCCTAGCATGTCGCTTTCCTCCACTCAGCTGCTTTTCAGGGCAAGTACATCTCTATCGTACCAAACAAATCGCTGAAATTCATTTTTAAAAAAAGAAAAGACGCCCTGAAATAAGGACGTCTCGAAATATAGAAAGTTCTTCTATCAGATTTCCATAATTTCATTTTCTTTTTCAGTTGCGATTTCATCGATTCTTTTAATAAAGGAATCCGTCAACTTCTGGACTTCTTCACCGCTACGACGTAAATCATCTTCTGTAATCTCGCTGTTTTTCTCAAGTTTTTTAGCTTCATCGTTCGCGTCACGTCGTACGTTTCGGATAGCAACTTTCGCATCTTCAGCTTCTTTTTTAACTTGTTTAACAAGATCTTTTCGGCGCTCTTCCGTCAATGCTGGAATAGCTAGACGAATTAGAGAACCATCGTTTGATGGAGTAATACCAATATCAGATTTCATAATCGCCTTTTCAATTTCACCAAGTACCGTTTTATCATAAGGTTGAATGACTATAAGACGCGCTTCAGGTACTGAAATCCCAGCCATTTGGTTGATTGGCGTAGGTGCACCATAATAATCAATTGAAATTCTATCCAATAAAGAAGCATTTGCACGACCAGCTCTTATAGATGCAAGTTCTCGCGAATAAGCACTGACTGCTTTTTCCATACCGTCTTTAGCTTGATTCAATATTTCATTCGTCATTACATGTTCCTCCTGACAACCGTCCCGATTTCTTCACCAAGTACGGCTCTTTTTATATTACCATTTTCCATAATTGAAAACACGACTAGAGGGATATCGTTATCCATACATAATGTAGATGCTGTAGAATCCATTACCTCAAGTCCTTGACTAATTACTTCAAAGAAGGACAACTCTGTATATTTAACTGCATTTTTATCTTTCATTGGATCTGCGGAATAAACGCCATCCACATTGTTTTTTGCCATTAAGATAACATCTGCTTCGATTTCGGCAGCTCTAAGTGCAGCTGTTGTATCTGTTGAGAAATAAGGATTTCCTGTACCAGCAGCAAAAATAACAACACGCTTCTTTTCAAGGTGGCGTATCGCTTTACGTCTTATGTAAGGTTCTGCTACCTGCCTCATCTCGATTGAAGAAGATACACGAGTTGGAACACCCAATTTTTCAAGAGCATCTTGTAGTGCCAAAGAATTCATAACTGTTGCAAGCATGCCCATATAATCAGCAGTTGCACGGTCCATACCCATTTCGCTTCCTACTTTGCCTCGCCAAATGTTCCCGCCACCGACTACAACAGCCACTTCTACATCAAGATCGACAACTTCTTGTATCTGTTCAGCAACAGCTTTAATAATCTCAGGAGACAAGCCGTAACCTTGCTCACCGGCAAGTGCTTCACCACTTATTTTTAATACGATTCTTTTATATTTTGGGATGCTCATTTGTATCCTCCATCTATTCGAATTTCTTGAAAAATAGGGAACAGCACCAAAGTGAGTTCCCCATTCTTTATATTATACAAGGATTAATTAATTCCCTTTTACTTGGCTCATTACTTCGTCAGCGAAGTTTTCTTCGCGTCTTTCGATACCTTCTCCAACAGCATAACGAATAAATTCAACAAGTGTGCCACCAGTTGATTTAACAAATTCGCCAACTTTTTGGTCTGAGTTTTTAACGAATGATTGATCAAGAAGACAAATCTCTTCGAAGTATTTACCAATACGTCCTTCTACCATCTTAGCAACGATGTTTTCAGGCTTTCCTTCGTTAAGTGCTTGTTCAGTAAGTACTTTCTTTTCACGCTCAACTTCTTCTTCAGAAACTTGGTCACGTGAAATGTATTTAGGGTTCAAAGCCGCAACGTGCATTGCAACATCTTTAGCTGCTTGCTCATCCGTTGAACCTTCAAGTACAACTAGAACACCAATGCGTCCACCCATGTGCAAATAAGGACCGAATGCATCATTGTCTGTCTTCGTGCGAATTTCATAACGGCGAAGTGTTATTTTTTCCCCGATTTTTGCAACTGCGTTAGAAATATGATCAGCAACGGATAGACCATTTTCCATTTTAGACTCGATTGCTTCTTCTACTGTTGCTGGCTTCGTAGCAAGTAAAAACTCTGCAAGTTCTTGAACTAAAACTTGGAACCCTTCGTTTTTTGCAACGAAATCTGTTTCAGCGTTTACTTCAAGAAGAATTGCTTCGTTTCCATTTATATAGATACTAGTTGTTCCTTCAGCTGCGATACGGTCTGCTTTTTTAGCAGCACTTGACAATCCTTTTTCACGTAGAAAATCGATTGCAGCTTCCATATCACCGTTTACTTCAGTTAAAGCGTTTTTGCAGTCCATCATACCTGCACCTGTTTTTTCACGTAATTCTTTTACCATTTGAGCTGTAATTTTTACTGTCATTTTCCATTCCTCCAAATTATGTCATCTTTTCCTAGAAAAAGACGATAAGTGGAATATACCCTTATCGTCTTTTATTTGCCGAAACTAGTATTGCATTTTCAACTTATTCAGCTGAAACTACTTCTTCAGTAACTTCTTCGTCTTCACCTTGTCTTGCTTCTAGTAAAGCATCAGCCATTTTACTTGTAAGTAAACGTACCGCACGGATTGCATCATCGTTTGCTGGAATGATGTAATCAATCTCGTCTGGGTCACAGTTTGTATCTACAATTCCAACGATAGGAATATTTAATTTAATTGCTTCCGCTACCGCAATACGCTCTTTGCGTGGGTCAACAACGAACATTACGTCTGGAAGTGATTTCATATCCCGGATTCCACCTAGGAATTTAACTAATCTTTCGTGCTCTTTGTTCAATTGGCCTACTTCTTTTTTTGGAAGCACTTCAAAAGTACCGTCTTCTTCCATACGCTCAATTGTTTTCATACGAGCTACGCGCTTTTGAATTGTACCAAAGTTTGTCAATGTTCCACCTAACCAACGTTGGTTGATGTAATAGTTTCCAGAACGTTCAGCTTCTTCTTTAATTGCGTCTTGTGCTTGTTTTTTTGTACCAACAAATAGTACTTTTCCACCGTCTTCTCCAACTTGACGCATGAAAGCATATGCTTCTTCAAGCATTTTCACCGTTTTTTGAAGATCGATGATGTAAATACCGTTACGTTCCACAAAAATGAATCGTTTCATTTTAGGGTTCCAACGACGTGTTTGGTGTCCGAAATGAACACCTGCTTCTAATAATTGTTTCATTGAGACTACTGCCATTTGTAATTCCTCCTGTTTTGGTTTAATTCCTCCGTACAACTCATCCACTAGAACGACCTTCCGGCACCGTTTCTAATGTCCCTGAACGTGTGTAGTAATACCACTTGATAATATAACATACTGCCTATCTTTGTGCAACTATCTCTTTCCAAATTTCAAAAATAATTCAACTTCCGTTCGTCCTTTTTCAAGTTCTTTCGCAATTTCTTCGACAGACTTACCAGTTTCATATAGCTTAAGTACCTTCGCCCTGTCATCAAGAGGTTCATCTTCAATACTCGTGTTTTCATTCAATAAGGACGACACGGCATAGGATTTTAAAGCAAGATTAACTGGTCGCTTTGGCGGAACAAAAGCTAAAGGAGTGTCACCTTCATGAACTTCAGGTTTTTTCGTTCCAGTAGAATCGTTCGTAAACTCTTGCTCTACCTTCATTTCCATTGTAGCCAATCTATTTATAAGTCGATCGTTTTCATCCTTTAATTCTGTTAAATATGCGGCTATTGAGTCGTCCATTTCTTCCATAATCGTTCTTTGCTTTTTTTCGAGATCGTCAAACTTCGACACTTTTGTATAAAGTAATGCCAGTAAGTAAAATCCAATAATTTGAATAATAAATAACGCTAATAAAAAAATGGGAATCATAAGTATTATCCTGTAAAGTCGACAAATGAACCTTTATACGGATGCACAGTCGGCTTTTCCTTTTCATTATTACGCTCTTTTTCATCCTGCGTATGACTATTCTCGGGATTATTTTTATCTTCATCTGTTTTAGCTAAATTTTCTGTCTCAATCACAGTTTCACGATTCTTCACTGTTTGTCGCTCAGTTAAGGCATTTGCTTGGTCTTGGTTCAACTGGGATTGCTGTTGTTTTTGCTCAGCCAACTTCCCTGCTTCAACTGTCTTTGGTATCGCAATTTGAAGTTCAATTCCTTTTAAACTCATAAAATCCCTCCGTCCACAATTTCAGGCGAGAGTAACTCCTTGAGTTTAAACAAAGCTTTTGAATGAATTTGAGAAATACGTGATGTTGACAAACTAAGAATTTCTCCAATCTCTGTAAGTGTGAGCTCTTCCGTATAAAACAAATTTAGAACAATCTGTTCATTTTTATTTAGATTCTCAATCTTATCGATCAAGTCTCTAATTAATTCATCCATTACTACTTTTTCTTCAGGCATTTCAGATTTTTCATCTTTTATGACGAATGTAGTTTGTCCTTCATCCTCATCATCCTGCAGTTTTTCATCGATAGATAACACGCTGGAAAAATAATGTTCATTCATAGTTTGATAGATTTCTTCAACACTCAATTCCATATGCTCTGCAATTTCTTCAGGAGTTACATGACGCATTAGGGATTGTTCAAGTTTTTCGATTTCAATTATTAATTTTTTCGACTTTTCCCTAGACGTACGAGGCAACCAATCCTCTTTACGTAATCCATCAATGATTGTGCCTCGTATTCGAAAAGAAGCATAAGTATCAAACTTTAAATCTCTTGATGTATCAAACTTAATTAATGCATCAAAAAGACCTTGAAGTCCTAAGCTCATTATATCGTCCCTAGAAACATTTCGAGGCAATCCAGAGCCAATTCTTTGGACATGATACGTTACCAGTGGCGTGTACATTTGAACGAGTAGGTCACCTGCATCCGGATCTCTGTTTTCAATCCACTTTTCCCAGCATTCCACTTCATTTATCCGTCTTTGTTTCGACATCGAATCCCTCACTTTCCATGATGATTCTAAAGCCTATCCACTTGTTATACCTTAATTACAGCCAATAAAGGGAATGAAAACGCTAGATTTATTCAACAGCCGTCTAAATGTTTAAATGTAATTAGATTTCTTCTGTCCCTTTATTGACTGTACGAATGGAGAGCATTGAAGTAGAGGGATCAAATTCGATAGTTCGCCCACTTGTCCCACCTGTATCTTCTGCAACAATCGGAATGTATAATCGCTTCAATTCTTTTTTGACCGCTTCAATATTACGTGGTCCGATTCGAATTGTACTAGTAGACCCAAACTGAAACATTTGTGCACCACCAGCAATTTTAGCTTTTAATACACTTGGGCGAACGCCTTCTTGTTTTAATAGTTCCATGAGCCCGTATATGCCTGTGTCCGCGAACTTTGCAATATTGATATTGTCTGACTTTGCAAGACTTGAATCGGGTAACATAACGTGTACCATACCTGCCACCTTCTTAATTTCATCATACAAAACTACTCCTACGCATGATCCAAGTCCAGACGTTCGAATTGTTTCCGTCTTCGTCACAGTATTCATATCAGCTATCCCAACTCTGACGACATTTCTTATTGTCACCATATTACATCACACCCAGTGATCGAAAAATGGTTATGTACGATGAAGGGTCAGGCAACAGAAAAAAGTGACCATTTATACTTTCCGCACCTTGTTCCTTAATCTCCGTATTTATAACAATCACTTCATCACTCATATGCGATATTTCAATTAAGCCAACACTAACAATTGCACCAACCATGTCAACACTTAACGAGGGCACTGTGGGATGTATTTTTAATCCTGTAAAGTCTGAAAGAGCCGACAAATAAGAACCAGATAAAATATTACCTAATTCCTGCATGGCTGATATCCCAATTTCAGAAAATGGCGGTGTATTAAAATCGAACGAAGCATCACCAATGAGCTTCTGAATAAAGCGATTCGCACTTTCAATGGAAAGGACAAAAAACATACTTCCAGAAACTTCTCCTTCTATTCTTAAATAGATACCGACAACTACCTCGTCTGATCCGCCTGCAAGATCAAACATTCCATCAAATGAAACTAACTCTACTTCGGGAACTCGCATATCAATTTTTCTGTCGAGTAAACTCGACAAAGATGTAGCTGCATGACCTGCGCCAATATTACCGATTTCCTTTAGCACATCTAAGTGCATATTTGTAATCGCAAATTCAGGCTTCATCTATTCCCACCCGTTTCATTGGTTCTAAAACACGTCCCAGATCGAGCATAACAAGAAGACGTTTGTCTATTTTGGCAACTCCTGAAATAAATTCGGATTCGATTGTCCCTACAACTTCAGGTTGGGGTTCAATTAACCCAACTGGAATATCAAGTACATCATTTGCAGAATCTACAATTAGACCTACTTCAAATTCAGGTTGAGATACGATAATAACTCGTGTATTTTCATTATCCTCTTGCGGTTCAAGTCCAAACCGAATTCGCAAATCTACAATTGGAGTGACTACTCCACTTAAATTGATAATACCTTTTACATGTCTGGGTGTTTTTGGAACTGTTGTCACTGTCGTAAGACGTTCAATAGACTCGACAACATCTACTTCAATCGCATATTCTTTATCCATTAATTGAAACACGATTAATTTCACCGTTTGGGGCAAAGTCTTTTCAGTCATTTTCTCACTACCTCCTATTTGATCAATGCATTGCAATCTACAATTAGGGCAACTTGTCCATCTCCAAGAATTGTGGCTCCTGAAATTGCAAACACACTCGCCAAATAATTGCCAAGTGATTTAAGAACGATTTCTTGTTGTCCAATAAAGGAGTCAACAACAAGACCCGCAATTTTATTCCCTTTACGAACAATTACAATTGACTGGAATCCATTTTCATCCTCATCTTTTGGCATGTCAAATACTTCTTTTAAATTAACAAGCGGAACAATACTGCCACGGAAATCAATAACTTTTTGATTGTGCGCATTCATAATATCTGAAGTTCGAATGATTGCAGTCTCAATAATCGAAGTTAGTGGCACTGCATAAACATCGTTTGATAGTTTAACAAGCATGACAGAAATTATTGATAACGTTAAAGGCAATTGCACCTGAAAAAGGGAACCTTGTCCTTCCTTCGAATTAATCGAAATATGTCCTCCAAGTGATTCGATAGTACTTTTCACGACATCTAAACCTACTCCGCGACCGGAAACATCCGATACTGTTTTAGCTGTAGAAAATCCAGATGCCAAAATAAGCTCTGCCACTTGCCGATCCGTCATTGCCTCAGCAGCTTCTTCAACTACGATTCCGCTTTCAATAGCCTTTGCGAGAACACGTTCTCTGTTTAAACCGGCGCCATCGTCTTCGAGTTCAATGAAAACATGATTTCCAGAATGATAAGCTCGCAAGGTGATTGTGCCTTCTTCGGGTTTTCCTTTTGCAAGACGTTCAGCTGGCGTTTCAATTCCATGGTCTAGACCATTACGAATAAGGTGAACTAGTGGATCCCCAATTTCATCGATTACCGTTCTGTCAAGTTCAGTTTCTGCACCAATGATTTCCAACTTAACTTTTTTGTCTAAATCGCGAGCAAGTTGTCGAACCATCTTTGGAAAACGATTAAATACAGTTTCTACAGGGATCATACGCATATTTAAAATGATGCTTTGCAAATCTCCTGATACCCGCGTCATTCGTTCAACTGTCTCATTTAATTCGGGATTGTGAAGGTCAGCAGCTATCGACTGAAGTCGCCCTCGATCAATTACTAATTCCTCAAATAAATTCATCAATATATCCAATCGATCAATATTTACACGTATTGTTTTATTCGAGGAATGAGAATTTCCTGTTCTACTCGTTGGTTCTGGAGTCTTCGAAGCACTTTTCTTAGCTACTTCAACGATCTTTGCTTTTTCGTCATTTTCTTCTTTTCTTCCCTGCTTTAGCGATTCACTTGTTATCGCAATGATTTCAACAAGGTCAATCTCTGAAACCTTCATAACTTTTGCATGAATATCTTCAGCACTTTCCTCTGAAATAAGGACAACCGAAAAC
Organism: Sporosarcina sp. CAU 1771; assembly: GCF_054482775.1. Lineage (NCBI taxonomy): Bacteria > Bacillati > Bacillota > Bacilli > Caryophanales > Caryophanaceae > Sporosarcina > Sporosarcina sp. CAU 1771. Next base: position 463,473 of record NZ_JBTLRN010000001.1, on the reverse strand, counting down.
TGTTCATCAAAGTCTTCATTTTCCAACTTCTCAACATTAGGCACAGATTTAATAATGTCGCCTGCTTTTTCAAGGATTTCAAAAACCATAAATACACGCGCCGCCTTCAATAGACAATCTTCACGCAAATGTATCGTGATTTCATAAACTCCGAAGTTTTGTTCAAACGACTGAGATATAACTGTCGTTTCAAAATCATCATAATGAATCTTTGACGTTAAACTTGGAGTGTGATTATTGATTAACGTAGCAGCAACTTCAGGTTCTTCTGCAAGAACAAAGGTTTCTCCACTCTCAATCGCATTGAGAATACGAACAACTTCACTTACATCTTTCTTTCCAGTCCCACCATTTGAAATATCAATAACCATTTCTTCCAAATAATCAACGGCTTGAAAGATAATGTCTAGAATTTCCGCAGTAAAATCGAGCTTCTCATTTCGAATCGCATCTAAGACATTTTCCATTGTATGTGTTAAATCAGCAATATCTTCATACCCCATTGTTGCAGACATTCCTTTTAATGTATGAGCGGAACGAAAAACCTCATTCACTATCGTTAAGTCTTGAGGACTTTTCTCTAATTCCAAAAGGTGCTCATTGCACGATTGAAGATGTTCTTTACTTTCCTCTATAAACATGTCTAAGTATTGACTAGTATCCATCATAACGCTCCTTTCAAAACTTCAAACATTTCAATATCGCATTTGGTATATCTTGAATGTCCTCAATCTGATCCGCAAATCCCGCATCAATTATTACTCGCGGCATTCCAAAAACAACAGATGTTTTTGCTGATTCGGCAATTGTAATCGTTTTATTGGTTCTCCTTAATAATTCCATACCTACTTTTCCATCAGACCCCATGCCTGTCATAATGACAGTTACATAATTTACCTCGCTTAATTCTGCCGCAGACTCAAGCAACACATCCACAGATGGGCGATGACCCGCACGCGGAGATTCACTCTCATCCAAGTGCACAAAATAGGATGCCCCTAACTTTTTTAACTTTAAATGTTTGCCTCCAGGCGCAATATAGGCTGTACCATTGAGGAGTAATTCGCCATTTTCAGCCTCTTTCACTGAGATTTCACATAAACCATTCAGTCTATCTGCCAATGATTTTGTAAATCCGGGTGGCATATGTTGGACGATTAAAATAGGTCTATCAAAATCTGCTGGTAGTTTCGTAAGTACTTGTTGAAGAGCTCTAGGACCGCCTGTTGACGTCCCAATTATAACAAAAGTCTTACTCAACTTCGAGAAAACTGAGCTTTTAGACCTTGAAACTTCTTTTGAAGATTTCTTTGTTTTAGTCCTATTTTCTATGCTTTCTTCTACTTCTTGCCGACTTCCTTGTTCTGTAATCAACTCGTTCTTAGAGTTATGAATAGATATTTTAGATAGCTTCGATATTTGGACACCTGACGCTGCAACTACTTTTTCAATAATTTCATCTTCCACATCCCGAAGATTTAATGAAATAGCACCACCTGGTTTTGCTATAAAATCGACTGCCCCATATTCCATCGCAAGCATTGTATTTTCAGCACCTATTTCTGTTGTACTTGATAACATAACAACAGGTAGAGGGTGTTTGCTCATAATTTCTTGCAATGCTTCTAGTCCATTCATTATTGGCATTTCGATATCCAGCGTTACAACATCTGGCTTCAATACCCTTATTTTTTCAAGAGCATCTTTACCATTTCTAGCAGTTCCAATTACTTCAAGCATAGGATGACTGTTTAAAAAGTCGGATATCAGTTTGCGCATAAATGCAGAATCATCAACGATAAGCACTTTTTTTACTTTTCCTGAAACCAAATCAGTCACGTCCTTTCCTAAAGATGGTTTTCAACCTTTCAAGAAATCCTTCGCCTTTTCCATGATTCTCACTCAAGTCAACTTCAACAAAATTCGAGGTAATGCTCAACATTATTTTTGAAACCGAAGAATTTGGAAAAAGTTCTAAAAATGGTTGTTGGGATAATACTGCTTTTTGAACTGCTTCATCCTCAGGTAAAAAACCTAAAACCTTTACCTCTTTCTCTAAAAACTTGCGCATAGCGAGCTGAAGTCTCAGAATCGCATCATTACCATTATCTCCCTTTGGAATTCGGTTTCCAACAATATGAAATAACTTATCTGGATCCCTAAGACAAATGAACTTCATCATTGAATACGCGTCCGTAATAGAAGTTGGTTCTGTAGTGGAAATCACAATAACTTCATCAACAGAGATAATAAGCTGAATAGCTTGCTGTGTAGCGCCGGCACCCATATCAAATAGTATAAAGTCGTATTCTTGTTGCAAATTCTCAAATGCTTTTATAAGTCGATTAAAAGTCTCCTCAGACCATTCCATTACAGAATCCAATCCTGAACCACCAGATATAAAATCCAGGCCATGTTCTGTCTTATTAATGACTTCTTTAAGTTCTGTCGTACCACTGAGATAATCTTTCAAGCTATTTTTCGGTGTCTTTCCAAGTAGAATATGAATATTTCCCATACCTATATCCATGTCTATAATGAGTACCTTTTGACCTCGAGAATGAAGTGCATATGCAAAGTTTGTTGAAAAATTAGATTTTCCAACGCCACCTTTTCCGCTTACAACAGCAATTGACCGTGCTAACTTCCCTTGGATTTTCATCATCTGAAGTCTTAATGTCTCTGCCTGATCAATCATTGCGAGACTCCTTCATAATAAGTGAAGCCAATCCTTTAGCATCAGCTTCAGTAATATCTTCCGGGACTTCTTGACCGTCAGTATAATAAGCAGTCCCGATGTTGTATTGTTTCATAAGATTAAACATAGAGCCACTTGAACTCGTTTCATCCATTTTAGTGAAAATATACTTTTCAATCGGAAAACTTTTAAATTGCTCAATAATCGATCTCATATCTTCTTCTTTAGATGTCAACGACAAAACTAAAAAGGACTCCATTTCTAGTGAGAAATCAATAAGATTAGATAGGTCTTCTACAAATTTAGCCTCTTTGTAATTTCGTCCAGCAGTGTCTATAAAAACTAGATCCAAGTGGGCGAACTTTTTAATTGCTTCTTCAAAATCTTTGTTGTTATAAGCAATCTCAACAGGCGCCTGCAATAAATTGGCGTATGTGCGTAACTGTTCAATCGCTGCAATACGATATGTATCCGTTGTGATAAATCCAATTTTCTTCTTCTTTTCAAGTAGAGCACGAGCCGCAATTTTAGCAATTGTTGTTGTTTTCCCGACTCCTGTAGGCCCCAAAACATTAATATATTTTTTGGAATAACTAAGTCCACCGAAAGGTAAATGTTCTATTTCTTTTATAAGTAGCTCTTGGGCAATTTCCCATTGCTCATCTTTTGTAAAGTCTCTTTTCTCAACCTTCATACGATTAAAAATAGCATCACCTATTTGATTGACTACTTCAGGTGAAATGCCTTGAAAGTGTAGATGATGGAGAAGATTTTGCATTTCCTCAGGATAGCGTGAATTATCCGCAACTGGACGCATTTTTTTGATTAAGTTTTTCATTTCTTTCATTTCTTTTTGTAATTCTAATGTAGAATCATCTTTGGTTGCTCTCTGATTTGGTATCGGGTTATGTATTGATTCTGCTTGTCGTGGGGCTGGTTCATCATACCCCGCGACTACTTCAATTGCTTTTTTCTTGAATAGGCCTAGAAATCCTTTTGACTTCACTACAGTCGAACTTAGAATAATAGCGTCATCGCCAAAATCAGCACGAACTTTTTTCATTGCATTTACCATTGTATCCGCTGTATACTTCTTCATCTTCATTTGATTTCCACCACCCCAACACTCTGTACTTCTATCGAAGCCTCCAACTCATTATAAGACAACACCGGAATTTGAGGGAAATATCGTTCTGTTACTTGTCTTAAGTACATTCGAATTGCAGGTGAGCAAAGAACGACTGGTGACTGATCCATCAAAGCAACTCGTTCTATTTCCCGGGCAATCGATTCCAAAATCCCTTGAGAATTTTGAGGATCTAAAGACAAATAATTTCCTTGCTCGGTTTGTTGAATGCTATCTGCAATCATTTTCTCGACTTTTCCTGATACCGTCAGCACTTTCAATGATTCCGAGCCCGTTGCATATTGATTGGTAATCTGCCGTGCTAAGGCTTGTCTTACATACTCCGTTAGTACATCTACATCAGATGTATACTTTGAATAATCTGCAAGTGTTTCAAAAATGATTGGTAGATTTCGAATCGAGACGTGTTCACTTAATAGTTTTGCTAGCACTTTTTGAATTTCTCCAATGGAAAGCGGTGTCGGAGTTAATTCATCAACAAGAATAGGATACGTTTCATGCACATGATCGACGAGTTGCTTTGTTTCTTGCCGTCCAATTAAATCTGCAGCATTAGCTCGAATTATCTCCGTTAAATGTGTTGAAACAACACTTGGAGGATCGACGACAGTATATCCAAGTATTTCTGCATCCTCTTTCACATCTTCGCTAATCCATTTTGCAGGAAGACCAAATGAAGGCTCGATTGTGTCAATCCCCTCAATCGAGTCATCCCCGCCTGGACTCATCGCTAAATAATGATCGAGAAGTAGTTCTCCTCTAGCCATTTCACTGCCCTTTATTTTAATTCGATACTCATTTGGTTGAAGTTGAATATTGTCCCTTATCCGGACTACAGGAATAACAAGACCAAGTTCAATGGCGAGCTGTCTTCGAATCATCACGACTCGATCAAGTAAATCCCCACCCTGCGTTGCATCAACAAGGGGGATTAATCCATAACCAAATTCAAATTCAATAGGATCGACATTCAGTAAGTTCACCACATTCTCAGGACTTTTCAGGCCATCCGTTTCTGCTTCTTCTTCCATTTCTAGTAACTCCTCTGGATCTTCTTCCTCTTTTCTAGATCCATTGTAAGCAAGTAATGCTAACCCTGCCGCAACAGGAAGTGTTAGAAAGTTATTAATTGGTGTAGCTAGTCCAAGTAATAATATCGTTCCGGAAGCTACATAAAGTAGTTTTGGCTGTCCAAATAGTTGTTTTGTTATATCGCTTCCTAAGTTCCCTTCTGAAGCTGCACGAGTAACAACAATACCAGTAGCTGTTGAAATTAATAAGGCTGGAATTTGACTGACAATTCCATCGCCTACAGTTAAGGAAGAAAAGAGCATCGCTGCTTCTGCAAAGGGTAAACCCATCTGCGTAACACCAATAATCATTCCGACAAGCAAGTTTATGATAACAATAATAATCCCTGCGATTGCGTCTCCTTTAACGAACTTCGTTGCACCGTCCATCGCTCCATAAAAATCAGCTTCGTTACTAACCTTTTCTCTACGTTGACGTGCATCAATTTCTGAAATCATACCGGCATTCAAATCAGCATCTATACTCATTTGTTTCCCTGGCATCGCATCTAAAGTAAAACGAGCGGCAACTTCTGAAACTCGCTCTGAACCTTTCGTAATTACAATAAACTGGACAATAATCAAAATGGTGAATACAACAAGTCCTACAACAACATTCCCACCGGTTACAAACGTTCCAAATGTTTCAACGACACCACCCGCATTTCCTTCACTTAGAATCGCACGGGTTGTTGAAACGTTCAGACCCAGTCTGAAAACAGTGAGTAGCAAAAGTACAGTTGGAAAGATTGAAAACTGCAATGCTTCTTGCATATTCATAGATGTCAGTAATACCATTAATGCGATTGTAATGTTTATGATTATTAGGAAACTAAGTAACCATGGCGGAAGTGGGATGACTAGCATCGCGACTATACTAATTACGGCCACGAGTACGCCTATATCTTTAATCTGCATGTCATCCCTTCTTTCTGTTTAATCAGTTTCGCCTTGGAGTAATTGCATCCAGAGGCTTTAACAAGAAGGTGTTGAATTTCATTCCCTCTTGTTAAATTTTTCGTTGTATTCGATATACATAGGCAAGTATTTCTGCAATTGCTTTAAAGAACTCTTCAGGAACTGCACTACCTATTTCAACTTCATCATATAAAGCTCTTGCAAGAGGTCTATTTTCAACCATAACCACTTCATGCTCATTTGCGACCAATTTAATCTTTTGTGCGACGAAGTCTACGCCTTTTGCAACTATAACTGGCGCATCCATTTCTCCGTCACTATATTTTATTGCGATTGCATAATGAGTAGGGTTTGTAATTACTACATCTGCATCGGGAATTTCTTGCATCATCCTACGCATCGCCATTTCTCTTTGTCTTTGTTTAATGCGTGATTTGATAAGTGGATCCCCATCTGTGTTTTTATGTTCATCTTTAATGTCCTGCTTAGACATTCTAAGATTTTTTTCATAGTCATACTTCTGGTAAATAAAGTCAAGTATTGAGATGAATAGCAAAACAAATGATGCTACTATCCCCATCAGCGCGGTCAACTGGCCAACCGTCGATAAAATATCCCCTGGACTTTTAAAAGCTAGCGTTAAAACCTTATCCAGGTTTGTCCAAACGATAAGAAATGTTACAGTACCGATAAATGAAATTTTTAATATTGATTTCATTAGTTCAACAATGGCACGTATGGAAAAAATGCGTTTTAACCCTTTAATCGGATCTATTTTTTTCAAATCAACCTTTAGTGTTTCACCTGTAAATAGGAGTCCGAACTGAAACAAATTTCCCGCAATGGCTGCAATCATAGCAACCGCCATGACTGGCAATAGAATGAATGCCATTGCCATAAGCACATCCATATAGATAAGCATGACTGATTCAGCATCGAACTGTTTCATCGGTACATATTGTGTGAATGTTTGTGTGAAAAAGTGAAAGAAACGATCTCTCATAAACCCAGAGGCAAAAAAAAGAAATAAAAATACCGATAAAAGAACTATGGCGCTTGTTACATCTTGACTTTTTAGCACTTGCCCTTTCTTACGTGAATCTTGGCGTTTCTTTTCTGTGGCTTTCTCGGTTTTTTCTCCCGCGAAAAATTGTAGATCAAGACGCAACATCATGTCTAGCCACCTCCAAGGATAACCATTATATCTCTCATACTAATGATCATAAACTCAAATAACTGTTTCATAACTTCGATCATTACTGCCATCATCGTAAACAACACTAAAAAACTTACTCCAATTTTAATCGGAAACCCAACTACAAAAATATTCAATTGGGGAACGGTTCTCGCCGTTATACCGAGAGCCACATCTACAAGAAATAGAGTTGCCACAATTGGGATTGCCATTTGAAACGCAATCGCAAACGAGGCTACAAAAGTTGTTACTACAAATTCAGCCAATCTTTCATTCCCGAAGTCTGGCCACGCTTGGTCTATCGGGATTAATTGATAGCTATGAAAAATTCCGTCGAGCAGTAAATGATGACCATTAAGTGCTAATAATAATAAGATTGCAAGTGAGTTGAAAAACTGCCCCAGTAACGGAGACTGTGCTCCAGTTTGTGGATCGATAACGTTAGCAATTGCAAAACCCATCTGAAAATCGATGAACCCTCCGGCAACTTGAATTGCCGCCATCACGATATATGCAATCATGCCTATAGCTAAGCCGACAATCGCCTCTTTTAGCACAAGCAGTAAGTACGCTCCATCTACTTCCATTGGAGGTACATCTACCGTATAAGTAAACATCCAAGCAAGTAACGCCGCAAATATAATTCGTTGAGTTGTTGGAATCGACTTATATGAAAACAATGGAATCGTTACGAAAAAGGATGTAACCCGTGTCAGAATTAATAAGTATGTAGTCAATGATGGGATAAGTTCTTCCATTCAATCACCCAATGTAGTTAACCAGATTTTCAAATATCTCTGTTGCGAAGGTTGTAACCGTTGAAAGCATCCATGAACCAAAGAATATGATTCCAATTAAAACTGCAACTATTTTTGGAACGAATGCTAGTGTTTGCTCTTGAATTTGAGTAGTAGCCTGGAAAATACTAACCGAAAGCCCCGTTGCAAGTGCAAGGATAAGGAGGGGCCCTGAAGTTAGCAAGATAACTGATATAGCTCGTTCTGCAACTGTTATGACGATTTCGCCTGTCATTTAAACCCCTCCTAAAAACTTTGCAACAATGATTTGATAATAAGATACCAACCATCGACAAGTACAAACAATAAAATTTTAAACGGTAATGAAATCATAACCGGTGGTAACATCATCATTCCCATTGACATAAGTACACTTGCTACAATCATGTCTATAACCAAAAAAGGGATAAAAATCATGAAGCCCATCTGAAAAGCTGTTTTGATTTCACTTAAAGCAAATGCCGGAACCATCATCGTAAGAGGAATGTCGTTAATGGTATCAGGCCTCTCTGCATTGTTATATCTCAAGAACAATTCGAGGTCTTTCTGCCGTGTATGTTTACTCATAAACTCTTTAAAGGGAATACTAGCTTCCTCATACGCTTCCTCAAGTGTTAACTCCTCATTGAACAATGGCGTTAGCGCATTCTCATTCACTTGTTGAAATGTGGGTGCCATAATGAAAAATGTTAGAAACAGTGCTAGTCCAACGAGAACCTGGTTTGGTGGCATCTGCTGAGTTGCGAGTGCTGTTCGAACAAACGAGAGAACAATAATAATACGCGCGAAAGACGTCATCAGAATGAGTATGGCTGGTGCAATTGACAGTACAGTCAAAAGGAGCATCATTTTGATGGACGTCGATACATTAGACGGATCACTGTCCGAAAAAAACTCGACGAAATCAGTCATCTTTGTTGCGCTCCTTTTCAGTCAATCTGTTAATTTGCCTTTGCCTATCCTCTTTCATCTCTCCCAGCTTCGAGTTAAAGAGTTGACTAAAATCTTTATCTTTATCTTCATCTGAATGATAAGGGTTTGTTTTTTTAGCTTTCGTCAATTTCGTCAGGAGTTGTTCAAGCAAACCGCTTGTTCCATCTACTTGACTTTCTTTATAAAAACTACGCAAGTTTTCAAGTTCTTCAGGGTCTGTAATTTCTTTCAACAAACGAATATCCTCACCAACACCGATTAAATAATGTGTATCCCCGACAACTACAAGTTGTATGGATTTATTTTGGCCGAGTGCTATACCCCCCATGTTCTTCATCATACGATTTTTATCATACGTACGATTTCTTTTATTGAAGTACTTTAACAATCCAAAGAGTAGGCCAATGACAAAGATTAGAGCAAATAAAGTTTTTATGTAATCCCACGCCGATAACCCCTTAGTTGTTTCAACTGGTTTTTCATCGACGGCTGGAGTTTCAACCTTCTCGCAATCTTTTCCACTTTCGAAACAATCAAATATGCTGTCTTCAGGACTTGCTTGGGCAACTGTATTTGGTGATAACCAAAATAGAGAGAGTAGAAAAGTAATAACTACAAGTTTTTTTATTACCACTGCTAAATTCATCACGTTGCTTATCCTAATGCTTTTTCGATTGCTTCTACAACGCGGTCTGCTTGGAACGGCTTTACAATAAAGTCTTTTGCCCCTGCTTGAATCGCATCAATAACCATCGCTTGTTGCCCCATTGCTGAACACATAATAATCACGGCTGCAGGATCTTTTTCCTTGATTGCTTTCAATGATGTAATGCCATCCATTTCCGGCATTGTAATGTCCATCGTTACAAGATCGGGTTTCAACTCCATATACTTTTCGATAGCTTGCGCCCCATCCGCAGCTTCACCTACTACTTCAAAATTATTTTTCGTTAATATATCTTTAATCATCATTCGCATAAATGCAGCGTCATCTACAATTAAAATTCGTTTACCCATCTCAAATACCCCCTATTTTTTATCGTAAATTATTCAATCTCTCCGTCTGACTCAATATATCTGTAATACGAACACCAAAGTTTTCGTCAATCACAACTACTTCTCCTTTGGCAATAAGACGGCTGTTCACTAAAATATCCACGGGCTCTCCTGCAAGTTTATCTAGCTCTATAATTGAACCACTAGACATTTCCAAAATCTCTTTTACAGATCGTTGGGTTCGACCCAATTCCACCGTAACTTGTAATGGAATATCCATAAGCATGTCCAAGTTATGCGCTTCAGACTGGTTGAGTTTCGGGCTTTCAAAGCTAGCAAATTGTGCTTGTTGAACTTGTACTTGCGGTTGAACAGAGCGTGTTGGAGTTGGAGGTTGCTGTTCAGCATTAAATCCAAAAGCCTCTTGTTGTTGAATTGGAGGTTCGGGATTTCGATTTGGTTGTCCCATTGCTTGTTGTTCGCTTGCTGGTGAAGTTTCAAATGCTGGTTGCACTCGAGTCGGTGGCGCATCTGCTACTGTAGCCGCTTCTTCGCCAACTCCACTTATTAGTGAAGCAACAAGTTCTTTTCCAAATTCCAATGGTAAAAGCTGCATAATTTCAGAATCTATTAAATCCCCGACCTTTAAATCAAATGACACCTTAATTAATGGTTCATTATCGGGTATATGTTCTCTTCCACGATCCTCAGAAATATCGACCAGATTAATAGTTGGAGGTGAAATATCCACCTTCTTATTAAACACAGTTGACATTGAAGTCGCTGCAGACCCCATCATCTGATTCATTGCTTCTTGAACGGCACTCAGGTGAATTTCACCTAAGTCTTGATTAGGCTGTGTACCATCGCCGCCTAACATAAGATCTGCAATAATTGCCGCATCGCTTTGCTTAATGACTAGAAGGTTCATACCACTTAAACCTGCTGTATAACTAACTTTAATCGCAACATACGGATGAATAAATTCCGATTCGATTATATCATTATTCACAATAGATATAGAAGGTGTATTAATTTCAACTTTCTTACCTAAAAGACTTGATAATGCAGTCGCGGAACTTCCAAAAGAGATATTTCCAATTTCCCCAAGTGTATCTTTTTCCAATTCACTTATGTAATCTTCTGATACGAGGCCTGTAGATGGACTCCCACTTTCTTCTTCGCTATCCATTGAGATTCCACTTAAAAGTGCCTCGATTTCTTCTTGCGACAATGTATCATCACTCATCATTTTCATCCCCTCCAATCAATCGTTCTATAATTTGCACTGCCATTTGGCCTCTTAGATGACCAGGTTGTCCAGTAAACTTTGGAATATTGCCAACTTTAATAACTAATGGGTCGTCAACTTTGCAATTAAGAGTAATTACATCATCACGTTGAAGATGTAAAAAGTCTTCTATCGTTAACTTCCCTGTTCCCAGCTCTGCGATAATAGGTAACTGCGCTTTCTTTAATCGTTTTTCAATTTCTTGACTTTGTTCAGGCGTTGTTGCTTCTTTATTTGATTGCATCCAATAGCTAACGGATAAGTTTGGAACAATCGGCTCTAAAACAATATGTGGAATACAAATATTAATCATCCCACTGGATTCGCCAATTATGATATTGAATGAGATGACTACAACGGTTTCATTCGGCGAAATCATTTGTAGGAACTGTGGATTCACTTCCATTTCTGCTAAAAACGGATCGATGTCTATTAGACTAGACCATGCTTCGCGTAAATTATCAAATGACCGTTCAAATAAATTCGTCAAAATTTTGGTTTCAATTTCGGTTAAAGCATCCACTTTACTCGGTCCTTCTTCAACACCGCCCATTAACCGATTGAGCATGGAATATGCAATATTAGGATTGACCTCCATTAAGATATTTCCGTCAAGTGGAGGGACCTCAAAAATATTAATCAGCGTCATATTAGGGATAGAACGAATAAATTCTTCGAATGGAATTTGATCCACTGAAGCTACATTTATTTGGACATACGTTCGAAGTTGTGCTGAATAGTAAGTAGTAAGAAGTCTTGCAAAGTTTTCATGAATTCTTGTTAAACTTCGAATTTGATCTTTCGAAAATCGGAGGGCACGTTTAAAATCGTACACTTTGACCTTCCGGGTTTCTTCTTCGACTCTTATATCATCTGCGGTCATTTCACCTGTTGATAATGCAGATAACAGTGCATCAATTTCATTTTGAGAAAGTATATCTCCGGACATTTGGTCACCTCCTTGAAACATAATTACTGAATAATATAGGACACAATATACACACGTTCCACTTCACCCGATTGCATAAGCGGATTCAAGTAAGACTTTAACGAGTCTTCGAAAGCCTGCTTACCTGCTTTACCTTCAAGATTTTGAGGCGTCATTTCAGATAATTCTTGAATAACTATATTTTTAACTTGAAATTCACGTTTCTTCAACTCATCGGCAGCATTTGGATTATCCGTTTGTATTTTTAGAGAAATTCGAATAAATTGTCTACCTGATAGATTCGTAGTGATTTCATCTATATCTACGGAAGCCTCAATAATTTGATCGATTGTCGGTTCCGTATCTTTTTCCTCTTTATTGAAAGTTAAGTATAAGGCAAGGAAAATTATTCCTACCAATGTAAGACAAACAAGTATAATGAGGGTAATTGTTAATACTTTATTCTTCATTTCTTTCACCTCGGAAATGCGGATTTGACAGCAACTGAACCGTCTTATAAAATTCTGTAATTCGACCGACTACTTCATCAGCGGAATCGAGAACGATATACTTCGTTCCCGTTGTAAGTGTAATGGTAGTATCGGGAAATGTCTCTACCTTTTCAATATAAAGAGCGTTTAACGTGAAAACCTTACCATTCAAACTTGCGACCTGTATCATATGTAAGGGGCCGGGCTTAAAGAGCCGGCCCGACCCTCCTTTTTTTGTGAAAACTATGTTAGCGAATCTTATACCGTTGCTTGAATACTAATTTAAGAAGATTATCGTTTTAAATTCACAAGCTCTTGCAAGATTTCATCAGATGTAGTGATAATTCTAGTATTCGCTTGAAAACCACGTTGTGCGACAATCATCTCCGTGAATTCTTCCGCAAGGTCAACGTTCGACATTTCTAGGAAACCAGATTCCACATTCCCAATTCCACCTTGAGTCGGAATATTAACTAACGCTGTACCAGAGTTCGGAGACTGTTGAAAATAGTTACTTCCAACCTTCTCCATTCCTCCAGGGTTTGGAAACTTTGCGAGTACAAGGTGGCCAGCATATCTTAAGTTACTATTTTCATCAACAAACGACACCGCTCCATCTTGGGCAACACTCATACTTTGAGCCGTTGTAGGTATCAATATCCTTGTATTTGTTCCTAGTGTAGCTGTAGGTATTGCATCGTCAGTTGTTGCTGCAGGGTATGGATCTCTTCCCCCAACACCAACTAAATATTTTCCGCTACCATCTACTAGGTGACCACTCTTATCCATATAAAAATTTCCAGCTCTCGTATACTGAACATTCCCCAGTGCAGTTCCACTCATTTCTCCAACTTGGAAAAAGCCATCTCCTGCAACGGCAAGATCTAGTGTATTTCCAGTAAACTGTGTAGAACCTCCAGTATGAAGAGTATCGATTGCAGATATTTGCGAACCTAATCCTACTTGTTTCGGGTTCACTCCTCCTCTTGTATCATTACCTCCTGATGCTCCAGCTACTGTTTGTGATATCAAATCTTTAAAAACAGTACGTCCTTTTTTAAATCCGTACGTATTTACATTGGCAATATTATTTCCAATAACATCTAACTTCGTTTGAAAGTTCCGTAGACCTGAGATACCTGAGTACATTGAGCGTAACATAAAATAATTTTCCCCTCTCGATTTTGAGTGTACCGCATCTATCAGTCAGCGGTACGTGGCATCCTAAAAAGGTCCTGCCAGATTAACTAAGTACAATTGTTCCATCAATATTTGTAAATAATTGATTTTTTGCTTCCATGCGATCCATTGCTGTAATTACTGTTGAATTTTTTGCACTGACTATGAGTGCTGCTTGGTCCATCAGAACAAGTGATTCTTTTACTCCCTTGTTTTTCGCATCGTTCACCATATCTTTAACTCTTACCCAATCCGCATCCGATATTTGAATATTACGTTCTTTTAAACGATCTGCTGCATGCTTGCTGACTTTTAGTTCTACTGGCTGTATTGCATCGTTTAAATGCTCTAAAAACGAATGTTTTGGATTTTGCACCGCGCGTTTTGATTGCGCTTGCTGAATAAGAGGTTGAGATGGAATGCGATGAAGGTTTATCTTATCCATACATTCACTCCGTTCTTATTTAAGCACTAATTGTGGTGAAGTTTTTACTTTCAACACGAATATCGCCTTCTAAAATATACTCCAACTTTCCACCTTTGTTAGACACTGCAATAACTTTTCCTGTTTTCTCAACTTCTCCATCGGTGTAACCTACTGTCTTCCCAATAAGCATACTGGCGTCAACAAGATTGTTTGTATTGCCACCACCATCTGTTTTCACTTCTGAAATATTCCCAGGTGTAATGATTTTATCATTATCCAATAAGAATTTAATATCACCATTGTCGTATTTTATAGAGATAATTTGATTCGTACCCTCTTCAACTTCCAGTTTGCCGTCTTCACCTGTAATTGAATTGCCCCCCGCATCTACTTTTAATTGATGCCAGTGAACATTCTTTCCAACAAAACTTGTGTATTGTATCATTTGCGATTGACTTTGAGCATCTGCAAATTTTTCAAACGACTTTGCTAAGTTCGTTGTTTGCTCTAACGCTGAAAATTGAGCCATTTGTGCAATGAATTCATTATCTTTCATCGGATTCGTAGGGTCTTGGTTTTGCAACTGAGCAATGAGTAACTTCATGAAGTCATCCTTACCGAGCGTACCATCACCCGTCTTTCGATCGTCACGTTGTTTGTTAAGTAGAAAATCCGAACCTGAAATAGCTTTTTGTCCTTCAATAGGCATTTCTACGCCTCCAACTCAATCATGTATTCTTGAAACGTCATTTCTTCTTCCTGGGACTGTTCTTGATGCTCATTTGAATCTTCATGCTCTCGTCTAAAATGTTGGTTGAATTCTTGGTTACGTTCTTCCCTTGAAGCATTTTGTAATGTTTGAGAGATATCAATTCGCTCAACTTGTAAGTTTTGCTGTAAAAATGCTGCCCTTAATTGATGTAATTGACTATCAAGCATTTCTTTTCCTAAGGCTGTAGAAACAAGTATTCGTGCAGTCATGATGCCATTTACTTGTAGTAATTCGATACGAATTTGCCCTAAATGCTCTGGGTAGAGTTTAATAAGTAGCCTGTTCGTTCCAGGGGTTTGTCCAAAATTAGAACGGTTGAAAATTTGCTGCATTTCTTTCATCAACGCTTCATTACGACTAGTAGCCCGATTTTCCATTTCAGTAAATGATATTTCAGGTTTTGCAGTTAATTGTGTTCCTGTAATTGCATTCAGTACGAATGAGTCTTTGGCGCTTTGATTAGCATCTCGTTTTTCAGAATCTACATGAACTGAAAAATTCACTGTCCGATGTGTTTCTAAAAAGGCTACTGATCCCAAACGTTTCGTTGATGATGCATTCACCTTATTTTCTAGCTGTTCACTTGCACCTAGTAAAAATCTTTGAAGACTAAATAATTGTTGTTCTTGACTTGTAAGTAGATCCATCTTCGGGGCTTCAAGGACAGCAATTTTTAAATAAGCCAGTACCTCTACTGCTTGATCCGCAGTGACATTACCTTCGCCTTGCAAAGATGCAAGAAGCGTATCAAAAAATCGTGGTGCTACATCTTCAATTGTATTCAACATAGACCAGAAATCGTTCATATACTCTGTACTATTGACTTCTGCGCCACTTTCTTCCAGGAATGTTAATATACTCTTTATGACTCCCCCATAATTTCCACCAAATAATGACTCCAAATCTTCTATTGCCGAAATATCGGAATCTGTATCACCATTCACTTGAACGTTTAGAATTTGCTGAACTTCTTCAATAGACGATGCCTTGACTATCGACTGAATTGTAGATGCCAACTCTTCCAATGTTCCATCCGGCGAAGACACAGGCATTCCTGGATTCTCACCCAACCTAACACTATTAAAAACAGTTCCAAAACTCGATGTCCCGGATGAGTTTCCTTGTAAAGAACGATTTGGTGAAGTCTGAGTTGCACCTAAAGATACTGCTATATTCATTTTTTCACCTCCTTTAAAGTACTTTATTTAAGTTCTAGTCAATTTGACATAATCGACGTATACTTCGCTGCATCATCTGGTGTCATCTTTTCTAGAACGGCAGCAAGTGTGTCCGGCTTGAGACTAGTTAAGATACGAACCGCTTCGGTATCATCCATTTTCACAATTACTGGTGCTACAGATTTTGCTGACATCTTTTCAAAGGTCGAAACGATTTCTGTAAATTTCCGTTTCGTATCATCCTTTTCTAAACTCAGCAGTTCGATTTCATAAAGTAATTCTTCTTGCTTAAGCATTAGTTCTTGTTTTTCTTCTGCTGAAAGCGTTAATTCCTGCTCTAGTTTGAATAGCTGTGCCTCTTTTTCCTTTATTTCGGCCTGTAAATCCACTACCCGTTCCTCTAGTATTAAGTTATCAGTTCCCTCAGTCCCATCGTCTTTTGATTGCCCATCGACAAAGGGTAATTCAGAAGTCATTTCTTTTACTTTGTCGAATACATTCACATCAGTGAATTTCGCAATAATAAGGAGGACTGCAGAAACCGCTAACACTGGAATTAAGACAAAGAGCATGATTGTTAAGAACTTTCCAGAGGACTTTTCTTTTTTCGCCACATTACCACCCATTTTCTCTTCCGCGGAACTTCAATGTCGATAATTCATCGAGTAAACCCGCCTCTCGATACTCCATTTCAGTACGATAATTTTCGCGATCATTTTCTTTCATCTTTTCAAACTTTTTGACTTCGATTGTTCGCTCCAATAATTTATCTTCATACCAATTCATCTTAGAACGAGCTTGAATTACTTTTTGCTGAGTCGTGTGAATGTTTTTTTCTAAACTCTCTATGAAACGGACATAATAATGAATTTCATTTATCGTAGAGCCAGTTTCAAGGTGGGCTTGCTGCTTGCTAATTGTGTTCTCTTTTTGCTTTAACAACTCGTAAAGATCAGTAGCTACCGCTTCAAAAGCATCAACTGTGTTTTTATATTCGGATTCTGTCTCTACTTTTTCTTGCTCTCGAAAAGCTAGAACTTTTTCAAATCGATAATTGTAGGCCTTCACGATTGTTCACCACCCATACCAAGTGAGATGAGTTCTTCTATACTTTCATCAATCGGAACATTATCTTGATAGTTTTGTTTTAAAAACTTCGTAATGATCGGTTCGTATTCTATTGCTCGATCAATTTCTTTCGATGTTCCTCTTTTGTAGGCACCGATATTAATTAAATCCTCAGATTTATCGAATGTATAATACAATTCTCTTAATCTTTCTGCTGAGCGAACATGATTCGGTTCCGCTATGTGGTTCATTAATCGACTAACACTTTTCAATACGTTTATTGCTGGGTATTGACCTTTATTTGCAAGCGTTCTATCAAGTACAATATGACCATCCAGTATCCCTCTAACTGCATCTGCGATAGGTTCGTTCATATCGTCACCGTCGACGAGTACTGTGTAAAAGGCTGTGATTGATCCATACTGATTTGTCCCTGTCCGTTCTAACAACTTAGGTAAAATGGCAAAGACCGATGGCGTATAGCCTCTTGTTGCGGGCGGTTCTCCAACTGCAAGACCAATTTCACGCTGAGCCATTGCTACCCGGGTAACAGAATCCATCATCAACATAACGTTTAACCCTTTATCTCTAAAATACTCAGCGATTGCTGTTGCGGTAAAAGCACCTTTTATTCTCATTAATGCTGGTTGGTCCGATGTTGTTGCGATTACAATTGTACGACTTAACCCTTCTTGTCCAAGGTCACGTTCAATGAATTCCCTAACTTCACGACCACGTTCTCCAATCAAAGCGATTACGTTTAGGTCCGCAGTTGTATTACGAGCAATCATTCCTAGCAATGTACTTTTTCCAACACCAGAACCTGCGAATATCCCAATACGTTGGCCTTTACCTACAGTCAACATCCCGTCAATCGCTTTGACCCCGACAGAAAGCTTTTCATTAATCGGTGGCCGCGTTAGTGCATTGGGAGGATCCTGATCTGTTCGAACTGTTGTTAGACCGCTAGGAAGTTGACTTCCATCCATTGGATTTCCCATCGAATCAAGAACTTTTCCAATCAAATTCATACCCACTTTAACTTCTAGCGGTTTACCGAGCCCTTCAACGAGACAGCCACTTGATATATCACGAATATTCATATAAGGCATTAAAATGACTATCTCTTCTCTAAAGCCGACTACTTCGGCTTTCATTATTGAATTTTCCTTTGTTGAGTTATTTAAATGGATGTGGCAAACATCACCAATTGAGCTTTCTGGACCTTCTGATTCAATCATTAGCCCAACGACGCGGACAACACGACCGAATTTTTTAAACGTATTAAGTTTAGGTATATATTCGGTCAATTCTTCCGCTTTTCTCATGGCTTGTTAGCCCCCATTTTCCAAGAGTTCAATAAGTTGTTCTCTTAACTCATTTAATTGGTCATCAATACCGACTACGATTCGTCCATGATTCGTTTCTATAAAGCATTCTGTCGCTTCAATGTCTTCATTAACAAACAATAAGAAGGGTACTTCAGGCGGAAATATAGCTGAAAGTTCATCCCGATTGTTTGAAACCAGTTCAAAGTACGTCGTTGACACGTATACTTTGATTGTTTTCATTTCACGAACTTCTTTAATTGCTCTTCGAACTACCGACAAAAATATTTCCTCGTCTTCTTCAAGTTTTAGACCGATAATTCGTTCAGCGGATTGCATGGCGATTTCAAGAATGACACGCTCTTTTTCAGCGATATATTCATTGGCATTCTTTTCAGAAAGCACAGTAGTTTGGTTTGCAAGGGAAACGGATGTAGCCATTTCTGCAGTGACTTTTTTTCTACCTTCTTCGTATCCCGTCTGAAAGCCTTCGTCATATGCTTTTTGCTCTAATTTCGGCTTTTCATCTTCCCAAGCCTTATGCATAGCTGCAATATCTTCTGTTGCAGTTAACCTCATAGTTTCAATAGCGAGCTTTTCTTCTTCTAAGGAACGGTATGCTTCACTCATCAAATGATCTCGTTCAGCAAGAACATCTTGAACAGTCAGTTCCTGTTGAGCACTGTCCTTTTGATTAACATGCAGATTCCGAATACCTATTTGCCGCGTTTCTCCTTTGTACACCACTTTGTTCAGTGAACGGATTACGTTAGACAATGATATCATCCCCTCCACCACGGGCAATAATTATTTCACCAGCATCTTCAAGCCTTCTAATTATTGTAACAATGCGAGATTGTGCTTCTTCTACATCACGCAATCGAACGGGTCCCATAATTTCGATTTCTTCTTTAAATGACTCAGCCATTCGTTGCGACATGTTTTTGTATAATATTTCCTGAACTTCTTCACTCGACACTTTTAGTGATAATATGAGATCTTCATTTTCACAATCACGAATAACTCGCTGTATAGAACGATTGTCCAATGTAACAATATCCTCGAAAACAAACATGCGCTTACGTATTTCTTCTGCAAGCTCTGGATCTTGGATTTCAAGTGCATCAAGTATCGTCTTCTCGGTCGATCGATCTACTCCATTTAACACTTGAACAACCGCATCGACGCCACCCGTTTCTGTAAAGTCTTGCGTGACTGTCGAAGATAGCTTTCTTTCGAGCACTGCTTCGATCTCGCTAATGACTTCTGGTGAAGTCGAGTCCATTGTGGCAATCCTTTTTGCGATATCAGCTTGTACCTCTTGAGGCAGCGATGATAAAATAATACCCGCTTGCTGTGCTTCTAGATAAGATAAAATTAAAGCAATTGTTTGTGGATGTTCATTTTGAATAAAATTTAAAATTTGGCTTGGATCTGCACGTCTAGCAAAGTCAAAAGGTCGAACTTGTAATGAGGATGTTAAGCGATTAATAATCGCTTGTGCATGATCCTTTCCAAGTGCTTTTTCTAATACTGTTTTCGCGTAACCTATTCCACCTTGCGAAATATAATCTTGAGCAATTGCAATATTATGAAACTCTTCGATAATTTCATCTTTAACGACAGTATCGACTTTTTTGACTCCAGAGATTTCAAGGGTTAGTCGCTCAACTTCCTCTTCACTTAAATGCTTATAAATGGAAGCTGCTACTTCAGGTCCGAGAGATATGAGTAATAGAGCCGCTTTTTGTTTGCCTGCCATTTGTTTTTCTTTTTTAACCAACGTCTATCCCTCCGTTAATCCTCGGTAATCCATGTACGAAGTAGCTTTGCAAATTCTTCTGGCTTATCTTTCGCCATCTTTTCAAGCTGCTTCCTTCTAAGCGTACCTTCGGTCTCTAGCTCCACATTGATATCTTCTATATCAAATACCTGTTGCTGTTCTTCAATAATAAGCTTTTCTTCATCAGCCTCTGCACGTCTTTTGTTTCTAATTAAACCAACGACAAGAAGTACTATAATTAGTAATAAAACTCCTCCAACAACGTATATCCACCAAGGTATTATGGAATTTGGTGATTCAAAATCACTTACTTTACCATTAAACGGCTGTACCGAAACGACTATTTTCTCGCTTAAGTCGGCCTCAGAGAGTGGACCTGCAGCTTCTTTGTCAATAGACGTTCGAATAATAGTTGCTAGAATTTGTTCAATATCATCTTGTAATTCTGCAGGCATGGAAGCTACATCATCTGCAACGGGAGGTTCCACCATCACTTGTATACCTATATCCCTTACTTTATAAGGACTCTCAATAATTTCTTTTCTGATACGATTTACTTCGTTATTTATCGTTTCTTCAATTTTTTCATAATCGCCGTTAGAGAATCCCCCCTCCATATAACCTGTTCCGTTATCTGTTGGGTCTTGTCCTTCAAGAATTCCACCCGTCACGGGCGCATTTCCAGTAAATGATTCAGTAATCCGCTGGACACTAAGCGCAATTCCTTCCATATTTTCCTCGTCGACTGGAGTGACTAATGATTCTTCTCTGTTCTCTTGTTTAAAATCAATGTCTGTCGTAACGGAAACTATGACTTTCTCTTGTCCCATCATCGTTCCAAGCATCATCTGAACTTGCCTTTGAATATCACGTTCTATCGACTTTTTAACAGCCATTTGATCTGTGATACTAGGACCAGTTAATTTATCGGCATCCGTTAAGTCGAAGTACTCTGAGTATTGATTCATAATAGATATGTCTTCTTTAGCAAGATTGGGTAAACTTTTCGACACTAGATTAAATAGCGCATTTATTTGCGGCTCGGTAAATTGATGCCCTGGGTTCGTCTTCAATACAATTGCCGCCGTCGCCTGCTGAACTGTGTCGTTTAAAAAAACACTTTGTGTAGGCAATGTCAACATTACATTGGCATCTTTAACCCCTTCAATGCCTTTTAGCATGTTCCCGAGTTCGTTTTGAAGTGCTGCAAGATTCATAACTCTAAACTCGTTATCGGTCATACCAAAACCTGATTTGTCTGTGATAAAAGAGTAGTCGATTGTTCCTGAGTTGGGAAAACCAGCAGCTGCCAGTGTAACGCGTAGTTCATCTGCACGTTTCTTAGGGACTAGTATCGATGTACCTCCCGGCGCAACTTTACTAGGTATACCTTGGCTATCCAACTGTTCTTTTATTCTGCCAATTTCAGCAGAGGACACGTCTTGATACAATGAAACATACTCTGTCCTTGATAAAAAAAATGTCAATATTCCTGCTATTATAAAAATAGACAGCAAAGATACGAGATATGTATTTTTTTGTTTTTTTGTTCGACTTAACCAAAACGTCATTACATCCGCTCTAGTCTTTGAAAATCTTTCATTCATCATAATCCTCCGGTCCGCTCCATAATTCAAGACTCAATACCTGTTTGAAGTTAGCCAATAAATTAAACAGGCATCCGAATGATTTCCTGATAAGCTTCAATAACTTTATTTCTCATTTCCATCGTAGCATTCAGACTAATTGAAGCTTTTTGTGCCGCAACCATTACTTCATGAAGGTCCACATTTTCTCCCATTACAAGCTTTTGCGTCAAAGTATCCGATTGTATTTGTTGTGTATTTACACTATTGAGTGCATCTTTTAAATATGCACCGAACTTTTGCTGAGCCTCATATGATGTTGGTTTCACTTGATTTTCAGAATTTGTTAAATTTGCGATAGGCAAACTATTTGAAAGTGATTGAATGGCCATTTAGCACAACTCCTTTTCTTTTGGATTCGTTATTTCCCAATTTCTAATGCCTTCATTAACATTGACTTGTTCGCATTGAGTACTGTTATATTCGCCTCATAAGATCTTGTAGCAGACATTAAATCAACCATTTCCCTAAGTGGGTCAACATTTGGCATAGCAACATAACCTTGCTCATTTGCATCGGGGTGTTCTGGATCGAAGACAAGTTTAAAAGGCGTGTCAGTATCTTCGCTGATTCGAGAAACCTCCACACCATTTCCTACAGAGTTTTTAGTTGTTTTTCCCATTGCTATATTTAACATGGATGAAAATTGGCCTTCACGAGGAGCAAATGAAACTACTTTGCGTCTGTAAGGTTGCCATTCCCCATCCACCATTTTCCCTCGAGTCGTATCGACATTTGCCATGTTAGATGAGATGACATCCATTCGGAGTCGTTGTGCAGTCAGAGCTGAAGTGGATATGTTTAAACTGTGGAATATAGAGATGATTAGCGACCTCCTTTAATTACATTTTGCAGAGAATTGAATTTCCCGTTTAGACGATCAACCACTGCATTGTAATAAATTTGGTTTGCAGCTAGATCAGCTTGTTGCTTATCCATGTCGACACCGTTACCATTATGTCGAAAGTTTAGATTTGAATAACTAAACGCGTTTGATTGTGTTCCTCGACTTTCAAAATCAATATGTCGACTATCCGTTTTATATGCTTGGAATTCATTCGCTTTAGTTGTTCGAAAGACATCTTGAAAGGTAACATTTTTCGCCTTATAATTTGGCGTGTCGATATTTGCTATATTTTGAGAGATGGCTTTCCCTTTCGTTGCGGAATAATTTAACCCACTTTCAAGAACTGAAATACTCTTACCGAAAAGATTCATGTTTCCACCTCATTTTCATTTTTTAAGTATAGCGAAATCCTTAACCTATACACTACCTATTTACACAGTACCTCTATTGTAGCGGATTTTGGAGAACTTTGTCTATCCTTATCAGACAATCTTATCTAGTTCTAACTCTCCTATTTCTATCGAACTATTACTCTTAATTTTTATTTGCATTACCTTTAGATTACTATTCATTTCTTATTGTTTATTAATAATATTACGTCATGCTTTAGGTATCTATTTTATAGCAGGGTCAGTACAAATTACCTTTTCCAAATACATATTACAGATTTGTGAACGCACTCCATAAGTAATAAATTTTCATCAAAAAAAATAGGCCATCTCAAAGTCGAAAATCAACTAATGAGAAGGCCTATTATACGTATCTTATGATTTTTGCTTTTCAAGTTCTTCTAGGAATTTATTGTTCAATACTTTGATGTAAGTACCTTTCATTCCTAACGAACGAGATTCAATAACTCCTGCACTTTCAAGTTTACGAAGCGCGTTAACAATTACAGAACGTGTAATACCTACACGATCGGCAATTTTCGATGCTACAAGTAAACCTTCATTGCCATCAAGTTCTTTAAAGATGTGTTCAATTGCTTCGTGCTCACTGTAAGAAAGTGAATTAATAGCCATTTGAACAACTGCTTTGCTTCGTGCTTCTACTTCAATAACTTCTGATTTTTCACGTAAAATTTCCATTCCAACTACAGTTGCACCATATTCAGCAAGAATAAGATCATCATCCTGGAAATCTTCAGACATTCTCGCAAGGATCAAAGTACCTAGACGTTCTCCCCCACCAATGATAGGTACAATTGTAGTTAAACCGTCTTTAAACAGTTCCTTATTTTCCTCTGGGAATGCAGAATAAACACTATCAATGTCCAAATTCGATGATGTTTCATTTACATCAAATAATCTTTTCGTGTAATCTTCCGGAAACTGACGCTCTTCGAACATTTTTTTCATGCGGTCATTTTCGATTTGTTGGTGTATTTCTACTCCTAGTAATTTACCTTTTCGGCTAACAATAAATGAGTTACACTCAATTACTCCACTTAACTTAGCTGCCATCTCTTTAAAATTAACTTGTTTTCCTGCAGATTCTTGTAGCATTGCGTTGATTTCACGTGTTCTAGCTAGTAATGTCATTATTTCTTCCTCCTCAAAATAGTTGCGATCATGTTATAAGAATATTCTAAAGGTTTTCAATCATTAAATAAACTAAAATGTTTTAGTTATAGTATAAATTGTGACAAATCTTTGTTTTTTGCGATATCTTGTAGTTTTTCGTCGACATATGTCGGTGTAATTTTTATCGTTGCAGGGCCGATTTCAGCAGCTTCGTAAGATAATTCCTCCAACAACTTTTCTAAAATCGTATGAAGACGTCTTGCACCAATATTTTCAGTATTATCGTTCACATCAAATGCAATTTCAGCAATTTTACTAATCGCTTCTTCTGTGAAATCAACTACAACATTTTCAGTAGCAAGCAACTTTTCGTACTGCCTGATTAGTGAGAAATCTGGTTCTTTCAAGATTCTTTCAAAATCAGCTTTGGAAAGTTTATCGAGTTCAACCCTTATTGGAAAACGACCTTGCAACTCAGGGATAATATCAGAAGGTTTAGCTGTATGAAAAGCTCCAGCCGCTATAAATAAAATATAATCTGTTTTAATCGTCCCGTATTTTGTCGAAACAGTAGAACCTTCTACAATTGGTAAAATATCGCGTTGTACACCTTCACGAGATACATCTGCAGAGGAACTACCACCACCACTACTGGCGATTTTATCCATTTCATCAAGGAATATAATTCCTGTCTGCTCTGTCAATTCTATTGCATGCCTTGCAATCTCATCATGGTCAATTAACTTATCAGCTTCTTCACTTTCAAGAAATGAACGTGCATCCTTCACTTTTAAGTTTCGCTGAGTAGTTTTTTTCGGCATCAGTGAGGAGATAGCATCTTGCATGTTTGCTCCCATCTGTTCCATACCCGACCCTTGAAAGGCATCATAGAGTGAAGGAGCTTGCGCAGTGACTTCTACCGTAATTGTCTCTTCTTCAAGTTCACCTAAGCGAAGTTTGTTCGCAATAGTAGATCGTTTTTCAGCCACTTCAGCTTCCGCAGCTTCATCCGGTTCCTCTTCTTCGGCTTTTTGACCAAAGAGCATTTCAAATGGATTTGGCATGCCGCCACTTTTCTTCTTTTTTGGAACAAGATAATCAACTATACGTTCTTCTGCCAATTTTGCAGCTTGTTCTTTGACGGATTCACGCTTTTCTTCTCTGACAATTCGAACCCCTGCCTCAACTAAATCCCTAATCATCGATTCGACATCTCTACCTACATAACCTACTTCAGTAAATTTGGTAGCCTCGACTTTAAGGAATGGAGCATTTACAAGCTTCGCAATTCGTCTTGCGATTTCAGTCTTCCCTACGCCTGTTGGTCCAATCATCAGAATATTTTTTGGAATAATTTCACTTTTCTCTTCGTCAGAGAGAAGACTTCTTCTATACCTATTCCGAATGGCAACTGAGACTGCTTTTTTTGCATTGTCTTGACCAATAATATATCGATCTAGATAAGCAGTTAATTCTTTAGGTGTATATTCATGCCTTTTTATCATTAGAGTACCTCCACAATAATCTGGTCATTTGTAAATACGCATATTTCAGCAGCTGTTTCTAAAGCAGCACGAGCAATCTCAGGTGCAGATAACGTATCAGCACTATACTTCTTGAGCGCACGACCTGCAGCGAGAGCGTAATGCCCTCCTGAGCCTATAGCAAGCACGCCATCATCGGGTTCAATAACTTCTCCTGTGCCCGAGACAAGCAACAACTGTTCACTATCCATGACAAGTAACATCGCCTCAAGTTTGCGCAGTATTCGATCTCCACGCCATTCTTTTGCAAGTTCTACTGCTGCACGCTGAAGATTGCCATTGTACTCCGTTAATTTGTCTTCAAATAACTCGTAAAGTGTAAATGCGTCTGCTACAGAACCTGCGAAACCAGCTAAGACCTTGCCGTTGAATAATCTGCGGACTTTCTTCGCAGTATGTTTCATGACGACTGAGTTGCCAACAGTCACTTGACCATCACCAGACATTGCACAAGCGCCATTATGACGAATTGCAAAGATTGTCGTTGCATGGAATTCCATAAAATCATCCTCCTTATGCCCTTGGGTGAGTATTCATATACGTTTTCCTTAAATGTTCCTTAGTTATATGTGTATATACTTGCGTCGAAGAAAGGTGTGCATGCCCTAAGAGTTCCTGAACTGTCCTCATATCCGCGCCGCTTGCAAGTAAAT
Source organism: Sporosarcina sp. CAU 1771 (assembly GCF_054482775.1). Taxonomy (NCBI): domain Bacteria; kingdom Bacillati; phylum Bacillota; class Bacilli; order Caryophanales; family Caryophanaceae; genus Sporosarcina; species Sporosarcina sp. CAU 1771. The sequence goes on along the minus strand of NZ_JBTLRN010000001.1, from coordinate 437,061 downwards.
GTGTCGCAAACGAATGACGTATCATATGTGGATATATTTTTGAATGTAGTGAAGCCTGTTCAACCATTGCACTAAGTACATAACGCACGCCACGATCCGTGAGGGGATCTCCACGTAAATTAACGAATAACATTTCGTGTTCTTTACTTTTCATTAATTGGGGACGACTCAGCGTTCTATACGAATCAAGCGCCTGTTGGGCAAAACTTCCAAATGGGACGTAGCGCTCTTTTCTTCCTTTTCCCATTACTAATACAATTCCTAAATGATCGTCGATGTCGTTCATTTTTATCGATGTTAATTCACTTACACGAATACCAGTCGCATAGAGTAATTCGAGAATCGCACGGTCCCGAAGTGACTTCTTATCCTCACCTTCACAAGATGAAAATAATTGTTCCATTTCTTCTTCATAAAAAAAAGCAGGTAGTCGTTCTTCCTTTTTGGGATGATGAAGGGATCTAAAAGAAGCGTCATTAATTTGATATCTAGCATTAGCGAATCTGAAAAAGGAGCGTATAGAGGAAATTTTTCTAGAGATTGTATTCCTAGACAAACCATTATCGTATAATACCGTTACATAAAGCCTCGCTTCAGGATATGTAACCTCATTTAATTCAACAATTCCTTCTGTCTTTAAAAACAGAAGAAACTCATCTACATCTTTTTCATATTCTGCAACTGTTAATGGCGAAAAATTTCTCTCAAGTCTAACATATGCAATATATTCATTTCGGATAATTGAAGAGTCGATTCTCACACACTTCACTCCCATAAGGAAAAGCTTCTAAATTATACAAAATTCAGAAGCTTTCCGCAATCAAGATGATTAGCCTAATAGCGTGACCGATTTATCAACTTGTTCTATTATACAGACCTTTTTCCCACAGTAACTAGGCGTAGACAACAAATAATGCCCAAATTTCTTTCCGGTACTCGCCCATCGAATTGTGTCTAAAAAACAACACTACATATTTCGACAGCTGTAATGAAACAAACATACACGATATCGTTATTCAATTCGCGGTTAGACTCACAAATCTATTGTACGTCTTCCTTATAATCGCATTCTGTACATTGAACATGTACACCTTTTTTCGTTTTCTTCTCAACTAGACTATTATCACATTTCGGACACGGTCTTGCAACTGGTTTGTCCCATGAGACATACTCACACTCTGGGTATTGATCACAGCCGAAAAAGATTCTTCTAGTTTTACTTTTTCTTTCCACAACTTGGCCTTCTTTACAAGTTGGGCATGTGACACCAATCGGTTTAATGATTGCTTTTGTGTTTCGGCAATCTGGAAAGCCTGAACACGCCATGAATTTTCCATAACGGCCCAACTTATATACCATTGGCAATCCACATTTTTCACAATCTTCGCCTGCTGGTTCATCTTTGATTTCTATTTTTTCCATTTCAGCATCTGCAAATTCAACATGCTTCTCGAAATCTAAGTAGAAATCATCAATTACTTTTACCCACTTTTTGCTTCCTTCTTCTACCTCGTCAAGTTCACGTTCCATTTGCGCCGTGAATTCAACATCAATAATATTCGGGAAGTATTCATTTACAGCCTGGTGGACAATCCCCCCCAGTTCTGTAGGCATAAATCGTTTCGCATCAAGGACCACATACCCACGCTTTTGGATTGTGTCTAACGTTGGTGCAAAAGTAGAAGGTCTTCCTATTCCTAATTCTTCAAGCGTTCTTACAAGACGTGATTCTGTATATCTCGGCGGTGGTTGAGTGAAGTGCTGCTTAGGATCTATTTCTGCATACTTTACTTTTTCCCCTTCTTCTAAAGGAGGCAGAATCCGATCTTTCTCTTCTTCTTTGTCGTCGTCACCTTCGATATATACTTTCATAAACCCTTGAAACTTCACTTGGGAACCTGTAGACCTAAACATTACACCATTATTTACAAGGTCCACCGAAACGGTATCTAGTACCGCTGGCGCCATCTGACTCGCAAGGTAGCGTTCCCAGATTAGTTTATATAACCTTAATTGGTCGCGTGACAATACAGCTTTCATTGCAGCTGGTGGACGCATAACAGAGGTTGGACGGACAGCCTCATGAGCATCTTGTGTTTTTGTGTTTTTCTTCGCAACCGGTTTTGCTTTCGCTAAAAATTCTTCACCGTACATAGTTTCAATGAAGGATTTTGCTTCTTCATTCACAGTATCCGAAGTTCTTGTAGAATCTGTTCTCATGTACGTTATGAGACCTACGTTTCCTTCTTTACCAATATTAATCCCTTCATATAATTGCTGTGCAATCATCATTGTTTTTCGAGCTCGGAAGTTTAGTTTTCGAGCGGCTTCTTGTTGTAATGAAGAAGTAGTGAATGGAAGCGCAGGATTTCTTTTTCGTTCCTTTTTGACTACCTTATCAATGTCAAACGTATCTCCTTGTAACTTCCCAAGGACTTCATCGACTTGTTCCTTGTTCGACAACTTTACTTTTTTCTTACCTTCTCCGAAAAACGTCGCATCGAATTCAGATTTACCTTTTTGAATTCGAGCAGAAATACTCCAATATTCTTCCGGCTCAAACGCATTTATTTCATTTTCACGATCAATAATTAACCTCAAAGCTACGGACTGAACTCTTCCAGCGGATAAACCCTTCTTTACTTTTTTCCATAAAATCGGGCTGATATTATATCCAACTAATCTGTCAAGAATTCTTCTTGCTTGCTGCGAATCTACAAGATCCATATTAATAGGACGAGGATTCTTAAAGGATGCTTTAATCGCGTCTTTTGTAATTTCATTAAATACAACGCGACAATCCGATTCGATATCTACGCCTAACTGATTCGCTAAATGCCAAGCAATTGCTTCTCCTTCTCTGTCGGGGTCAGCCGCGAGATAGATTTTCTTGACTTTTTTCGCTTCTTTTTTTAACTCTTGAAGAATCGGACCTTTACCACGTATTGTAATATATTTAGGTTCATAGTTATTTTCAGTATCTACACCCATTTGACTTCGTGGTAAATCGCGTAAGTGCCCAAGCGAAGCTCGGACGATATATTTTTTCCCAAGATAGCGTTCAATTGTTTTCGCTTTTGCAGGGGACTCTACAATCACTAGAAAATCTGCCATTAAATTGTCCTCCTTATAGAGGTTCCGTATTTATTCCTAAAAAGAATATCTGTTGCAAAATGTATACTAGATTCTTTGAAAAAGCAAACTTTTCATCAATGTTGTGTGAATTCTTTCCGATTTACAAATGATTCGGTGATTTGAAAACCATTCCATAATGGCTTCGCACCTTCATCTATAAGCCTATTTGGTCCTGTAGATAGTTCGGATGTAACCGGACCAGGAACTGCATAGACATCTTTACCATGATCAAGTGCATGTTCAACTGTGCTCATGGTACCACTTTTATAAGTAGACTCGGTAACTACTATTGCGTCTGACAACCCACTAATGATACGGTTCCGCATTGGAAAAGTCCACCGTTCAGGCTTTACATAGGGAGGGTATTCCGTAATTAGGAGATGATTTGAAGCGATTTCCTTTGCTAATTTATGATTTTCTTTTGGATAAAGATGAAATAACCCATGTCCAAGTACAGCAATTGTTTTCCCACCATATCGAATAGCGGCATGATGAGCCATTGTGTCCGCTCCTTTTGCAAGCCCAGAAACGATTACTAGATTATTTTCCACAAGCGGGGGAACAATCAATGACATTGCCTCTTTTGAATAAGTTGTAGCTTTTCGTGACCCAATAATAGCCACTTTATAGTGTTCAACTAAATAATTAATATTTCCTTTGGAATAAAGAACGGCTGGGGGATCGACTTGCGTCAACAGTTGTTTTGGATATAAAGTGTGGGTAAATGGGATGGGGATAATTTGGTGTTGTTCATATAATTCTTCATACGGCGTTGTATGATTTTCAATTAGATTCGCCTTTATTTTCATTGCTTTCTCGTATGGAATCTTAAGTATTTCAGCAAGCTTTTTCACTGAATATAAATGAATACTTTCCAAGTTTGGATCCATTTCGTAAAGATTATTTAGGCGATTTGCGGGAACAGGAAATAAATAATGGAGCGCTAAAAGTCGCTTCTCTGCATCTGTTAGTTTCAATTTATGCCTCCTCTTTTTATGTAAAAAAGCAGCGTATCAAATAGATACGCCGCATTTTTTATATTAATGAGTTTTACACTGATCGTAAATACCTTGTTCTTTAATTACTTTAATTAGTGTTTCTCCGATTACTGATGGAGTATCAGCCGTTTGAACACCAGCTGCGTTTAACGCTTTAATTTTCTCAGCTGCAGTCCCTTTACCACCAGAGATAATTGCACCTGCGTGACCCATACGCTTACCTTCAGGAGCTGTTTGTCCACCGATGAAACCAACAACTGGCTTCTTCATGTTTGCAGCAATCCATTCAGCAGCTTCTTCTTCAGCAGTTCCGCCGATTTCACCAATCATAACAACTGCATATGTTTCAGGGTCTTCGTTGAATTCTTTAAGAACGTCAATGAAGTTTGTCCCGTTAACAGGGTCTCCACCGATACCAACAGCAGTCGTTTGACCGATTCCTGCTTGTGATAACTGATGAACTGCTTCATATGTTAGCGTACCTGAACGAGATACAACACCTACGTGACCTTTTGTATGAATGTATCCTGGCATAATACCAATCTTACACTCGTCAGATGTGATAACACCTGGACAGTTTGGTCCCATTAGACGTGTATGTCTTCCAACCATATAGCGCTTCACTTTAACCATATCCAAGATCGGAATATGCTCAGTGATACAGATAGCCATATCAAGGTCAGCATCTACAGCTTCCATGATTGCGTCTGCTGCAAATGGTGCTGGTACATAAATTACTGAAACGTTTGCACCAGTCGCTTTTACTGCTTCTTCAACTGTGTTGAAAACAGGAACACCTTCTACTTCAGTACCGCCTTTACCCGGAGTAACGCCCGCAACAATTTTCGTTCCGTAGTCAAGCATTTCTTTCGTATGGAAAAGCGCTGTTGCGCCGGTAATTCCTTGTACGATAACTTTTGTATCTTTATTAATATAAATACTCATCGTTTGTCCCTGCCTTTCTTAGCCTACGAGTTCAACAATCTTTTGTGCACCATCCGCCATTGATCCAGCAGCGATGATATTAAGTCCTGATTCATTCAATAATGCTTTACCTTTATCAACGTTAGTACCCTCAAGACGTACAACTAGTGGTACTTGAAGACCAACCTCTTTAGCAGCAGCGATTACGCCTTCTGCAATAACATCACACTTCATAATTCCGCCGAAGATGTTAACGAAAATCCCTTTAACAGCCTCATCAGATAAAATGATTTTGAATGCTTCTGTAACTTTTTCAGCAGTCGCACCGCCCCCAACGTCAAGGAAGTTTGCGGGTGATCCGCCGTAATAGTTAATGGTATCCATCGTAGCCATTGCTAATCCTGCTCCGTTAACCATACAACCGATATTTCCGTCTAATGAAATATAACTTAAGTCATATTTCGACGCTTCGATTTCTTTTGGATCTTCTTCGTCGAAATCACGTAGCTCAACGATGTCCTTATGACGGAAAAGCGCACTTTCGTCAAAGTTAAACTTAGCATCGAGCGCTAAAAGTCCACCTTCAGCTGTAACAGCTAATGGGTTAATTTCAACTGTAGATGCGTCTTTTTCAATGAATACTTTGTAAAGACCAGACATGAACTTCACTGCTTGGTTTACAAGTTTCGTAGGGATATTCATGTTAAATGCCATACGACGAGCTTGGAATCCAGTTAATCCAACTACTGGATCAATGATTTCTTTGAAGATTTTTTCTGGCGTAGCTTCAGCAACTGCTTCAATATCTACTCCACCTTCTTCAGAACCCATCAATGTTACACGGTCTGTTGCGCTATCGAGAACAAGACCAATATAGTATTCCTTCTCGATATTTGACCCTTCTTCGATAAGAAGTCGCTTAACTTCTTTACCTTCAGGACCTGTTTGCTCTGTTACAAGAATCTTACCAAGCAATTCTTTTGCATAAGCTTGAACTTCATCAAAAGTTTTTGCAATTTTGACTCCGCCTGCTTTACCTCGTCCACCTGCATGGATTTGTGCTTTTACAACGTATACACCTGGTGTAAGTTGTTTCGCGGCTTTAACAGCCTCTTCAGGAGAAAATGCAACTATTCCTGTAGAAACAGCTACCCCGTAATCTCTTAACAACTGCTTGCCTTGATACTCATGGATATTCATCTTACATCCTCCAATCGAACTTGTAACTCTATTATTTAGTGCCTTATCCATTGTAATAAAGATGTCACACAATGTCTACACTTGTATCTTATATGTCGAAAAATGCATCACGTTACTTTGTCGTTTTCCTAAGAGCGTGTTCTTTATCGACATGATAAATATAGGCAAACACTTCTGATACTGCTTTATATAATTCTTCAGGTATTGATTCATCAATGTTTAGTTGCCCCAGTATTTCTATTAAGCTAGGGTCTTCTTGAATCGGTATATCGTATTTCTTTGCTTTTTCCATAATGTTTTCTGCAATCTTTCCTTTTCCCTTTGCAACGACCTTTGGCGCATTGTTTGAACTCGGATCATAGGAAAGTGCGACCGCCTCTTTACGTATATGCCGTTCATTTTTCATATGCGAAAATCCACTCCTTGATCGCTCACTACCCCTTGATTCCTTGTTGTCTCAATAACCTGCTCTTCTTGGTACTCTTTGAAAAACACACCTGATAGTTTATAGCCCGTAGCTTCCAAACCTTTTTTCAATGATTCTTGAATTGGCAAACCGATTACTTTTAAGTTTGCGTCTGCGTTAAAGATAGTCACAGTCACTATCCGATTTTGTACTTGCATATCGATAATTGTCTGATTTAGTGAATGTAGATCCAAATAGAAAAGAATTCTGGCAAAATCCGAGTCAATTTTACCATCCTCTTTCATTCTACCGGTCCATTGCAAAGTCGCGTCAATACGTTTCCCGAAAAAATCCAAGGGAACTTGCATAACTAGTTGATGTTGAACGCCTGTTTCTCCTGATGCCAAAAGCGGACCATTCAGCCTAGTAACAACGACCTCTGCACTGTCTCTTACCGCTTGTGATACTGAGCTATCATGCATCAAAGCTATCAACTGAGGCTTCAATGAATCCGTGAGTTGTGTGAGGTTAGCATCCCTATTCAACATTCCTGCCTCGTAATTCATACCTAGCGATCGTACAACCAACTGAATCGCTTCCTTAACTGCATTACCGTCTATTGCAGTTGCGACTGCCACCTCAGCGTTTCGTACTTGCGCCTGGATAACAGGATTGTTAGACTGCTCCGCGTTGCGAACTAATAAGGCTAATTTTTCAAGTACTGCAGGTTGATTCTGCTGGGCAATTAAGCGAAGAAGTTGGTCCCCCGTTTCTCTTTGCTGCGTTACATGTGCGAACGGTGAAGCGATTACATTCTCCGCAGTAATCCGGGCGAGCGCTTGTCCAAAATCGCGAACAAATTGAGTAGTACTTGATGCGCGATCAATAAGCGAATTAAGTATTTCCTTATTTCCAGGACTATTAGTCGTATCAGATGCAATCAATCCTGTCATCTGAGAACGCAACCCCTTTACTGTACTTTCCGGAGCTACACTTATTTCCTTTAACAACGATTGCATATTTGAGTGCTTTGCATCCGCTAGCGCACTTCCTTCTGTCAAAAGTGCTGTTAAAATTTGTTGAACATTGGCTAATGATGCTTGTTGAGGTAGAAGGTTTGCACTCTTTAATAATTGAACGGATGCAAAGCGTGAATCGACACTTTCTGTCGGATTCAGCAACGTCAATAAAGATTGACTAAGGATCATTCTACCTGTCGCCTCAACAAATGGTTTATCAACATTACCAAGCGACGCAAGTATCGATTCTTTCAGTTGCAAAGGTATCGACGTGTCTTTTCCCAATTGGAGTTTCAGTGCATTTAGCACTGTATGTAACCCTTCTTTTGATTCGACACCAATTAGGGAGCGGAAAACTGTTTCTGATAGTGGCAATTTTAGTTCGATTATTTTCTCTAAAGTAGAGAGAGCTTCCGCACGTGATGATGGCGGAACCGTTTTTAATAACATCTCGGCTTGCAGTAGCGCTTCTCTTGTAATTGGAGTTTTATTTTTAAGAACGAACGAAAGAAGTTCCTTCATTTCCGTTGATTTAGGTAATTGCATCGCATCCATTAGTCTCGTTAACTGGCGCGGTTGTGCTTCCGATGATTCTAATGGACCAGATATAATCTTTAGCTGCAATTCAGGTTTGACAGAATTCACTTGAAAATAGTATGAATCGCCTGCTTTCATCGGGACTTCAAGCTTCGCATGTAATTTTTGGTTACCAATTTGAATTTCTGCCATTTGTCCAGGAAACAACTGTTTAATCTGACCATGAATCATTTGCCCTTCTTTCAAAACAAGAGGTCCACCACCGGTCGTCACAGGCATATTTATTGAAGCGTTGGACAATGTGGGAAAGCTCAATCTACATACCCCTTTCAATCAGTAGTGACTTAATTGGTTCAAAACTTTTCCGATGATGTATACACGGACCAAATTCAGCCAACGCATCTAAATGTTCAGCCGTTCCGTATCCAGCATTTTTAGCGAAATTGTATACAGGATATTGCAGATGTAACTCATCCATTATTGTATCCCTTGTTGTTTTCGCCAATATAGATGCAGCTGCAACTGCCAAACTCTTCGCATCTCCCTTCACAACCGAAGCTGTTTTACAGTTTACATTTAGACTCATAGCATCCGCAATTACAAAATCAGGTTGGACATCAAGCGATTTCACAGCGGTTTCCATCGACTCTTTGGTTGCTGCATATATATTTAATGACTCTATTTGTTCAATTGGCTGAATATGTATTGAATAAGCAATCGCTACTTTCCGAATTTCCTCAGCAAATTGCTCTCTATTAACTTTCGATATAGCTTTAGAATCATCTAACCCTATAAGTTCTGGCACATCCTCTGGCAGAATCACGACTGCCGTCACCAGAGGCCCCGCTAACGGACCGCGCCCAGCTTCATCCACTCCCGCAACAAAAGCACCCTCATGCGGCGCATAGGACCTGTCAAACGATATTTTAGCTTCGTGCTCTTTCTTAATCAGATCTCTTTTGGTATATTGGCGTTGCCATCTAGCAAGGGCATTTTTTACGCCTGCTCGAGCATCGTGAATGAGTTCATCCATCCATGGTTCATGTTCGATTGTATTTTGTAATTTATCTGAGATTTCCTTAACTGTTTTCATGTCAATCACCCTTCATGCAATCTCGATTTAACCAATCCAATCCCTTACCCATTATATCGGTAACGAAAGGACTTTTTAGACCCTTATAATATAAAAGACCGATTACCTGGGGATTTTTCTCCATAGGCATCGGTCAATTCAATTTATGAAAACTAGTCAACAAAGTCAAACGTTAGTTTCCCCAGAAGCTCGCTTCGAATTTCTCGAACAACAAGTTCGGATACTTTGTCAAAATCAATTTCATTACCTGTTGTATAAACATTTCGACGTTCACCAATCGTTGTTAAAACATCAATAACACTCATGCTTTCGACTGAAGTTAAATTATATCTTTCCTGAAGACGATTTGGATAATGAGCTTCAAGAAAACTGAGTCCGTATACTGCAAGGTCTTCCATATTTAGTAACGTATCTTTAATTGCACCTGTCAAAGCGAGTTTATATCCAGCTTCTTTATCTTCAAATTTAGGCCAAAGGATTCCGGGCGTATCCAATAACTCAAGTTCTTTACCGAACTTTATCCACTGTTGCGCTTTTGTTACGCCTGGAGAATTGCCCGTTTTAGCGATGTTCTTTTTCGCTAGACGATTGATTAGTGTTGATTTACCAACGTTAGGAATTCCGACAATCATCGCTCGAATCGCACCAGGTCTTATGCCCCTTGAACGCATTCGCGCCAATTTAGGTTCCAGCACTTCTTTTGCAGCTTTCATTACAGATTGCATACCTTTTCCTTCGAATGAATTGATGGCGATTGCTCGCATCTCTCGTTCTTCAAAGTATTGAAGCCATTTCTTCGTTTCTTTATCATCCGCAAGGTCCATTTTATTTAAAATCAGTAGTCTTGGCTTTTGATTGATTACCTCATCAATCATTGGATTTCTTGAAGATAGTGGTAGACGTGCATCGATTAATTCAAATACAATATCTACTAGCTTTAGTTTTTCTGTTACTTCCCTACGTGCTTTCGCCATATGTCCAGGGAACCATTGAATTGTCATATTCTTATCCCCTTCCGTCATTTGACGATACCGAAATCTTTTATCGGCCAGAAGATCAAGTTTGAGTTGCCAATAATCTCGTCTATCGATACTGCTCCGATATGTCTAGAGTCCTTGCTTTTTCTTCGATTATCTCCCATGACAAACACGTATCCCTCAGGAACTGTCTGGCTTTGAATTTTATCTTCAAGTTTGAAGTCTTCAGTCAGGGGAGCGTCGGGTATTTCCGCTTTGTATTGATCCAAATACGGCTCCGGAAAAGGTTCTCCGTTTACATACAACATATCATCTATATATTCAATTTCATCGCCTGGTAACCCAATGACACGTTTAATATAATCCTTTTGTACTTCCGCATGGAAAACAACTATGTCAAACCGTTTAGGCTCTCCAATCGTGTATCCAATTTTATTGACAACCATTCGGTCACCATCAGCAAGTGTCGGCATCATGGATATTCCGTCTACGACAATCGGCGTAAATAGAAATACTCGAATAATCGCAGCGAGTCCAAAAGCGATTAGGAGTGCTTTAATCCATTCCCACGTTTCGTTTTTAGTCTTTTTTTCTTCCATAACTAGAGCCCCCCACATCGTACTTCTCTTATTGTACAGTCTATTCAATTTTGAGGCAAAAAGAAAGGAGGCCTCTTGTTGATGGCCTCCGGATCTCTCGCAAGCTGAACGAGCGCTTACGCATTTATTATCTTCTGATTTCTTTAATACGTGCAGCTTTACCGCGCAGGCTACGTAGGTAGTACAATTTAGCACGACGTACTTTACCGCGACGTACAACATCAAGTTTTACAATTTTCGGCGTGTGTACAGGGAATGTACGCTCAACACCTACACCATTAGAGATTTTACGAACCGTGAACGTTTCGCTAATTCCTCCACCGCGGCGTTGAATAACTACACCTTCAAAGAGTTGAATACGCTCGCGCGTTCCCTCAACAACTTTTACGTGTAAAGTAACTGTGTCTCCTGGACGAAATTCTGGGTGATCAGTACGAAGCTGATCTTGAGTAATTGCTGTGATAATATTTTGCATGTTTTTCTCTCCTTATCCGCAGATGCTCTTGCATACAATTCGTCGCAGCGGAACATCGGTCAGTATGTACTTCTTTCACATAGAAGTACATAGAAGATGTTATCACAATACAGACATTCATGCAAGATACATTTCTTATTTATTTTCTCTTTCTAACTTAGCAAGTAGTTTACGTTGATGATCGGTAAGCGGAGCATTTACGAGCAAATCTTTTCTTCTGTTATACGTACGTATAAGAGATTGCTCTTCACGCCATTGATCAATTTTTGCATGATTCCCCGAAAGAAGAACTGCCGGAACTTCCATGCCTTTAAAAGAAGCGGGGCGTGTGTATTGAGGATGCTCGAGAAGACCTGTTGAAAATGAATCCAACACAGGTGAATCCACATTTCCAAGTACGTTCGGTAAGAGTCGAACTACACTATCAATGATAGCCATCGATGCGATCTCTCCACCTGTCAGCACAAAGTCACCTAATGATAACTCGTCCGTAACTAACACTTCACGAATGCGTTCATCGTATCCCTCATAATGACCACAAATGAAAACCAAATGTTCTTCAGCTGCAAGTTCTTCTGCTTTCTTTTGCGTAAATCGCTCCCCTTGGGGACACATGAGAATGACACGTGGTTTTTTTTCTGTTTCACTTGTTATAGCTTCTACAGCAGCAAAAAGCGGCTCAGGTTTTAGTACCATTCCTGCTCCTCCACCATAAGGATAGTCGTCCACTTTATGGTGTTTATCGGTGGAGTAATCACGAAAATCTGTCACATTAAAATTTACAGCTTCATTTACTTGTGCTTTTTTCATAATCGATGAATGAAGAACTCCCTCAAACATTTCTGGAAATAATGAAAGGACATCAATTTTCATCATGAAAGCAATCCTTCAATCGGATCAATTTTAACTTTTTTATTGTCTATGTCAATTTCTTTTACTACATCTTCAATATAAGGTATATATTGCGCTTTCCCTTTTTCCGGTGTTACAGTCCATACATCATTTGCGCCTGTTTCTAAAATATCGGTAATTTTACCAATAACTACGTCGTCCATTGTAACAACAGTACATCCCAATATTTCGTGATAATAAAATTCACCTTCATCAAGTTCTTCTAACTGATTTTCTGAAATCTTTATGATGCCGTCCCTGTATTTTTCAACGTCTGTCAAATTGGGATGATTTTCAAATGTTAATAAATCGAAATTTTTATGTTGTCTATGCGTTGCCACTACTAAGTAGATTGGCTTTGGATTATCGGGCATAAAAAGTGCTAGCTTATTCCCGATTGCGTAGCGTTCTTCTCTAAAATCAGTATACGAAACAACGCGTACTTCACCCTTGATACCGTGCGTATTCACAATCTTACCGACATTATACCAATTCATCGATTCCACCATCCTTTTTTGAATAAGCTCTGTTAAATAATAATGTTGATAAAGCTTATTACACAATAGTGCTGTTGATTTCCGTTTCAGACCCGAAGTGCGGAAAGATAAAGCCCAATCTTTCCTTGACGCGTTCCGGAGGGCAGGCGGTGGACCAACCCGTTGTTGTTTCACCTGACCCGCTGTCCTCCCGGAGTCGCCGTCTTCCACTTCAATCAACTGGCAAGTGTACAAATGTCTCTTGTCCCATTACCCCGACGCCTCTAACCTTGAATCCACACGATCCAGCGCAGAAGCGACAAGTGTGAGCCGAAGTAGTAAGACCGACAGGGAACTTTCTGACGGGCTTACTACGGGAGGCCATCACCAAGCGACGAAGCGACATTTTTCACGCGTTCCTCTCCACTTGAAAAAGAGTGTACAAATTCTTTATCTACTATCAACAGAGTTATTTTACATAGTCTTTGAATAAGAAAAGGAAGGAACATGAGCTCCTTCCTTTTCTTTGTCAATCTACAATATCGACATATACTTTTTTTCCGTGGTGACTGCCTGCTGCCGAATAAACAATAGTGCGGATTGCTTTTGCAACGCGTCCTTGCTTTCCAATTACTTTGCCCATATCTTCGGCATTTACAGAAAGTTTATACGTAACTCTGCTTTCCTGTTCATTCATCTCTACCCGGACATCATCCGGATAATCGACTAACGGTTTAACAATTGTTTCGACCAGCTGCTTCATGTACACCCCTCCTGATTACTTACCGTGTTTAGCGTTATGGAATTTTTCCATGATACCTTGGTCAGAAAACAGGTTGCGGACTGTGTCAGAAGGTTGAGCACCGTTCTGAAGCCATTTGAGCGCTAGCTCTTCATCAATTTTTAACTCTGCAGGCTTTGCAACTGGGTTATAAGTTCCTACAGTTACGATTTGACGACCATCACGTGGTGATCTTGAATCTGCTACAACAATACGATAGAAAGGAGATCTCTTTGCTCCCATACGTTTAAGACGAATTTTTACTGCCATTTTTAATTGCACCTCCGAATAGTTTCACACAAGATATTATATTATCAAGGTTTTGTTTGTTTGTAAAGTGTTTTTTCTTAACACCCTAAAATTAATTATATTTAACTCCGTATTTCACTTGAAAAATGCGTCTAAACCAGGCATTTTGGATTTCTTTTTACCTTTGCCTTGCATGTTAGACATTTGTTTAACCATTTTCTTCATATCTTCAAATTGCTTAAGCAAGCGATTGACGTCCTGTATCGTTGTCCCAGATCCTTTAGCAATTCGTTTGCGACGATTTGCGTTGATGATTTCTGGTGATACACGTTCTGTCGGTGTCATCGATTGGATGACTGCTTCAACGCGGGACATTTGCCCTTCATCAACTTTAGCATTTTCAAGGCCTTTGATTTTTCCGGCACCTGGCATCATTTTAAGCAATTCATCTAGAGGCCCCATTTTCTTTACTTGTTGCAACTGATCCAGAAAATCATCGAGAGTGAACGATTGTGTACGGAACTTTTCTTCGAGTTCCTTCGCTTTTTCTTCATCAACATTTTCTTGTGCCTTTTCGATGAGGGACATAACGTCACCCATGCCAAGAATTCTTGAGGCCATTCGCTCAGGATGAAAAGGTTCTAACTCATCCATTTTTTCTCCCATACCGACAAATTTAATTGGTTTATCAGTTACGGATCGAATTGAAAGCGCAGCACCACCACGCGTATCTCCGTCAAGTTTTGTTAGAATGACGCCTGTAATTCCAACTGTTTCGTTAAAGTTTTTCGCAACATTAACCGCATCTTGACCTGTCATCGCGTCAACGACTAGAAATACCTCGTCCGGGCTTGTTAGGTCCCTAATGTCTGCTAGTTCCTGCATGAGCTCCTCGTCCACGTGGAGACGTCCTGCAGTATCGATAATGAGAACATCATTATGTTCCTTTTCCGCTTCAACAAGAGCCTGCTTGACGATCTCAACAGGTGAAATATCTGTCCCCTTTGAAAATACAGGAATAGTTAGTTGCTTCCCAATTGTTTCAAGTTGCTGTATTGCAGCTGGACGATAAACATCTGCTGCGACCAGAAGTGGGCTCTTGTTGTGGCGTTTCCGTAGAAGTGCTGAGAGCTTCCCAGTAGTCGTCGTTTTTCCTGCACCTTGCAAACCAACCATCATAATAATCGTTGGCGCTTTTCTCGCAAATTGGATTTGGGATTGTTCCACACCCATTAGATTCGTTAGTTCGTCTTTAACAATTTTCACAACTTGCTGTCCAGGGGTTAAACTTTTCATAACCTCTTGTCCAACAGCGCGTTCGCTAACTGTTTTAACAAACTCTTTAACAACTTTTAAGTTAACATCCGCTTCGATAAGGGCGAAGCGAACTTCACGCATCATTTCTTTGACGTCAGCTTCGTTTATTAACCCTTTACCCTTAATCTTCTGAAGTGTACCTTGCAGCCGCTCGGCTAACCCTTCAAACGCCATGCTTGTCGCCTCCTAATCAAATTCTTTTAATGCGACCAACAAGTTTTTCATCTTTTCCGATTGCTCGTCAGTACCAGTTATTAATTCTTCTAACTTCTCAACAATGATCATACGCTCTTGAAATTTTGTGAATAAATTTAATTTAACTTCATAACTTTCAAGCATCATTTCAGTTCTACGAACGTTATCATAAACCGCTTGCCTTGATACTCCAAATTCCCCGGCAATTTCTCCTAGGGAGTGATCCTCTAGGTAATATAAATTCATGTAAAGTCTTTGTTTATCAGTCAATAGCGATTGATAAAAATCAAAGAGGAAGTTTATGCGTGTTGTTTTTAATAGCGCCATCCGTTTTCCCCCTTAATTGACTTCTATAACTGACATCATAGTATGAAGGCGAAAAGCCGTCAAGTGATTTTACTTGTCTAACTCGTCTGATTCTTGCTCCAGACCATCAGCAAAAAGGCCATAAACATACTTCTCAGGATCAAATGGTTGTAAATCATCTACCCCTTCTCCAAGGCCCACAAATTTTACAGGAATATTTAATTTGTTACGAATTGCAAGGACGATTCCACCCTTAGCTGTTCCATCAAGTTTGGTCAGTACAATTCCAGTAACGTTTGTAGCTTCCTGGAATGTCTGAGCCTGAACAAGTGCATTCTGACCTGTCGTAGCATCAAGTGCAAGAAGTACTTCATGGGGAGCACCTTCCACTTCTTTACTAATGACACGATGAACTTTTTGTAATTCATTCATCAAGTTGACTTTATTTTGAAGTCTTCCAGCTGTATCACAAATTAGCACATCTACTTTCCTGTTTTTAGCCGCATGAATTGCATCATACATGACTGCCGCAGGATCAGACCCCTCAGATTGACGGATGACTTCGACACCTGCTCGATCACCCCAAACGACAAGCTGATCAATCGCCCCAGCACGAAACGTATCCCCCGCGGCAAGCATAACAGTTTTACCTTCTTTCATCAGACGAGAAGCCAACTTACCAATCGTTGTTGTTTTCCCAACCCCGTTCACTCCAACCATAAGAATTACAGTCAATTCGCCTTCTTGAATATTCAAATCGACATTAACTTCTTCACCAGATTCATAAATCTCCACTAACTTCTCAGAGATGACGGATTGTATTCCAGCTGTGTCTTTGATGTTTTTCCTTTGTACTTCGAGTTTAAGCTGATCAATAAGCTCCATTACCGTTTCAAATCCAACATCAGCCTGAAGAAGAAGTTCTTCTAGTTCTTCAAAAAACTCTTCATCAATCTCTCTAAATCGAGCTACAAGATCATTTACTTTTGAAGTAAACTGGTTTCGTGTCTTAGCCAATCCATCTTTAAACTTCTCTGTTACGGATTCATTTCCGCCCGTAATTTTTTCTTTTATTTTTCTAAAAAAAGACATACCTATTCGCTCCCTTTACTAATCTAATTACACCATTGCCTCTGCTGGAACCTCTGATATTTTGACCGAAATAAGTTTAGAAACACCTGACTCTTGCATCGTAATCCCATAGAGGACGTCTGCACCTTCCATTGTTCCTTTTCTATGAGTAACAACAATGAACTGCGTGTTTTCTGAAAACCTATTTAAGTATTTACTAAAGCGATTGACATTCGCTTCATCGAGTGCCGCCTCTACTTCGTCAAGTATACAAAATGGAACTGGTCTTACTTCGATGATCGAAAACAACAGCGATATAGCTGTAAGAGCCCGTTCTCCACCTGACAACAGGCTTAGATTCTGTAGTTTTTTCCCAGGTGGTCGTGCAACAATATCTACTCCAGTTTCAAGTAATTTATTCGGTTGGGTTAGGATTAAATCAGCATCTCCACCACCAAACATTTCTTTAAATACACTTCGGAATCTACTTTGTACCGCATCAAATGTTGAAGAAAAACGTGCCGTCATTTCTGCATCCATTTCAGACATCGCTTCTTGAAGTGTATTTTTAGCGTTGAGTAAGTCATTCCGTTGCTCTGTTAAAAACTCATGTCTCTCTGAAACTTCCGCGAATTCGGCGATTGCACTCGGGTTAACGACTCCAATTGCTGACAATTCTTGCTTGAGTTCAGAAAGTTTTTCTCTAGTAGCTTTCTCATCGAATTTAACAATCGCCCCGGCATCAGGATATAGTCCGTATTCATTTAGCAACCGAGAAGTTATAGATTCAAATTTCACTTCCAGTCGTGACAACCCGACTGTCACTTCATTCAATGCACGATTTGATTTGTCCATCGCTTCACGTATATTTCTTAGCTTAACTACCTTTTCCTCAGTAGATTTAACTAATTCTATGCGTCGTTCTCTATTTCTCGCTATTTTTTCGGCTGTTTTATCTTTGTCTTTTTTAGCAACTTCAATCCGATCAAGTATTTCTTGTGAAGTAAGCTGTCCGCCCTCATCACTTCCAGCGAAATAGCTTTTTTCTTCATTTAATAAAATTAGTTTCCTCTTGTTTCCTTCAATCGTCTGTTTCAAATCAGTTATTGAAGATTCCTGATGGTTTTTTTGTTCGCGAAGTACTGCAGCTTTTTCACGCAACTCCGTTCGTTGGTTAATTAATGCAGCTTCTTCTTTACGCCAGTTAGCAGCTAATCGCTCAAGTGTTTCCACTTCCACTTTCAACTTTTCAAGCGTTTCCTTTATCAGAACGTGGCGATCATGTAACTCTTTTTTCTTTTCAATTAATGCTGTCCCTGTATTTTCGGAACCTTTTCTCCCTAGTTCTGCCGAATTAATTTCACTTTCAACTGTGCGGATAGTAATATCCATTTCTCTAATTCGTGACTCTCCTGAAGTTGCTTCATGTTGAAGTGTTGCGAATAAACTCCTAATTCTTTCCGTCTCTTGCATCCGTTTAGAAACAGACATTTTGGTATCACCTATCATTTTTGATCCACGTTCAATAGATGAAGCAATCTGAACAAGTTGACCTCTCAAAGTTTCTAATTCTGCTTTTCTTGTAAATACAGAAGCTTGCCCTTTAACACCGCCTCCTGTAAGAGACCCACCGGCATTGACAATATCGCCATCCGTTGTCACGACCCGGAAACGATACCCTATAGATTTCGCTATTTCACTAGCTCCAGATAATGAAGAGGCTACAAGTACATTTCCAAGCAGGTTTTCAGTAATTGTTTGATAAGCAGCGTCCGAGCTAACAAGACTATCTCCAGTCCCTACAAAATCCGGATGTCTTTCAACTATTTGAAGTGTTGAAACCGGTATTCTTCTTGGCTTAATAACATCAAGAGGTAGAAACGTCGCCCTACCTGCATTTCTTGATTTTAAATAGGCAATTGCTTTACGTGCTTCTCCCTCAGTTGAAGTAACAACATGTTGCATTGCCCCACCGAGTGCTGTCTCAACAGCTTTTACATAGGGGCCATCAACAGATAGGAGTTCAGCTACCGCACCATTTATTCCCCTAAGCTTTCCAGACTTAGTGGCGATCAAAACTTCTTTTACACCCGAATAGAATCCAGAAAAATCGGCCTCCATACTTTGAAGTGCTTTCATACGACCTTGCATTTCATACTGCTTATTCAATGCTTTTTGTAATAGTTCTTGCTTCTCCTTTAAATTTGCTTCAGCTTCTCGTAACTCTTTTGTCGATTGAACATGATTCAACTCTGCTTCTTTCATCGTTTGTTTTAGTTCGATTAATGAGCTTTCTCTCGCTTTTCTATCAGATGAAAGTTCTCGAAGATGTTCTTTTAACGATTGTGTCTGATGCAACATTTTTTCAGACGAAGATTTTTCACCTTCAAGTCTTTCTTCTAAATGCTTCAAATCATTACGTACAGTTGCTTCTTCGTTCAATCGATCAATATATTGGGATTTCAATTCTTCAATTTCGTGTTCCGTTTCTTTCACTGACCTTTTTAATATGTGGGAAATATCATCAATTTCAACTGAAACTTTTTCATAATTTTCTTTAGTAACTCCTAAGTTATCCAAAGCGGTTTGCAGGCGCACTGAAAGAATTTCTTGCTCTTTCAATGTAGCATCAAGCTCACCTTGAATTCTTTCGAGTTGTTGATCTGCATTTCGCCTTTTTTCAGCGGAAAGTAATCGTCTTCCCTCCCACTTTTCTGATTCCGAACTCACTTCTAGCAATTTCTTTTGCAATTCATCTAATTTCGTATCTACAGAAGATAGCTGGGCTCTTAATTGCTCTGATTCCTCTTCCGCTCTATCAATTGTCTTTTTCAGGTCATCATTTGTCTGCTGAAACTTCTGAGCTTCGTTCATTTTCTCTTTGATTTCAACTTGCAGTTTTTGTGCGTCATAATTTAACAAGGTACTATCTGCTTCATGCATTTCTTCAGAAAGTGAGCTATGTTTTTCGGCGGCTTCCGCATTTTTTTTAAGTGGTCCCATTCTCGTTTCTAGTTCTTTTAGAATATCAAGAACACGATCTAAATTATCTGCAGTTTCAAAGAGTTTATGTTCAGCCTTCTTCTTTCTCGTTCTATATTTTAAAACGCCAGCAGCCTCATCAAAAATACTCCGCCGATCTTCTGGACGACTATTTAAAATTTCGTCTACGCGTCCTTGTGAAATAATCGAAAAAGCTTCTTTGCCAAGACCTGAGTCTATAAAAACATCATTTATATCCTTCAAACGACACTGTTGGCCATTTAATAAATAAACACTTTCGCCTGAACGAAAGACACGTCGACTGACGCTGATTTCAGTATAATCTAACGGGAAAAGTCCTTTTGTATTATCAAGAATGAGCGTAACCTCTGCAAAATTAAGCGATTTCCTAGAATCACTGCCTGCAAAAATAACATCTTCCATTTTCGATCCTCGGAGTGATTTAGCTGATTGCTCGCCAAGAACCCAGCGAATTGCATCCGCAACATTGCTTTTCCCACTTCCATTTGGACCAACGATTGCTGTAACTCCAGGGACAAAATCAATTCCAATTCGCTCTGCAAAAGATTTGAACCCTATAATTTCAAGTCTTTTAAGAAACACTGTTAATTCTCCCCTTCAGACTGTTGCCTCTTTAATTCTTGGATTGCGTGACGGGCGGCTTCCTGTTCTGCTTCTTTTTTCGATTTCCCGCTACCTTTTCCTAGTTCTGTACTCCCCAATAGAACAGCGGTAACAAACACTTTCGCATGTGCAGGACCTTTTTCTTCGATAACTTCATAGTGAAGTTGCCCACTATTCGTTTGTTGGACGATTTCTTGCAATCTACTTTTATAGTCCATCACATGCGAAAAAGCACCGAGTGTAATTTTTGGAAAAACTACCTTTTCAAGAAACTTAATAACTTCTTCCATACCTTGGTCTATATACAAGGCCCCAATAAATGCCTCAAACACATCCGCTAGAAGTGCAGGTCGCATTCTACCGCCCGTTTGTTCTTCTCCCTTACCTAGAAGTACATAACGACCAAACTCAAGTTCATTTGCAAACTTCACAAGCGCAGGTTCGCAAACAACTGCAGCTCTTAGTTTCGTTAATTCTCCTTCACTCATTCCAGGTTCCGTTGAATAGAGAAATCGAGATACGCCGAGTTCAAGAACTGCATCCCCCAAAAACTCTAACCTTTCATTATCTGTAAAGTTTTTTCTTCTATGTTCATTCACATAAGATGAATGGGTGAACGCATTGTATAGCAATGAACTATTTTTAAATGTAATCGTAAGTTTTTGCTGCAATTCACTAAATCGATTTCGCGCTGCTATTGGAAGGAGCGCTTGTGTGGGTTTTCCTTTACTGCGTTTACTCGTCATTACCAATCCTGCCTCTCAATTCATGATAGATTATATTTTAACCTTTTGAATGAATTCCTGCAAAACGGAAAAGAGACGCTTTCTATACCTTTCAAGTGAAAGGATGAAAGTGTCTCAACCGGTAAGCTTTTAAAGTGGTACGAAAAAAATACTATAAAGGTTGAAATAAAGAATTTCATCTAACTTATAAAGGGTGCACAGGAATATATTCCACGATTAGCCTAGTAAAAAGCTATCACTAGTCTTACCAATTAAGCATACCCAGTTTAACACCTTTACATAGATAATATACGTAACAATATATTCAACTTACATAGTTTTTTCGATTAGTTCACTTTTGTTTCGATATATGAAACTGCATCACCAACAGTTCCGATTTTTTCTGCGTCATCGTCAGAAATCTCCATATCGAATTCGTCTTCTAATTCCATAACAAGTTCAACAACATCTAGAGAGTCAGCGCCTAGATCATCGCGGAAAGAAGCTTCCATTTTAATTTCACTTTCATCGACGCCAAGGCGGTCGACGATTACTTTAGTTACACGTTCAAGTACTGTAGACAAATTTGTCACCTCCCCTCGATGGTTTACGTTAAAGATAATACTACATGACCATTCCGCCGTCTACATGAATCGTTTGACCTGTTATATAGTCAGCATCTTCTGAGAGTAAAAATAGCACGGTCTTAGCCACATTTTCAGGGCTTCCCAGTTTACCTAACGGGATAACCGAAAGCATTTGCTCTTTCACATCTTCACTTAATGCATCCGTCATATCTGTTGTAATAAAACCAGGCGCGACGGCATTGACGTAAATGTTTCTAGCAGATAATTCTTTTGCAGCAGTTTTGGTAAATCCAATAACTCCCGCTTTTGCAGCAACGTAATTTGCTTGTCCCGGATTTCCAGAAACACCAACAATTGACGCTACGTTAACTATTTTTCCAGCACGTTGTCTCATCATCTGCCTTGTGACCGCTTTTGTACAAAGAAAGACACCCTTTAAGTTAATGTTAATTACATCATCCCACTCGTCTTCTTTCATGCGCATTAATAAATTATCCCTTGTGATTCCCGCGTTATTGACAAGCATATCAATTGAACCAAATGCTTCTAACGTCTTATCAATCATGTTTTTCACGCTGTCCGAATCTGACACATCTGCTTGAATTGCAAATGCTTCTCCGCCAGCTGCAGTAATTAGTTCAACCACTTCATCTGCTTTATCTTTACTTCCGCTATAGTTAACTGCTACACGGATACCTTCTTTAGCAAGTTGTAATGCAATTTCACGGCCAATTCCACGTGATGCTCCTGTTACAATAGCTGAAGTTCCTTTGAATCTGCTCATACTGACCATCCTTTCGACGCTTCAATAACTTCTTGAATTGTCTTTTCATCAAAAGCTGAATAAACGTTTACTTTCCGATCTATTTTTTTAACGAGACCGCTTAATACTTTTCCAGGACCGCATTCTACAAAATGAGTAACACCTTGGTCAATTAATATCCGTACTGAATCTTCCCAAAGTACGGGAGAATATAACTGTTCTACCAGCTGATTTTTAATTTTAAGATGATCAGTTACAACAGAGGCATTAACGTTCGCTACTACTGGAATTGTCGCATTGTTCATGTTTACTTCATCCAAAGCATCACTTAGTTGTTGTGCTGCTGGTTCCATAAGTGACGAATGAAAAGGTCCACTGACATCAAGAGGTATCGCACGCCTTGCTCCTGCATCTTTTAAATCAATACAAGCTTGATCTACCCCTGCTTTTGTTCCTGAAATCACAATTTGACCTGGGCAGTTCAAGTTTGCAGGTTGAACTGCGTTTCCTTGTGCTGTTATCAAATCTGTGATTTCTTTCACTTTGTCGTTATCTAATCCTAGGATTGCAGCCATAGCACCTTCACCGGCAGGCACTGCATCGTTCATAAACAACCCACGTTTATGTACTACTGAAACTCCTTCTTCAAACGACATTACACCAGAAACAACCAAAGCTGTATATTCCCCGAGGCTGTGCCCCGCAGTAAAGTTGGGAGTAATTCCTTCTGCGATGAGTTTGGAAGCAATCATTGTACCGACAGTTAAAAGTGCAGGTTGAGCGTTGTATGTTAACGTCAATTCTTCTTGAGGGCCTTCTGTAATTAACTTACTTAGCGAAAATTCAAGTACTTGATCTGCATTGTGTAAATAATTCATGCTCTCCACGTACTTTTCAGCTAATTCTTTTCCCATTCCAACAGACTGTGAACCTTGTCCCGGAAAAATAAATGCGACTTTCGTCATTCTGCTTGCCCCTTTCCAATCGTTTCGCGAATTGTTCCACAAACATCATAAGTTACCATCGTTCTCGCTTGTCGAATCGCGTTCAAAATTGCATTTGCATTGGACGAACCATGCGCTTTAATAATCGGTGCATTTAATCCAAAAAGGCCAGCCCCACCATACTCTGTGTAATCCATTTTCTTTTTCAGGCCACGTAAATCATCTTTTACAAGGGCTGCTGAGATTTTAGATTTCATTGAGGAACTATAGACCTCTTTCAACATAGTAAAAAAGCTTGAAGCAGTTCCTTCGATTGTTTTTAAGACCATATTTCCTGTAAAACCATCTGTTACAACAACATCAGCGATTCCATTTAGTAAATCCCTAGATTCTACATTACCAATAAAATTAATCGGCAACTCGGAAAGAAGATCGTATGCAGCTCTAGTAAGCTCATTGCCTTTTCCTTCTTCCGTTCCAATATTCAATAACCCAACTCGAGGATTGTCTATGCCCCTAACTTTCTCTGCGTAAATGCTTCCCATTATCGCATACTGGCTTAGATGTGTTGGCTTAGCATCAGCATTTGCACCTAGGTCTAGCATAACAAAACCTTTACCGTCAATTGTCGGAAGTGTTGGGGCTAAAGCAGGGCGCTCAATCCCTTCAATTCGATTGACAATAAATAGTCCGGCAGCCATGAGTGCCCCCGTATTTCCTGCAGATACACCAGCATCAGCTTCACCATCTTTTACTGCTTGTGCCATACGAACCATCGAAGCATCTTTTTTTCTACGAATCGCTCGTACAGGTTCGTCTTCTGCTTCAATTCTCTCTGAACAATGAATCACTTTTAAGCGTTCATGCTCCTTTAAATAAGGGCCCATGGCTTGTTCATCACCAAATATATGTATATGTATATCATCGAAAGTAGTTAGACTTTCAAGTGCTCCAGCAATAATTTCACCAGGAGCGTGATCTCCGCCCATTCCATCTACTGCTATGATCATTTTATTTCCTCCTGCTTTTCATCCGTCATTCGGTACATGTAAAATTCACCTGTAAAAACGGTTTCATCTCCAACTTTCGAGACGACCTCAACAAGCGTTCTATTTTCCATTGAACTTTCTTTTTTCACTTCAGCACGTGCAACTACACGACTACCAGCCTTCACCGGTTTCAAAAAATGGATTTGGGACTTGACCGTTAAAGCGAGATCATCATCCATGACCGCTACTGCAAGCGAATTAGCTTGAGCAAAAAGATGATGTCCCCTAGCAATCCCGTTGCGTTGGAACACATGATCAGTCGTCACATCAAATATAGATAGCGCACTTTCATCTAATTTCATATCAATAATGTCACCTATTACTTCATCAGATTGCAATGATTTAACTTCGCCCGTCATCGTTCGAGAAGCGACATTTTTTAAACGTTCACGAAGTTCCGGTATCCCGCATTCCAGTCTGTCCAGTCGAATTGTTTGGACACTCACATAAAAATGGACCGAAAGCTCTTCATCAGTTAAAAACGGATTCTCATCTAATAATTCCTCGAGCAGCTGTTGTCTTTCCTTTTTAGGCTTACGCAATAGTTTCACCTTCCGGATTAGCACTTGGTACTAGTAACAGTATATAAAGTTAGAATGTATATTGCAAGTAGGAAAAGTAGGAGGTGCCTTAATAGCTCATGAATAAAATAGGTGTAAAACCCAGAAATAAACTACACGTAAAACTTAGATATCAAACTAAAACTCACAAGGCGTTTCTATGTCTACTTATTTAGTAGATGATATATTTTTGGTTTTGAACGTTACATAACAGGAAGGATAGTTATTAGGCCATTGCTAAGAGCATTGGTACAGCGAAATCAAATAGACCTACCAATAAAAAAACTATTCTGCGCCAATGCAATCTTAGGCAGAATAGTTTTTCACTTATTTACAAAAGCGCCGCATGTTAGATGCATTTAATTTACCACTATCCGTTATCGCCACTACTTCATAGATAGTCCTCCATCAACGTCGATAATCTGCCCTTGTATCATTTGGCTCTCTGGACGCGCAAGAAAAGCAATCGTTTCTGTAATGTCATCAAATGTTATATTTCTTCCACTTGGATTTGCTCGTGCAGCTGCTTCTAAACGGGCATCAGCGGATTCAAGAAACATTGCGCGAAATGCCTCGGTGTCTATTGCACCAGGTGAAACAATGTTCGCTCTAATTCCAAATGGCGCTAATTCAACCGCTAAATAGCGTACAATGGATTCCGTAAAGGCTTTCGTCGTCCCAAGTGCAGCATATTTGTTAATAACATGAGTTGCTCCTCGGCTTGATAACGCAATTATACTTGATCCATGTTTAAGAAGCGGTCGACATTCGCGTACAACATCTATTAAAGAAAGACTGCTTACTTCAACCGCTTGTCTCCATTCTTGAGGTTGAATTTCTAATGCATCTCCTCTAGCAATCCCTGTTGCACAATGAACAATTAAATCGATGGAATCGACTTCTTGTTTAATAACTTCCCCCATCTTACTTACTTCATTATAATCTCCGACATTATATTTTAATAAATGTGGTGTACCACCTTTTTCAAATACTTCATTTTTAGTTTTTTCGGCAGCCTCATCATCATGATAATAGTTTAAGAACAAGTTAGCTCCAGGAGATGAAAATCTCAATGCTGTCGCTTTTCCAATGCCTTTAGTTCCACCAGTAATTAAAATATTCACTCGTTTCCCCCCCCACTAATATACTAGGTACTTGGAATTTATTAAGCGTTTAATTTCATACTTTTAGTAACTATTGTTTTCAGCAACTCGTTTAATTCGGGACAGATGCATTCATCTGATTAGACCAAAGGCATAGCTACCCTTCCGGTACGTCCTATAGTGTTCGTTATTAAACTGAGTACATTAGGAACAGCTTAGTTACTTAGTAGAAATTTCACCCGTTTCCGGATTGTAATATGTTGGACCACCAATTGGAACTAAATCGCCATCTTTGGCCTCTACCATACGTAAAGTAGTATTTCCATAGCGATTTTTAGCTGAATAAGTCACTGCATCGAAAATAGAACCCTTCCAATCGTCTAACGTATCAAGCGCCTGGATATAGCTTTCCCATGTCAATTCACCTTCGACCCTTTCTAGCCCCTCTACAAAAACTTGTGCAGCTCCCCAACCAATTGATGTTAGTCCTCCCAAATCCTCCGCAGAATAATCTTTAGTAATTTGGTCGATATACTTATCAATGTCCGGGTATTCCGTCTTCTCATAATCCGCCATAGGAACAGCAGTAATGACGCCTTCCCAAGCCTCTTCACCAGCAAGATTAAATTGGTTTTTGTCCTGACCGGCAGTGATTCCCACTAGGAAAGGAGTATCCATTTCATCAATGTTATGCATTCCACGTCGCAATGCGGCAGATGGACCTGGTGTTGCTAAAACAAGTATCGCATCCGCATTTGCTTCGGAAAGGTGTTGAACCTGGGTACTAAAATCCTTATCGGTCGCGAGGAACGTAACCTCTTTCGCAATAGTTATTCCATCCATTTGTTCAATAACACTTTTAGCACCACTGAAAGATTCCTTGCCAAAGTCATCATTTTGATAAGCAATTGCTATGTTTTTTGCCCCTAATTGATTTACGATATAGTCAATAAATACTTTCGCTTCATTTGCATAATTATACTGGATTCCAAAAATGTTGTGAACGGGTGGATCAATAAATTTACTTCCTCCTGTTCCTAAACCTACTACTGGGATTTTCGATTTTTTCAATAAATCAAATGAGGCACTAATGTTAGCCGTTCCAATCGGATAAACAATTCCGAATACCTCATCCTCCTCAATTAATCTTTGCATTCCTTGAACTGTCTTAGCAGGTTGATACTGATCGTCGTAAGGAATTAACTTTAGCTGTCTCCCTTGTACTCCACCGTTTTCATTCACATAGTTAAAATAGGCTTGAACTCCTTTTCGAGCCTTGTCATATTCTGCAACCGGTCCTGTTTGGGGCCCAGTGAGACCGACTTTAATCTCCGTATCTGTTACACCTTGTACATAATCTAGTGAATCTTGATCAATTTCTTTCTCTTTTGTACCACCTTCACCACTACATGCTGCCAGAATCAATACAATTAGTGCTACAAAAAACAGATTAATTTTTTTCAATATTTTCTTCCCCCTAATTTTTTTTCCTGTTTTCTTTACTTTGTAAGATTGACCCATACTGCTAAGAAATATCTTAAATGGACTTGTCTGCCTGTCCATTTCCTGCAGAGTAAAATTTATTTATTCTTAATAAAAATACGTAACAAATAGTCAGCTACACTTTCAGCTATCTCCGATCCACTTTTCTCTCCATCGGGAGAATACCAATGTGTGACCCAGTGCATTGCTCCTAAAATTATGTTCCTAACTACCTTTAAATCAATTGAATTAAAAACACCTTCCTCAACGCCCTGAATTATTAACTGATCAAAACGACTGCTATAGTCATCCCTCAAGAGCAATATCTTTTCTAACTGAGAACCTTGAAAGAACTGTTCGGGAATAGCCATCATTTCGAATCCATTCTTTTCACTAATTGCATATTTCACATGAATAATCATCGATTCTCTTAATTTGTCAGTTACTGATAGCTCTCGACTGCAAACTTCTTTGATATTTTCAATGCTTTGTTCTAATATCATTAATTGACAGTGATAGAGCAATTCTTGTTTATCTTTAAAGTAATAGTATATGGAACCTTTTGTCATCAAGAGATTTGCAGCTATTTCTTCAAGCGTTGTGCCATGGTAACCCTTTTCATATAAAATACTTAAGGCTGAACGTAAAATTTCTTCTTTTTTCCTAGCAGTTTTTTTCGCGCGTAAGGTCATGTGTTTTCACATCCTTTCAAATAAGTTGTACTGAGACCAATCAATTTTTTGAAGTTTGCATACTTTGTTTTAAAATATATCTTTGTATTTTGCCGCTTTGGGTCTTCGGTAGACTGTCTATAAACTCAATTTCTCTTGGATATTGATGTTTAGATAATTTGTTTTTCACAAACACACTTAACTCTTCTTCCAGACTTTCTAAAGGTTTGCTTGAAGGAGTAAGTACTACAAATGCTTTGACAATTTCTCCTTTGAGTTGATCTGGTTTTCCTACTACCGCTACCTCTGCCACAGCTGGATGTTCCAAAAGGCAACTCTCAACTTCAAACGGCCCTATTCGATAGCCGGCACTTGATATAATGTCATCCGAACGACCTTCGAACCAAAAGTATCCATCTTCATCCATACTGGCAAGATCTCCAGTTAAAAACCATTTCCCTTTATACTTTTCTTTAGTTTTTTCTGAATCCATCCAATACCCAAGAAAATAGAATGAAAAGGCAGTTGAATCTGTCGCTATTTCTCCGATTTCACCTTTGTCAACAGGATTTCCAGCAACGTCTAGTAATTCAACTGTAAATCCTGGGGAAGGAAGTCCCATTGAGCCAGACTTCACAATCATGTCCGTTGAATTGTAGTTGTTTACTATCATTCCCGTCTCTGTTGAACCGTAGTGGTCATAGACTTCTCTTCCAAAATTCTTCTTGAAAAAATGAACAACTTCCGCATTTAAAGGCTCTCCGGCACTACTGAACTTTTTGACTTGAATGGAGTATTGCTTTATCAGTTCCGGACCGGATTTTGCCATCATTCTATAAGCCGTCGGCGCATATGCCATATTACTGATTTTATAGTCTTCCAGTAGTTGATAAACCTTTTCCACTTTAAAAGATCCTTTATAAACAACGATAGGAACTCCATAACTCAATGGAGCTAGCGTACAATTAATGAGCCCATATGCCCAACCCATATCTGCACCACCAAAGAATATATCGTCTTCCTCTATTCCCATGGCCTGTGTAATATATGGATCCATACTAATAAGCAATTTATGCGACCATGTCGCCCCTTTTGGTTTACCCGTTGAGCCGGAAGTATATTGAAGAACACACGGATCCATAAACTTTGTCGGTTCGGTCTCAAATGTTGCAGGGAATGACTGAACAAACTCTTCAAACGACGTTCCATCACTAGATTCTTCATCAGTTAAAATGACGGTGCTTGAAACTTTCAGACCTTCTAACTTTTTAGCTTGTTCCTTGTTTGTAATCAAAACTTTACAACTAGCATCATTCAAACGATGCAAGATTGCTTCAGGTCCAAATGCAGTAAATAACGGTACATAGATTGCGCCTAATTTAAATGTTGCAATTACCGTAATAATTAGTTCCATATCCTTACCTAGGAGCCCAGCAACCCGGTCGCCTTTTTTCACTCCCATTGACCGAAGTGCATTGGCCATTCGATTGGATTGATTCTTCAATTCCACATAAGTCCAAGTTTGTTTTTTACCAACTTCGTCTTCCCAATAAATAGCCACACGATGTGAATCTTCAGCCCAACGGTCACAACATTCATGAGCAAAATTAAATTTTTCATGCACATTCCAATCAAACCGATCTATAACATCTTCCCAGGAAAAAGAATCTTGTAATTTTTGATAATTCATTTTCTCACCTCGTATGAATTTTTTTTACAGTCAAGAAAAAGTAATGCATGCTCGAATTCATATGCCATCCAATTACCTCTTAAAGAAAGGGAATTTCCTTAATTATTGAAAGCGCATTCATAAATACTTTATTATTTGCTAATATAATCGTAGCCAAACGCGATGTGAAATCAACGCTACACGTTTTCAACACGGTATCTCATACCTCTAAATTTACTAATAGTATCAAATAAATTGCCTTAATCATTCCATTACCGACTACTCAAGAACTCCCTTGATTTCTACCTGTTTTTAGTTAATCCCACTTCCTTTACTTTCCATTTATCAGAACATTTAATGAATTTTATTCTATCCGTTTATTTTTTGAATGTCAAGTATGTTTTCCAAAGAGTCATAATTGGTGCCATATTACAATTAATATAAATGAAGATACAATTATAGACACGTTCCTGCATTCGAATGTGCTCATATTCATGTTAAAGATTTCTACTTTATGTAATCAGAGAATCCAGAGCTGCATTGCTAACGCAGAGAAAAACTCTCACACCACTAGCTCTTCTAGGAAGTTAAACGTCTCAACTATCTTTTAGAAAGCATTGATAAGTAGGTATCGTCTGCTATAATAAAATTCAAACACATCCCTATTTCAAATATCCGAACTTATCTTTCTTTTAAATATACGATGTGAAAATACAGTAGAGGTGGCATAAAGTATGATTTATCAATATCTACCTGTTGAACGTATTCATTACGGGGAAAGAGTTGTATCCCAACACTTAATTGATGAGATAAATAAGATAAGTGGTAAGAGGATTTTAATTGTCACGACAAATAGCATGTTAAAGTCCCGTGCATATGAAACTATGATTGAATCTTTTCAAGTAAATCAATTCTCTATGTATGTAACGATTTTAAAACAGCATGTACCTAGTGATATTCTAATGAAAGATTTGAAGGAAATAAGGGATTTTAATCCTGATCTGATCGTTAGTTGTGGAGGTGGGAGTCCGATTGATGCTGCAAAGATTCTTTCTTTTGTTTTAGCCGAGGGCGTTCAATCAGAGGAAGAGCTTTTTCTTTATTCGGTGAACATTCAGGAAAAGAAAGTGCTGATGGAAACCTATCTACCTCACTTTGCAATCCCCACTACATTGTCTGCGTCCGAATTTACAAGTATAGCTGGGGTTACGAATGGAAAAGACCACTTGAAATATAAATTCTCTCACATAAATATGACGCCTAAACAGGTTTTTCTAGACCCATTCTTTACAAAAGATACGCCTGACTGGCTATGGATATCTACAGGTATTCGCGCTGTGGATCATGCTGTGGAGACGCTTTATGCTCCGCTTCCTAATCCAGTTAATACCGCACTGGCATTACACGCATTAAAAAAATTACATTCCTATTTACCTCTCTCCAAGAAAAACCCAGAAAATCTGGAGTATAGACTTGAATGTCAAGTTGGCGCATGGCTATCGTTATTTTCGGTCGTCAATATTAAATTAGGTTTGTCTCATAGCATCGGACATCAATTAGGTGCAAAATACGATATACCGCATGGAATGACTTCGGCTATTATGCTTCCCCATGTGATGAGGTTCCTATTAAAACGAACCCAAAATGAACAAGCCCAGATACCTGAAGCATTGGGCTTGGCTGATAGGAACAGTGACGTAACGAAAAATGCAGAAATGGCTGCAACTCTTATCGGAAACTTGATTAAAGAGTTGGGTATCCCTCACCGACTGAGAGATTTTAACGTGACAAAAGAAAGCCTTCCTCAAGTAATCGAAAATATCCTTAAAGATATTCAAGGAGAAAAAAATTCATTTGTTCTTGATACACCAGATCTTAAAGCAGAGATTACAAAGTTAATGGAAGCAGCTTGGTGAACCAACTTGTAAAGTCTTTATCCAAATAGAGTTTCAAAAAAAGGGTTACTTCTCAAAATGTCTGTTTAAGAAAGTGTAAAAAGCTTTCAGACAAGAAGGAAGACCCTTTTTCTATTTGGTGATTTTCGTATTTACTTTGCAAATTTGAATTTGAACTAAACATAATTTCGCTAGCGTTTTTCTAATCTATTCGTTCATTGCCAAGTGCACCCGATTCCATAAGCTCTTTCCTCAGCACTGCATACTCCGTATCCTTCCAAAAATAATCGGAAAGAAGCAATTTTTCCGCATCTTGCCTCGCCGTATCAAGCGCTCGGTAATCATGAACAAGGTCCGCCATTTTAAACTCGGGCAATCCACTTTGCTTCGTTCCAAAAAAGTCACCTGCGCCGCGTAATTCAAGGTCTTTTTCCGCAAGAATAAATCCATCATTCGTTTCTGTCATCGTTAACATTCGTTCTTTTCCCTCTTCTGTTTTAGGATCAGCTAGAAGGATACAGTAGGATTGTTCTGCCCCCCTACCAACCCTTCCCCTTAGTTGGTGGAGCTGAGAAAGACCAAACCGACCTGCATCATAAATCAGCATAAACGTTGCATTTGGTACGTTCACACCTACCTCGACAACAGTTGTCGATACAAGTACGTCAATTTGTCCTGTACTGAATTCTCTCATGATGGCATCTTTTTCATCAGAATGCAGACGTCCATGCATGAGCCCAACTTTAAAGCGTCCTTGAAAGTGCATCGTTAGTTGACTGTGCACATCAACAGCATTTTGTACATCAATCTTGTCCGATTCTTCAATAAGTGGACAAATGACATACGCTTGTCGACCGGCAGTCAATTCTTTTTCCATTCTCCTTAATATTGGAAGCAGTGCATCCTCTTTTAGCCAATGCGTTTCAACTTCCTTTCGTCCAGCCGGTAATTCATCTAGTAAAGACACATCCATTTCACCAAAAACTGTTATTGCTAACGTTCGGGGAATAGGTGTAGCAGTCATGAATAATACATTTGGATTCAGGCCTTTATCCTTTAAAATACGTCGTTGTTCAACACCAAACCGATGTTGTTCATCCGTAATAACAAGTCCAGGATTATGAAAAATAACATCCGGTTGAATTAAAGCATGCGTTCCTATAAGTAAATCGATTTCTCCTATCTCTAACTTCTCAAGGAGAAGTTTTCTAGCTTTCCCTTTTGTAGATCCAGAAAGAAAAGCTACACGCACCCCTAATGGCTCGAGCCATTCAGCGAATGAAGAAGCATGCTGTTCTGCAAGGATTTCAGTCGGTGCCATGAGCGCACCTTGAAAACCCGCTGTTATCACTGCATATAAAGCAATGGCTGCTACAACTGTCTTCCCAGAACCAACATCCCCTTGAAGGAGGCGATTCATTCGAACTGAACTTTTTAACTCTGCACATAGTTCATTGACTACACGCTTTTGAGCGCCTGTTAATTCAAAAGGTAAGGAAGCAATTAGTTCCTTCACTTTAACAAGATCATAGTCAATAACCGTCCCCACTTCGGTCTCTTTCCGAATTTTTTTCATACCTTGTATTTTAAGTTGAAACAGTAACAACTCTTCATAGACAAAGCGCCTTCTCGCATGTTTTACATCGTCCGGACTTTTTGGGAAATGAACCATTTCTAGCGCTTGAGTAAGGGGAGGTAGTCGGTAGGTTTCCCTGAATTCCAATGGAAGCGATTCCTCATATCCTCCCACATCATAATCCAAGGCATTTCGCATAATTTTACGGAATGTTTTTTGATGCATTACGCCTTTTAAACTATATACAGGTTCAAAGTCCGCTTGATCAGTTTTAGGTCCATCCCTAAAGTTACTTACGTTAATTAATTGCCTTCCACGATCCCACTTTCCGGTAACGGTAACAATCATTCCGGGTGATAAGCGATCTTTTAAATAGTGTTGGTTGAAAAATACAGCTTTAACAAGATGTATTCCAGCAAGCAGTCGAACTTGTAATCGTGAGCGATTCTTTCCTAAATAAAGAACGGAAGGCTCACTTTCGACCCTTCCTTCAATCGTTACCCGCTCATTATGTGGTGTTTCCGTCAAATCTTTTAATCTGTAATCCTCGTGACGAAACGGGAACGTCATGACGAGGTCTTCTATCGTTGCAATACCTAATGTTTCAAGTTGTTCACCAGTCGCTTTACCAATCCCCTTCAGCGACGTAACAGAATCATGAATTGAGGGTTTCATTACCAACAGCCACTCCACCGAATATTTTCGCCTCTAATGCTTTTCCTGTTGGCGTGGCAGCTAATCCACCTTTTGCAGTTTCCCGTAAAGCAGAAGGCATTGATAGACCTATTTTATACATCGCTTCAATAACTTCATCTGTCGGAATTCGGCTTACAACTCCCGCAAGCGCCATGTCTGCACCTACAACAGCTTTCGCAGCACCCATTGCATTTCGTTTGACGCATGGGACTTCTACGAGACCGGCAACTGGATCACAAACGAGTCCTAACATATTTTTCATCACAATTGAAAAAGCTTCCGCACTTTGCTGAGGCGTTCCTCCTGCCATTTCGACGATTGCAGCTGCAGCCATTGATCCCGCTGAACCAGTTTCAGCTTGACATCCTCCAGCCGCACCTGAAATCGATGCATTGTTTGCTACAACAAAACCAAATGCGCCGCTAGTAAATAAAAAATTAATCATTTGCTCTCGCGTAGGATTCAACTTATTTTTCACTGCAAATAGTGTGCCTGGTACAATTCCTGCAGCCCCTGCAGTTGGTGTTGCACAAATCGTCCCCATTGCGGCATTTACTTCATTCGTTGCTACTGCTTTACTAACTGCATCTAATAACAAATCACCCGAAAGTGACTTCCCAGACTCCATATACTTTTGGAGTAAAACCGCATCTCCACCTGTCAAACCCGAAGTAGATTGTACACCTTTTAGTCCTCGTTCTACGGCTTCTTCCATAACTGTTAAATTCGTATCCATTTGTGCAATAATATCTTCCCGAGAACGTCTTGAAACGAGAACTTCTTGTTCAATCATTATTTCTGAAATCGGTTTATTTTGAGATTCAGCAAGAGCAACTAGTTCTTTCACCGTACCAAATAAAATCTTCAATCGTTTCTCCTCCTTAATCAGCTACTGTTGAGACTTGTGTAATATGTGGTAATGCCTTTAATTCTTCTAATAGTACATCTTCAATTAGCTGATCTACTTCAATAACCATGAGAGCCATCTTCCCTTTTTCTTTACGCCCTACTTCCATATGCGCAATATTAATATCTCTTTTTGCTAGAAGGTTGGAAACGCTTGCAATTAGACCTGCACGGTCATTATGAACGACAAGTAGTGCGGGGTAATGGCCTGAAAGTCGAAGTGGAAATCCATTTAGTTCCACGACTTCCATCTTACCGCCACCGATGGATATACCAGTTAGCTCCATTTCTCTATCGTCATCGCCAATTACAATTCGAGCTGTATTTGGATGTTCGGCCTCTTCTTCTTCCGGAATGAATTCATACGTCAGACCAACTTCCTTCGCATCAGTGAAAGCAGTTTTTATTCGTTCGTCAAACGTGTCATATCCAAGCAATCCACCAATGATTGCCACGTCAGTACCGTGCCCTTTGTACGTTTCTGCAAATGATCCATACAAATGAACACGAGCCCAATCAGGTTGTTTTCCAAATAAGTTTCGGGCAACAAGTCCAATCCGAGCTGCACCTGCTGTGTGTGATGACGAAGGACCAATCATAACAGGGCCAATTATATCGAATACCGATCTAAATTTCATTGTTAGTACCCCCTTATCAAGTCATGCTTCTATATTTTACATGAAAATCCAGATGCACACAAAGTTATCACAATTCGATCAAATGACAAAGAGAAGCAGCGTGAATTTCGTATCCACACTGCTTCTCTTTTTTATTCAACTGAAATAATATATGGATACAATGGTTGCTTACCGTTATACAATTCAACTTCAACATGATCGAAATTCTCTTCAATATAAACTTCAAAACGTGCAGCTTCTTCAGATGAGACGTCTTCTCCGTACAAAATCGTAACAATTTCAGCCTCATCATCAATAATGGCCGCTAAAGTGGTTTTCATTACTTCTTCAAGTGAACTTGCAGAGGTAACGATTTTCCCTTCGGAAATACCCATGAAATCATCTTTCTTAATCTCAATCCCATCAATCGAAGTATCTCGAACCGCATAGGTGACCTGTCCGGTTTTCACAAAAGATGCAGCTTCCTTCATTGCCTCAGCATTCACATTCACTTCCGCTTCAGGGTTAAATGCAAGGATTGCTGCAAGTCCTTCAGGAACCGTGCGTGTCGGAACAACTGCCGCTTCGATGCCAATCACTTCAGCTGCCTGTTCCGCAGCCATAATAATATTTTTGTTGTTTGGCAAAATTAAGACTCGTTCAGCTCCAACTTCTTGAATCGCTTTTACAATATCTTCAGTTGAAGGGTTCATTGTTTGTCCGCCTTCAATAACCGCCGATGCACCAACACTCTTCAATAATTCAGCTATCCCAGTTCCCATTGCCACAGTGACAATCGCATAAGGATGAATTTCCTGCTTAACTTTGACAGCATGATTTGCTCCAACAATATCAAGATGTTGTTGACGCATATTTTCAATTTTAATATTAATAAGTGAGCCGTACTTTTTACTATATGTAAGAACGTCTCCTGGTTCCTCAGAATGGATATGTACTTTTGCAACTTCTTCGTCCGAAATTACGAGAAGTGAATCTCCGAATGCACTTAATTCCTGTCTGAAATTAGACTCGTCATAAGGATTGGTTTTAGTTTTGTCATCCTCAAATTTAACCATGAACTCCGTACAATACCCATAAATGATATCCTCGGTGTTCATAAATCCTTGGAGACTGCGGTGATGTTCTGCATTGACAAGATCATCCATCGAATGAATATCTGTTCTTTCAGGAAGTTCTTCGCCTTTTAAACACGCCAAGAATCCTTCATATACATAAACAAGACCTTGCCCCCCGCTATCAACAACGCCAACTTCTTTTAGTACGGCTAATAAATCAGGTGTACGTTCGAGAGATGCTTTCGATTCTTCAACAATTGCTTCCATTACTTCAATAAAATCATCTGTAGTTGCGGCCTTTTCAACGCCAACATTTGCAGCATCTTTTGCCACTGTCAATATTGTACCTTCTACAGGCTTCATAACTGCTTTGTATGCAGTTTCCACACCATATTTAAGTGCAGCAGCGAAAGTCTTACCGTCCACTGATGATGCATCTTCAATTGCTTTTCCGAATCCACGGAATAATTGCGATAGAATTACGCCTGAATTTCCACGAGCGCCCATAAGCAACCCTTTGGAAAGAGCTTGGGCAGTTCTTCCAATATGCTCTTCGGCATGCGCCTCAATTTCCTTCGCGCCCGAAGTCATAGATAAATTCATATTCGTTCCCGTATCTCCATCAGGAACTGGGAATACGTTTAAAGAATCGACATAGTCGGCATTCTGATAAAGATGATGAGCACCCAACTTAATCATCTCTGCAAATTTCAAACCATCAATAGACTTCATTACTTTTGTTTCCTCCTTCTACAGGTTTGTCACTCGGACACCTTGGACAAATATGTTAACTGATTTCACATTCATTCCGATTGTTTTCGATAAAGTATATTTCACTTTTGATTGCACTTGGTAGGCAACTTCAGAAATTTTTGTTCCATATCCAATAATGACATACATATCAATATGAGTTTCTTCCCCAATGTTTCTGACGATTACACCACGTGAATAATTTTCTTTTCCGAGAATATCAGTAAGTCCATCGCGGATTTGATGTCTAGAGGCCATACCAACAATTCCATAACACTCAATTGCAGCCTCACCAACTACTTGGGAAATTACATCATTTTTAATATCGATTTTACCAAATTCATTCATTACTTCGATTGACATAAACGCGTCCCCCCATATCCTAGTACCTTGCCTCTATTGTACTATACTCGTTATAATAATAAAAGAAAGCAATTCATTCTCAAAACTACACAGAATTAACTGTAAAGGACTTTCACTTGAAAGACCTTCAAAAAAAGGTTGCAACAGCCTTGTCCATATGATACATTAATAAGGTATGAGAACAAAAAAAGTGAATTGCTTATTTTTCATTCGCTAGGAGGTACTAAAATGGCTAAAGCATGTGTTATTACTGGTCGTAAAGCACGTACAGGAAATACTCGTTCACACGCGTTGAACTCGAGTAGACGTACATGGGGAGCGAACCTTCAAAAAGTCCGTATTCTTATTGATGGTAAACCTAAAAGAGTCTGGGTCTCTGCAAGAGCCCTTAAAAAAGGTAACCTACAAAGAGTATAAGCAAGCGAACTGATAGCTTGCGAAAGAAAAGAGAAAATCCCCGGAAGTCATTTTTGACTTCTGGGGATTTTCTCTTTTTCGCAATGATCTGAAAGCTGACCGACTATAACCGCGACTTTCAGTGAATACGTCGGAGTCAGAATTAGATGAAACGCCGAGCTGAAATAGTTCAGCTCGGCGTTTTTTCTCTTTTCCTTTTCTTAGCTTTCGTATTTTTCTTCGGTTGTTCGTCTTTCTGAAATACATGCATGCACTTCCGAACAAAGCCACTCAGGAATTTTGGCATTGTAAATGTATAAACGCGCAACTTCTCCACTCCCTTCACGCATCTGAACTCCTTACCATTAAGCATATGCCTTCATGGAAAGAGATAGTACAGACACCTTCAGCAAGTTCGTTGCTTGTAAATCTTGTAGTCCCAGTTTCAAGCAGTTCATCGGTAACTTCATACTTAAAACCTCTAAGTGTAAGGCCGCTCACTTTATCTCCAAACGAAAAAAAGGAGACAAATTGAAGTTGTTTATCTTTCGATAATTTATATACACCTGGACTCAATATTCTTAGCTCATTTAATGGATTACAAATTGAGAATAAAATATGTGGATACTTTACTTGGAAGCGATAGAGTAAATGAAGGGCAGACTCAGTATGGTCCAACCTACCTCCCGTAAGACCTGTCAAAATCACTTTTTCTGGATTGTACAATATGGCTCGTTCAACAGCAAGCTCGGTATCTGTCTCGTTCTTCTCAGCTTGAAACTGATCAACAATAGGGATCGAATCAATAATTTCTTGATATTCAATTTCCGAGACGGAATCGAAATCACCAACCGCTTCGTGAGGTTCAATTCCTCTTTGCAATAAATGAAAGGCACCTCGATCTGCGCCGATGAATATCGCATCTGCATTTCGATATGCTGTCAGATCAGCTATTTCCGTTTCCGGGCCTCCCGCACAGATTACGACACACCTCATTTTTTTAGCGCACTTTCCCCAGCTACTTTTATGCGTTGCAAGGCACTTGCACGATCCTTCTCATTGTATATTGCCGATCCTGCTACAAATATCGTTGCACCTGCTTCTACACACGGTACAATCGTTTCCTCGTTTATACCGCCATCAATCTCAATTTCAATCGCTAAGCCACGCTCTTGAATAATATCCGATAATTGTTTAATTTTCGGAATAACAGAAGGAATAAATTTCTGTCCTCCAAAACCAGGATTAACGGTCATAAATAAAACAAGATCAATTTCATCAAGAACGTGTAAAATCGTTTCTACAGGCGTATGTGGGTTAAGAACAACACCGGACTTTACACCGAATGACTTAATAAATTGAAGTGTACGGTGTAAATGAACACACGCCTCAACGTGAACAGTAATGTAATCAGCACCCGCTTTTGCAAATTGCTCGATATGAATATCTGGATTTTCAATCATTAAATGAACGTCCAATGGTAATTTTGTCACAGGCCTTAGTGCTTCAACCACAATTGCCCCCATTGTTATATTGGGAACAAAATGGCCATCCATCACGTCAATATGGATAAGTTCAGCCCCAGCTGCCTCGACTTCTTTTACCTCTTCAGCAAGCTTTGAAAAATCTGCTGCTAATATGGAAGGTGCAATTTTAATCATGTTTTTCATACCTCGGCTTTCGTTCAATTATTTCCTGCAAAAAATACAAATAATTATCATAACGGTGACGCATTATTTCACCCGTTTCAACATTATCTTTAATCGCACACTTTGGTTCTTTCAAATGAAGGCATTCACGAAATTTACAAGCTGATGCCATTTCATTCATCTCAACAAAATAAGTCGATAGTTCCTCTTTATCAATATGTTCAAATTCTAGAGAGCTAAAACCAGGAGTATCTGCAACGAGACCACCTGCTATTTCGAGTAATTCAACATGACGTGTTGTATGTTTTCCACGCCCAAGTGCTGAGGATATTTCCGCAGTTTTTAATTCAAGCGAAGGTACTATTGTGTTTAAAAGAGTCGATTTGCCAACGCCCGATTGACCTGCAAGCACAGTAGTTTTACCCTTCATTATTGGCCCCAGTAAATCAAGCAACTTCTCATCATCAATAAACGTTTGAATCACCTTATAGCCAATCTTCTCATAATAATGCGCGAATTCTTTTACACGTTTAAGTTCAGTTTCATTTGCTAAATCATTTTTAGTTAGACAAATGACAGGCTCTACGCTAAATGATTCAACAACAACTAAAAAGCGATCCAATAAATGATGACTGAAGTCTGGCTCAACTACCGAGAATACAAGCAATGCTTGATCGACATTTGAAATAGGTGGACGAACTAATTCATTTTTACGTTCATGAACAACAGTTATCGTCCCATCATTTTCACCATCAGTTTCGTACGTTACAAAATCACCAACAAGTGGGTGGATGCCCCGATTTCTAAACACACCCCGCCCTTTACATCTTATAATCTCCCCATTATCCTCGACATAATAAAATCCACTAATCGCTTTTCTAATTTGTCCTTCAGCCATTCAATCCCTCTTTCTATTCTATGTCTTTATAGTCAAATGACTCTTCCGCAATTTGCATCGCATCACGCATAATTCGATATCCGCCACTCTGACCTTCTTCAAGTTCAATCGTAAGGCTTCTTGTTACCGTTTCTGTAATCATAAACTCATCAAACAAATCATCCATCGTATGTGTTTTATCTTTCAAATAGATGCGTATATTTTGAGGAGTGTTTTCTGGCTCAATAACTTCACCGTTCTCATCTACATTATTGGGATCTATAGGTTCTGGAACATACTCAATCGTTACGGTTTGATACAAATGTTTGGATGCTTTCTTTTCAGGACCTCGGGATACCACAAGTGTTACACTATCCCCTTTTACAACTTCAGAATTAGCTTGTGGTTGTTGCGAAATAACTTCACCTTTTGGAAAATCCGAAGAATATTCTTCTTTTAAAACAGATATTTTTAAACCGATGTCTTTTGCATATTTCTCCCATTGTTTCTTAGTGTATCCTTGAAGGTCTATAAGTGTTAGTGTATCTGGACCTTTACTCACTTGAAACACTAAATCTGTTTCCGAAGGTATGATTGTTGTTCCCGCTTCTGGACTTTGAGAAACGATTGTTCCTTTAGGTTTATCAGAAAATATTTCTTCAGGTGACGCAATAGAATTGTACCCATAGTTAGCCAGAAGACTAGCAACTTGTGCGAAATTTTCGCCAAGATAACTTTCCATCTCAACTGTCTCTTTTCCAATACTTACAAATAACTTGATTAAAGAACCATAATCGCGAGTTCTTCCAACTTCTGGGTCAGTCCGAATCACACGACCTGCTTCAAACTCATCAGAGGATTGTTCAATAATTTCATCCACAATAAAACCCTCTTCTTCGAGGAGTTCCGCCGCTTTTGCTTGCTCCATGTCGATAACATCTGGCACGTCAACTTTTTTCGGTCCGAGAATTGATGGCAACATGAGGAGTATTAAACTAAGTAACAGAATCCCCGATATTATCGAAACCACAATTGGCCACTTCTTTTTCTTTTTCGGCACATCGACAACTGCCTCTGGAGAAGGTGTGGCTAAAGGTTCTATTTTCTTTGTGTCCGCAACATTCTCAAACCGATTTGAATCTATGATTGCTGGGATTGCGACTGTTTTGTCATCATCAAAGGGAATACTAAATTTACTCTCATTCACTCTTTCTGGTAATAAAACAGTTGTGAGATCCTCTTGCATTTCATCAGCAGTACGATATCTATTCCCTGAATCTTTTGTTGTAGCCTTCAATATAATATTTTCAACACTTTGCGGAATTGATGGGAACAACGCTCGAACTGAGGGTGTTTCTTCCTGCAAATGTTTTAATGCAATGGAAACTGCAGACTCTCCTGAAAATGGAAGCTCACCAGTGAGAAGCTCGTAAAAAACAATGCCCAATGAATAAATGTCGGACTTCATTGTCGCCATTCCGCCACGTGCCTGCTCAGGTGATAAATAATGAACGGTACCTAAAACAGAATTGGTTTTTGTATGCGAAGTTGCGCTTAGTGCCATAGCAATACCAAAGTCTGTGATTTTCAAATTACCGTCAACATCCATCAATATATTCTGCGGTTTAATATCCCTATGAATAATTCCATTGTAATGCGCATTTGAAATTGCCGATACGAGTTGACGCATAATTGGCACTGCTTGATCAGGTCGAAGGGGTCCATTTGTTTGGATATACTCTTTTAAA
Source organism: Sporosarcina sp. CAU 1771 (assembly GCF_054482775.1). Classification (NCBI taxonomy): domain Bacteria; kingdom Bacillati; phylum Bacillota; class Bacilli; order Caryophanales; family Caryophanaceae; genus Sporosarcina; species Sporosarcina sp. CAU 1771. The sequence goes on along the minus strand of NZ_JBTLRN010000001.1, from coordinate 394,683 downwards.
GTTTGCCCTTCAACGTACTCCATTACCAAATAATGAAGCTCATCTTCTTCTCCTACATCAAAGATGTCAACGATGTGAGGGTGCGTTAAGCTTGTAGCAGAAAGCGCCTCACGCATAAACCTTCGTTTAAGTTCTTCTTCATTTGAGAAGTCATAATTTAATATCTTGATAGCGACGTCACGGTCTAAGATTACATCGTGTGCTAGGAAGACTTTTGACATCCCGCCACCGCCGATGTATTTTATTATTTCGTAGCGTCCGCCAATTCTTCGTCCGATCATGGAGTATTCACCACCACTTCGTCGGGACCAAGTAGGATTACCGAAATATTATCTTCGCCGCCCATTTTATTCGCCAGGTCAACCAAAGCCGTTACTTTCTCAAGTAACGAAGTTTCAGATAAGACAATTTCATACATTGATGTCTTATCTACTTTATTACTTAATCCATCTGTACAGATAAGTAAAAAAGTTTCGTCATCTAACTTTAGGGAATGCAAGTCCAAATCAACATGTCTTTCTGAACCAACTGCTTTCATAATCCAATTTCTTTGAGGATGATTCGCAGCCTCTTCTTCTGTAATTTCTCCACTATCGAGAAGTGCGTTTACATAAGAATGATCCTTTGTAATTTGACGAATTCCATCCGTATTCATCGAATAGACACGGCTATCACCTACATGCAAAATTAAACAGTCTTGTTCATTTATAAGTACAGCCTCTAAAGTAGTCCCCATGCCCTTTAGCGTTTCGTCATTATTTGCACGTTCATAAAGCACGCGATTCACTTTATAAATTGCCTCTTTCAACCATTCTTCTAAATCTTCTTTATCAATAATTTCAGAAGTATCAAGTTCCATAAATTGCTCACCTATGCTTTTAATCGCCGTTGAGCTTGCATATCCTCCACCTTGATGCCCACCCATACCATCTGCAACGATAGCCAGAATTGTACCTTCAGGTCGTGTATAAACAGCTGCACTGTCCTCATTGACAGTTCTTTTTTTACCAATATCAGATAGAACTTCGAATCGCATGTTAGATCCTCCCGTTTCCGTTCGACATCATTTCTTTTGAAATGCAGTTACAAAAAAGCCATCACTGCCAAAATGTTGAGGTAGCACTTGTAACATATTGTCTTCGACGTGCAATTTTTCCTTACCTGCTAGATGAGGTATTGAAATTGTTTCTATATCCGTATGACGTTCAAGAAAACTTTTCACAACGCCTTGATTTTCAGCATATTCTACGGTGCATGTACTATAGACAATAATACCATCCGGTTTGATGAGTTCCTTAGCAACATCGAGAAGTTCATTTTGAATTTTCACGAGTCCATCAAAATCTGCTTCTGTTTTCACATATTTGATTTCTGGTTTTCTTCGGATAACCCCAAGACCGCTACAAGGTGCATCCACCAGAATACGGTCGAAGGAAGCCTTGCCGTATAATTCAACTAGGTTACGGCTATCTCCACTTTTAGCTGTAATTGATGAAAGTCCAAGCCTTGCAGCATTTGCTTCAATGAGCTTTAGTTTATGTTCATGAATATCATGCGCCATAACTTCACCCTCATCGTTCATCTTTTCAGCGATGTGGGTAGTTTTCCCTCCAGGTGCAGCGCACATATCAAGCACTCTCATACCTGGTTTTACATCTAGTGCCGTAACAGGCAACATCGAACTTTCATCTTGTATCGTGATAAGTCCTTGTTTGAAAGCGGCTGTATTTGAGGGATTCCCTCTACCTGCAACAATACATTCCTCAATTACTTCTCCTCTGGTAACTTCGATTTCCTCAGACTCCAGAGATTGTATCGCTTTATCAATCGTTGTTTTCGTTTGGTTCACTCGTAACGTCATTAATGGCGGATTGTTATTTTCATGCGCCATAACCGTTGCTTCATCTTCACCGTATAATTTAATCCATCTTTCAATCAGCCATTCTGGATGACTCGTTTCAATCGCGAGACGCTCCATGCTGCCTTCAATTTCCTCAATAGAACGAACTCCTTTTCGAAGAACCGATCGAAGTATTCCATTAACTGTAGGTGCAATTCGCTTGTGACCTCTTCTTTTTGCAATTTCAACGGCTTCATGAACAACAGCATGAGGAGGTATTTTTGTTAAGTAGACAATTTGGTACAAAGATAACCTTAGCAATTCACGTACCCAACCATCCAGTTTTCCACGTACAAATGGCTCCAAGTAATAATCAAGTGCCATTCGATGTTGGAGTGTCCCGTAGGTTAACTCTGTTAGAAGTCCTCGATCTTTTGCTTCTATGCCGTATTTCTCGATTGTACGATGTAGCAATAAATTACTGTATGCTTGGTTATTATTTATTTCCATCAAGATTGAAAGAGCAGCGTCACGTACATTGCCATTCCAAATCTTCTTTTGTGGTCTTTTCATTCAAATCGATCCCCTTCACTCCACTGGGCTCCAGTGCCTCTTATAAATACGTCTGCTGGCATACGCTTTCTACCCGATGGCTGCAAATCTGTTATCGCTAAGCCAATATCATCACCTGTTTTGACGACAATACGATCTGATTCAATCTGTAGAATCGTTCCTGGTTCTGCATTTTTGGAAGTTTGAACTTTCTCTCCCCACCAGATCTTTACGTTCTCTTCTTGAAAGACTGTATATGCAACTGGCCATGGATGGAGCCCACGGATTTGGTCATAGATGGCTTTTCCACCTTTTGTCCAATCAATTCGTTCTTGCTCTCTAGAAATATTTCTCGCAAACGTTACAAGAGACTCATCTTGCGGTATTCGTTTGTTCGTACCTTCAAAGATTGCTGGCAACGTCTCTTTCAATAGTGTCATTCCAGCTTCTGAAAGTTTGTTAAATAAATTTCCTGTATCTTCTGTATCCGATATTGGGACCGTTACTTGTGAAATAATATCACCTGCATCAAGTCGTTCCACCATGTACATGATGGTTACGCCTGTTTCAGTCTCCCCATCTATAATTGATTGATGAATCGGAGCACCCCCACGGTATTTTGGCAATAACGATGCATGAACATTTATGCAACCTAGTTTCGGTGCTTCAAGAAGTTCTTTCGGTAATATTTGGCCAAATGCCGCTGTAACAATTAAATTTGGTTGTAACGCTATGATTTCATCAAGTTCTGATGAACCTATTAATTTCTCAGGTTGAATAATCGGCAGTCCAAGTCGGAGTGCTTCCGCCTTGACTGGTGGTGGCGTCAGTACACGCTTTCTCCCAACAGGTCGGTCAGGTTGGGTTACAACAGCAAGAATGTTGTACCCTTCTTCATGAAGCATCGATAGGATAGGAACTGAAAATTCAGGTGTCCCCATAAATACTATTGACTTCACTGCTCTTCACCTTCCTCTAGTGCTTCCAATTCTTCCAAATCAACAACCCGGATTATTTTCGATTCAAATAAAATACCATGTAAATGATCTATTTCATGAAGAATAGCTCGTGCTTCGTACCCTTCCGCTTCTAATTCATAGAGAGCGCCAGTGCGTTCTTGTGCTTCAATTTTCACATAAAAAGGACGTTCTACTTCTCCGTAAAGTCCCGGAAAACTTAGACACCCTTCAATTTCTATTTCTTCTCCACCAATAGCGGTAACAACCGGATTTATCATCTCAATTACGTCTTGACCTTCATCAAAATCGACAATCGCTACTTGAATCGCTTTTCCAATTTGCGGTGCAGCTAAACCTACACCATCTGCTGCTATCATCGTTTCGTGCATATCATCAAGAAGCTTTGAGAGTTCTTTATCGAACTTCACAACTTCTTTACATTCTAATTCAAGTATTGGTGAAGGATGCTTCACTATTTCTAATATTGCCAACTTAATTCCTCATTTCTCTTTCATATAGATGTAGGTTCTACATCTACTGTCATTGTCAATCCGGATTTTATCCATTTTGTACGATATATTTTTATGAGCTGTTGCAACGTTTCAGTTAGCTTAGGCTCTTTTTTGTATTTTAACAGACATTGATAGCGATATCTATTGTTCACGCGACTTATCGCAGCTGCAGTCGGACCAATAATTATCGTTTCTCCCGACAAATTATCTTTTAAATAACGGGCACCTTTTTCAGCAAAGTCTGCAACCTTCAGTAAATCTTCATGGGTGAATTGCACGACTGTCACAAAATAGAACGGTGGATAACCAAATTGGCGTCTTGCCGACATTTCAAGATTATAAAACGGTTCATAGTGCTGGTCTTTTGCTAACTCAATTGCGTAATGTTCAGGCGTATAGGTTTGTATGAATACTTCCCCAGGTAACTCATGTCTACCTGCTCGACCGCTCACCTGTGTCATTAATTGAAATGTTTTTTCGGCTGCGCGGAAATCCGATAAATGCAATGTGGTATCTGCAGCTAGCACGCCGACAAGCGTAATATTGGGGAAATCCAACCCTTTGGCGATCATTTGTGTTCCTAACAATATATCTGCTTTCCCTTCACTGAACTGACGAAGGAGTCGTTCATGCGAACCTTTTTTTCGAGTCGTATCTACATCCATTCGAAGCACACGCGCTGTAGGAAATAACTTTGCAATTTCTTCTTCTACCTTTTGTGTACCTGTTCCAAAAAAACGAATATGTTCACTTTCACATTCCGGACACTCGAGTGGAACATTTTGATTGTGCCCGCAATAATGACATTGCAACTTTTCGTTTGCTCGGTGGTATGTAAGTGAGATATCACAGTTCGGACATTCCACAACCGTGCCGCAATCTCGACAAAGTACAAACGAGGAAAATCCACGTCTATTTAAAAACAATACAATTTGCTCTGTGGCTTCCAATCTTTTGCGAACTGCTTCAGCCAAGGGAATCGAAAACATGGAGCGATTTCCCGACCGTAGTTCTTCTCTCATATCAACAACGTTCACTTCCGGAAGCTCTTGATTTCTGGCACGCTTCATCAATGTGAGTAGTGTATATACACCCTTAGATGCACGTGCATACGATTCAAGAGAGGGTGTTGCACTTCCTAAAATAACTGGACACCCGTAATGCTCAGCACGTTTGATCGCAACGTCTCGAGCATGGTAACGAGGGGTATCTTCTTGTTTGTATGAAGATTCATGTTCTTCATCAAGAATAATTATTCCAACGTTTTCAAATGGAGCAAAAATCGCAGATCGTGCACCTACTACAACTTTCACTTCACCACGTTGAATTTTCCGCCACTCGTCGTATTTTTCTCCAGCGGATAGAGCACTATGCATGACTGCAACAAGAGGACCAAATCTTGCTTTGAATCGGCTGGTCATTTGCGGTGTTAAAGAAATTTCGGGAACTAAGACGATTGCTTCTTGCCCTTTTTCCAAAACTTCTTTAATCGCCCGTAAATAAATTTCAGTTTTCCCGCTTCCTGTCACCCCATGGAGAAGAAATGTTTCAGCCACGCCACTAGCTAAAGATGTTGAAACTTTAGCTAACGCTACTTCTTGTTCATCTGTTAACTGATCTGGTATTGCCGTATCTTTCATGCCGGACGCTTCGGGTTCACGATATACTTCAGCATACTCTTCAATCCCCACGCCACGTTCTAAAGCTGCTTTCAATACAGATGGTTGAATGCCTGCTCGTTCAAGAAGATCCTTTGCTCGAACGGTTTTTCCCGCCTGTACAAGCATCGTTTTAATAAGCTCTGCTTGTTTCACTGCATTCGGATGAAGTCCTTCTAAAATTCCTTGAAGTAGTTCAGATTCCCCAATACGAATCATACGTTCTTTTTTCACGGCTGTTTGTTGACCTACCGTTGTATCCACTAGGACGTTTCCTTGCTCGACCTGCCTTTTTAATAGGTTCAATATCCCTAATTGTTCGGCTTCTTTCATAGGCACACGTTTTCGTCCAGCTAAAAAATGGAGAAAGTCTTCATCTCCAATCTGTTTTGAGTCATCTACCACGATAAACTTCTCGTATTTCGCGCGCATAGCTGCTGGCAACATGACTTGCAGTGCATCGATTTCATAAGATAAGGTTTGAACGGATAACCAACTGGCAAGTTCAAGCAGTTCCCTCGAAAGGACGGGCTCAAGATCGATTAATTCATCAATTGGCTTTAGTTTCTTTATATCAAGTTCGCTTTCATTCTTTAGTTTAGTTACATAACCAAGTACTTTTCTTGGTCCAAATGGAACTTTCACTCGAATTCCCGCTTCAATTATGGAAACCATTGATTGGGGTACAACGTAATCAAAAGGCCTATCAATTGGATAAGCCGCTACATCAACAATCACTTCAGCGATCATGAATAGATTCCATTTCTTCTTCAATAATTGCTTTGAGTAACACAGTTGCGAGCTCCCGTTTCGCCATAACTGGGTAGGTCTTATTCAAACCATTTTTCGACATAAGTGTAACAACATTCGTGTCACGCCCAAATCCAGCATCCGGATCTGTTACATCATTTATAATAATAAAATCAAGATTTTTTCTTGACAGTTTGTCCATTCCATATTCAACTGCTTTTTCAGTTTCAGCTGCAAAACCTACAAGTACCTGCTTTGACTTGTTCTCACCAAGTGTTTTCAATATGTCTGTTGTCCGCTCAAGTTCAATAACTGAATCCCCAACCATTTTCTTGATTTTTTGCGAATTAATTTCTTTTGGTCGATAATCCGCTACTGCAGCTGCTTTAATAACAATCGAAGCATCTTTGTATTCATTGCTTACAGCTTCAAACATTTCTGCCGCGCTTTCTACGTCAATCACTTTAATTCCCATAGGTTTAGCTAAGCCGACTGGACCTGAAATTAGTACAGTATCCGCACCAAGCGCAGCCGCCGCCTCAGCCATGGCGTAGCCCATTTTCCCTGATGAAAAATTGGAGACATATCGGACTGGATCGATTCTTTCTCGCGTAGGTCCAGCAGTAACAACCACTTTTTTCCCTGAAAGAGGTAAGTTTTTTACAGCAAACTTCTTCGATATAAGTTCAGCAATTTTTTCAGGTTCCTCAAGTCTTCCTTTTCCAACATATCCACATGCCAAAAACCCTTCTGATGGTTCTATAAATTTGTACCCATCTTCGTTTAATCGAGCAATATTTCGTATTACAGCTTGGTTTTCATACATATGTACGTTCATAGCCGGTGCCACCCATACTTCAGCTGACGTTGCTAGTAGAATTGTTGTCACCATATCGTCGCCAATTCCATTGGCAATTTTGCCGATAACATTTGCAGTAGCTGGTGCGACAATAACTAAATCTGCCCAATCTGCCAAATCGATATGTGCAATTACACGTGAATCTTTTTCATCGAACGTATCATGAAACACATCGTTACGCGACATTGCTTGAAATGTAAGCGGTGTGACAAATTCCATTGCTGAATCTGTCATAACAACTTTCACTTCAGCACCTGCTTGTGTCAATTTACTAACGAGAGCTACTGCCTTATAAACCGCTATTCCTCCTGATACACAAATAAGAATTTTTTTATTTATAAGCATGATTTTCTTCCTTTCTAAAATGACAAACTCCCAAAGAAAAACTCGTTTCTAAGGGAGTCGCATATTTATTATTAGGGCTGAATTTAAATTTCGTCTTCGTAAACAATTGATTGGTCTTGCGTTTTTTTCGATAAAACACCCGCAGCAATTTCTTCAAGTGCTTTACCAACGTTTTTATTCGATTTGTAAGTTTGTAACAATTCATTTTTATTCTCCTGGATTTCTCGAGCACGTTTTGAAGCGATTGTAACAAGTGTGTATTTTGAATCGATTTTATCTTTTAATGAATCCACTGATGGATGTAGCATATTTTATTCCCCTCTCAACATACGTAAATAGTTTTTTTCAACGCGTTCTCTACGACAATGTTCCGCAGTAACAATCGAATTGATTTTATCACAAGCATTTTTCACTTCATCGTTTTCCACGACATAATCGTATAAGTTCATCATTTCAAGTTCTGCACGCGCTTTTAAAATCCTTGAAGCAATAACATCCGCAGGCTCAGTTCCTCTTCCAACAAGTCGATCTTCAAGTGCCGAAAGACTTGGGGGCGCTAAAAATATGAACAGTCCGTCTGGAACTTTTGCACGTACTTGTGCAGCTCCGACAACCTCGATTTCAAGGAAGACATCTCTACCCGCATCTAACGTTTCATTCACATAATCAAGTGGGGTCCCGTAGTAATTACCAACGTATTCTGCGTACTCAAGTAATTTTCCTTCTTCAATAAGCTGTTCGAATTCATCTCTCGTTTTGAAAAAATAGTCTGAACCATCCACTTCTCCTTCACGAGGACTTCTAGTCGTCATTGAAATGGAATATTCATAGTTCGTATTTGGCTGTGTAAAAAGTTCTTTTCTTACTGTTCCTTTGCCAACGCCAGATGGTCCAGATAGAACAATAAGCAGTCCTCGTCGTTTGTGCATCTAATCCCTCTTCTTATCTTCTAAATTTAGGAACCTGACAAAAAGTCAGTCTAATTTCTTATGATATCCTAATTAATATAATCAAAACAACTTGCTTATATTATAGCATATTGAAGCCGTAGAGTGCTAAAATGGAACAAAACGAATTGAAAGAGGAATCCAAATGGCATTTGATGGTTTATTTACAACGGCTATGGTTCAGGAACTGCAAGTCTTAACAGACGGACGCATTTCTAAAATTCATCAGCCAAATTCACAAGAATTATTGTTTTTAGTCCGTTCAAATGGACAAAATCACAGACTACTAATTTCTATTCACCCTTCTTACTCAAGAATTCAACTAACGGATGAAGCGATAACAAATCCTGCGCACCCCCCATTGTTTTGTATGGTGTTACGCAAACAACTTGAGGGTGGTACAATTACAGGCATTTCTCAAGTAGGAACTGACCGGATAATCACGTTCGATATACGCGCAAAAAATGAAATTGGCGACGATATGGAAAGAAGAATTTATATCGAAATCATGGGTCGGCATAGTAACTTTATTCTTGTAGATCCTGTGCGCAATATGATTATTGACAGTCAAAAGCATCTTCCTCCTTCGGTAAATAGTTACCGAACAATTTTACCGGGACAACCATATATTCCTGCACCACCACAAGAGAAATTAAATCCCTTCTTAGTTGATGAAGAGAATTGGCATTCTCTCCTTCCTGAGATTGTGACCGGACGAGATTTTGTACAGCACTTTTCAGGTTTTTCACCCATCAATGGCAATGAGCTATTGTATCGGTTAAGTAAAGGACAGGATGCAAATTCCTATACAATCTTTAAATCTTTTTTGAATTCATTCAAAGGAGATGGGTGTAAGCCTACTCTTGCGGAAATCAATTCTAAAATAGTTTTTTCTACGACACCACTTACCCATGCAGATACAACGGTTGCGGAGTTTGAGACAGTAAGTAAATTACTTGATAAGGTCTATTTTGGTCGCGCTGAAAGAGAACGTGTAAAATCCCAAGCTTTCGATCTTGAACGCTGGCTCGATAATGAAATTGCGAAACTAAACTTAAAGATTAAGAAATTGACAAAAGAAAAATCTGCTGCTGGCAAACTTGATACTTTTCAACTTTACGGAGAGCTGTTAACTGCAAATAGCTATGCCATTGAAAAAGGGCAAACTGAAGCTACTGTGGATAACTATTACGAGGAAGGAACTACGGTCACGATTCCTCTTGATCCACGAAAAACTGTTATTGAAAATGCTCAAAGGTTTTATTCAAGATATACGAAATCTAAAACAGCATTAATCATGATTGCAAAACAACTCCAAAAAGCTGAGGAAGATATCGAGTACTTCGAAATGATCAAACAACAAGTTGTTCAAGCATCTCCTGAAGACATTGATGAAATACGTGAAGAACTTGCTGAACTTGGTCTAATGAAAGCACGTAAAGGAAAGAAAAAGAGTCGTCCAAAAAAGCCTGCACCCGAGCAGTATGTATCTTCGACTGGCATTAAAATCTCAGTAGGTAAAAATAATAAGCAAAACGATTACTTAACATTCAAAGTCGCTGCTCGAAACGACATTTGGCTACACACGAAAGATATACCTGGTTCTCACGTTGTCATTCATACCAGTGAACCAGATGAAGAAACGATTCGTGAAGCGGCTGTACTTTCAGCTTACTTTAGTAAAGCACGTGGCTCTTCATCCGTTCCAGTTGATTTCACTGCTGTAAGGCATGTGAAAAAGCCGAACGGTTCCAAGCCAGGATTCGTTATCTACTTTGAACAAAAGACACTCTTCGTCACTCCCGATGAAGATGTCGTCATGAAATTAAGAAAATAAAAAATGCGATTCTACGTAGCTCCCACTACGTTGGAATCGCATTTTTTATTTGAAATGTCTCCATTCCATCTTTTGTACCAACAAACTTCTGCCAATTCCTTATTAGAAAATTAACACCTAAGATTGTCCAATATTAACAGTTAAAGAATCCCGTGCAGAAACACTAATTTCACTAGGATGGGACATACGTAAATTCAACAAAAGTTTTCGAGATATGCAACGAAGTCCGCGTCTACTCCAACAAAGTCGAGCTAGTGTGCAACCTAATTGCGATAATGCAACTATAACCTCGGGTTGTGCAACGAAGTCTGCGTCTACTTCAACCAGATTGTGAGAGTACAACCAAAATCTCAGGATGTGCAATGAAGTCCACTTCTACTCCAACCAAATCGACCGATAGTACAACCTATTCTCCCAAAAGCAATGCCTCGTCTAAAATGGTTGGCATTTTGCCAATGAAAAAGAACCGTGAAACCTCGCTTTCGCTTAGTCACGATTCTCTTAATAAAAGGTGTTGAAAGGGAAAGTCATCCCTGCTTTTCTTATGTTAATTGCATTGTGGTGATACACGTATTGTCATCTTTAAATGTTGAAATCTCTGATTCCACTGTTTTTCCATCATGCTCAATTTTAACTTGATAGGTATGATCACGTGGTAACCATAGATCTATAAACCCATTTTCCAAGGATGTGATGGTTTCATTTATCACGACATTGCCTTCTTCATCCTGAATATTCACATCGAAATCTTTTTCCACTAATTCCCCTTGGCAACCCGTTAAGCTGTGAATTGCACAAGGATGTGTCGTTGTAACAAACGGCGCTATCGAAACAAAAAAGTCTTCGCTTGAAATATCAAATGAAGTTTCCTCCCCGTTATCAGTTACGACCAGTTCATGTGATGTGATGGAAGCGGTGATATCTTCAAAACTGCCCACACTATACTCATGGACTGTTCCCTTAATGTCCTCAATTCCCTCTACATTTACCTCATTATTACAACCAACCAACACCAGGCTTAGCAATACACCTACTATAGCAAGCAAACTTTTTTTCATAAACTGCTCCACTCCTTTATCCTTCTATTTATTGACCGTTCTAAAGCCATCAGCAATACCCTTACTAAAATCATACACCATTTTTGAATCTGGCCCATTTAAAAGTTCAACAATTTGATGAATGAATTCTTTGAATCTTAATTTATTCTCAGTCGTCCCATTACTAAGAACTTAAAAGAAACGAGTGAATGATATGAAAAAGAAGATTGTCATTGCTGGTGGAACGGGCTTTATTGGTAATTATTTCGAGGAGAAGTTTACAAATTTAGGATATGAGGTACTAATCATTTCAAGGCAGGCTCAACATCTTTCCTGGTCGGATCAATCAAGTATTGTGGAAGCTTTGGATGATGCAGAAATGCTCATCAATCTTGCTGGCAAGTCGGTAAATTGTCGCTACAATGAGAAAAATAAAAAAGAAATCTTTAATTCCAGAACGGAAACTACTCAAATTCTCGGACATGCACTATTAGCTTGTAAAAACCCACCCTCTTTATGGATAAATTCAAGTACAGCTACGATTTATCGGCATGCAGAAGACCGTCCCATGACCGAGGAAAATGGCGATATTGGTACAGGTTTTTCGGTCGATGTAGCTAAAGTATGGGAAGAATCTCTTTTCTCTTTCAATCTTCCTCAGACGAGACAAGTCGCCTTAAGAATTGCAATTGTACTTGGGAAAGATGGTGGAGTGATGGAGCCTTATCGAAACCTTGTGCGTTTCGGTCTCGGCGGAGTTCAGGGATCAGGCAGTCAAATGTTCAGTTGGATTCATATTGAAGATGTATTTCGGATTGTACAATTTCTTCAGGAGAATAAACAGTTGACTGGAGTATTTAATTGTTCAGCTCCCCAACCCGTCACAAACAAAGAATTCATGTCCCAACTGCGAAAGACAATGGATAGAAAGTTCGGCTTCCCTTCTCCGAAATGGATGCTTGAAATAGGTTCAGTTTTCTTAAGAACTGAAACCGAATTGGTGTTAAAAAGTAGATGGGTTATCCCAGAAAGGCTTGAGAAGGAAGGATTCCAATTTACGTTTCCTACGGTTGATAAAGCAATTCAACTTGCAAAGAACACCCATCCTAAATGAAATATGTAGAGTGAATATGCCGACCTTCAACTAAACTTTCGTGTAGTACAACAATATTGGTGCCTACTTCAACCAAATCGACATGAAGTGTAACTAAACCGAGATTCTTCAACCACACTTTCAGGTAGTACAACAAAGTCTGCGCATACACCAACCAAATCCACCTGGAGTTCAACCAAATCGGCATTCTTCAACCACACTTTTCAGTAGTACAACAAAGTCTGCGCATACACCAACCAAATCGACCTGGAGTGCAACTAAACCGACCTGGAGTGCAACCAAACCGGGTTTCTTCAACCAAGTTTTCCAGTAGTACAACAAAGTCGGCGCATACACCAACCAAAACGACATGGAGTTCAATCAAACTGGGATTCTTCAACCAAAGTTTCAGGTAGTGCAACAAAGTCGGCGCATACACCAACCAAGTCAACCTGGAGCTCAACCAAACCGAGATTCTTCAACCACATTTTCATGTAGTGCAACAAATTCTGCGCCTACACCAACCAAATCGACATTGAGTCCAACCAACGCCTCTGGTAGTGCAACAAAGCCAACGCTTACTCCACCCAAACCGAGATCCCCAAACAAAAAAATCCAATCCACCAACTTATCTTACTAGTTGGTGGATTGGATTTTTTAACAATTTACTTCAACAGACCAGCTTTCAATTTCCCATGCCAATCCAGTAAGCTCACAATCGATTCTTCACTGATTGCTCCACTCTCTTTTGCGGCTTCAGCAAGTGCACCGAAATCCGTCAAGCTACGGTAAGTTAACTCCGCGGAAGCGAAAGTTTCATCCGCTTTCTTTAATTCATATGTAAATATAGATACAATACCTGTTACTTCAATACCTTCATCACTTAACGCTTTTGCGGCGTTCAAACTGCTTCCGCCTGTTGATATTAAATCCTCGATGATGATCGCTTTGTCGCCTTTTGCTATTCTTCCTTCTATTTGACGGCTACGTCCATGACCTTTTGCCGTCGAACGAATATACACCATCGGCAGACCAAGAATATCAGCAACCCATGCTGCATGTGGAATTCCTGCTGTAGCTGTTCCAGCAATGACGGTTGTATCTGCGTAGTTTTCTCGAATTAAGCGTGCAAGTCCTTCTGCAATTTTTTTCCGACCAACTGGATCTGCCATGATCAACCGATTATCACAGTAAATTGGAGATTCGATTCCTGACGCCCAAATAAACGGATCGACTGGGTTTAATTCAACCGCGCCTACATTCAATAAGATTTGTGCAATCTCTTTTTTTTCCATCATTCATTCGATCCTTTCCATTGTGCATTGATAATCTCGTAAGCGGCAAGTGGATCTTTTGCCCCTGTAATTGCTCTTCCTACAACGATATGCGTTGATCCTGCTACTCTTGCTTCTTCAGGAGTTGCGATTCGTTTTTGGTCGTGCGTGCCGCCTTCAGCAAGTCGTATTCCAGGTGTGACCTTGAAAAATTCTTTCCCACATGCATCAACAATCGCAGACGATTCATGAACCGAACAGACAACGCCGTCTAGCCCCGCTTCCTTTGATAGCTTTGCGTAGTGTAAGACAGATTCTTGCAATGCAACTTCGATTAATTGTTCATTTCGCATTTGTTGTGCATCTGTAGATGTAAGTTGAGTTACCGCAATAAGTGAAGGTCTAGACTTACCCACAGGTGTCCCTTTATCGAGCCCTTCTAAAGCAGCTTCCATCATTGTTTTTCCGCCAGCCGCATGAACATTGACAAGATTCGCGCCAAATCCAGCAAGGACTTCCATCGATGATTTCACTGTGTTTGGAATATCATGTAATTTCAAGTCCAAGAACACGTCATATCCCGCATCTTTTAAGCGAGCCACTATTGCAGGTCCTTCTTTATAAAACAACTGCATGCCCACTTTTACATTGACATTCCCATCAAACGAACGTAGAAACTGAAAAGTCTTTTCTGCCGAATCAAAATCGAGTGCTATTATCGGTGATGTTTTCATAGACGATGACTCCTTCCTATCAACTCAGAAATATGGTTGATACCCAGTTCATCAAGTCTAGCAGGCAATTCTCGAATGATCTCTGGACAAATAAATGGATTGACAAAGTTTGCTGTACCGACAGCAACTGCGCTCGCTCCAGCAGATAGGAAATCAATGACATCAGTAGTATTCGTAACTCCGCCCATTCCGATAATTGGAATATTCACAGCCTGGCTCACTTCATAAACCATTTTAATCGCAACTGGCTTGATTGCAGGTCCCGATAAACCACCTGTAATATTCGCAATAATCGGGCGTCCCGTTTTTTCATCCAAACGCATGCCAAGAAGTGTGTTTATCATTGTAATCCCATCTGCTCCGCCTTCTTCAACAGCTTTTGCAATCGCAGTTATATCCGTTACGTTCGGAGATAATTTAACATATACCGGGACGGATGAAACAGCTTTTACAGCAGCAGTTAGTTCGCGTGCGATTTCCGGGACTGTACCAAATGTGATGCCGCCTTCTTTCACGTTCGGACAGGAAATATTCAATTCCAATGCAGTCACATTGGGCGCAGTTGAAATGACTCGGGCAACTTCTACATAGTCTGCAGTTTCAGTACCCGCGACGTTTGCAATGATTGGAACGTCATACTTTTCCAACCATGGAAGTTCGTTCTCCATGATGCCTTGAAGACCTGGATTTTGAAGACCGATTGCATTTAGCATTCCTGAGGAAGTTTCTGCAACGCGCGGCGTCGGATTCCCCGGTCTCGTTTCAAGCGTAGCCGCTTTAATCATAATTGCACCAAGAAGTGATAAATCATACAGATTACCATATTCTTTTCCAAAGCCGAAACAACCAGATGCTGGCATGATTGGATTTTTTAATTTAAGTCCTGGTAAGTCTACGGACAATCGATTCATATAGATACCACCCCTGCTGGAAATACTGGTCCATCTGAGCATACTTTTATATATGCACTTTCATTACCTTCTGTCGTCTGACAAACACATGCAAAACAGGCGCCAATTCCACAGCCCATTCGTTGTTCAAACGATAGAAACCCTTTTTTACCTTCATACATTGTCTGAACAGCATCTAACATCGGCATTGGACCACAACTATAATAGGTTGAAAAGTCGTTGCCCAATTCCCCCATAACTGTTGTTACAAATCCTGTCGTTCCTTTCGAACCATCAACAGTAACGATATGTGTTTCTCCAAGTGCCGAAAATTCTTCTTCATAAAAAACTACATCATTTGACTGAAAGCCCAATATATGAATACACTTAACACCTTTTGCTGTTAACTGCTTTGACAACTCATATAAGGGTGGCACACCGATTCCACCACCGACAAGGATTGCGGTTTCGCCCGTGTCCGTTTCTTCCACTGGAAATCCATTTCCTAATGGTCCAAGGACATCGACTTCGTCACCTTCGCGCTTTTTCGAAAGTGTTGTTGTACCTTGTCCCTCGGCACGATAGAGTATCGTCATTTCATTTATTTCTTGATTAATTGAAGCAATCGAAATCGGCCTTCTTAGAAGAAATTCGAATGAGTCACTTACTCGAATATGGACAAACTGGCCCGGAGATGTAATCTCTCCGACCAGCTTGCCAGTTAGTTTCATTTCGAATATATTACGTGCGATTTGCTTGTGAGATGTGACAGTCATTCGATCTTGAATAATCACATGCGCACCTCCTGTTTTGTCATTGCCTCCGTTTGGAACTTCATCGATTCAATGACGCGTAGCATTGCTACAGCTGTATCTAGAGATGTGAAGCAAGGAACCCCATTCTCGACAGATTCACGACGAATTCTAAATCCATCACGTTCTGGTTGCTTTCCAACCGTCAATGTATTGATAACAAAATGCGCTTCCCCTTTTTGAATTACATCAAGAAGAGTAGGACCTTCGGAACCAATTTTTCCAACGGTTTCAACTTTAATTCCGCCTTCTTTCAAGGCATTTGCTGTTCCTTCTGTCGCCATAACACGATAACCAATTTCTGTGAAACGCTTAGCAATTTCTTTGATTTCTTCTTTGTCTTTATCAGAAACAGTCATAAGAACTGTGCCGTATTCTTTTATTTCCATTCCCGCCGCGACAAGTCCTTTATATAAAGCCTTTTCAACAGTCACGTCTTTCCCCATAACTTCACCAGTCGATTTCATTTCTGGTCCAAGTGTAATGTCCACTCGGCGCAGTTTTGCAAACGAAAACACTGGAACTTTTACGTACACACCCGTTGGTGGCTGTGCAAGTCCACCTGAATAGCCTTGTTCGATTATTGACTGACCAAGTATCACTTTCGTAGCAATATTTGCCATCGGGATATTCGTGATTTTACTTAAGAAAGGTACTGTTCGACTTGAACGCGGATTCACTTCAATCACATATACTTCATCTTCAGAAATGACATATTGAATATTGAGTAAACCTATAATATTCAAGCCTCGTGCGAGTCGAGTTGTGTAATCTGTAATCGTCGCAATGTGTTTTTGTGATAAGTTTTGTGGTGGGAAAACTGCAATCGAGTCACCTGAGTGAACTCCAGCGCGTTCAATATGCTCCATGATGCCTGGAATGAGCACAGTTTCTCCATCCGAAATTGCATCCACTTCAATTTCAGTACCCGTTAAATATCTGTCTACAAGTACCGGATGTTCAGGACTTGCATCGACAGCATGCTCCATATAATAAAGCAGTTCTTCTTCACGATAGACAATTTCCATCGCACGTCCACCTAGAACATAAGAAGGTCTTACCAGTACTGGATAGCCTATTTCATTTGCAATTGCAACGGCTTCAGGTACTGAGACAGCCGTCTTTCCGAGCGGTTGAGGAATCTCGATTTCACGAAGCGCGCGTTCAAATTTGTTTCTATTTTCTGCACGATCTGTATCTTCAAGGGACGTTCCTAAAATCTTAACGCCGCGCTCTTCAAGTCCAGCAGCAAGGTTTATAGCCGTTTGGCCGCCAAATTGGACGACGACTCCTTCTGGTTGCTCAAGGTCAATGACGTGCATAACATCTTCAAGTGTCAGTGGTTCAAAATAGAGCTTGTCTGATATTGAAAAGTCTGTAGATACTGTTTCAGGGTTATTATTTATTATGATTGCTTCGTATCCTGCTTGCTGAATCGCCCAAACAGAGTGCACTGTTGCATAGTCGAACTCAACGCCTTGACCAATTCGAATCGGTCCAGATCCTAAGACGATAACGCTTTTTTTGTCAGTTTTGATTGACTCATTCTCATCTTCATACGTACCGTAGAAGTAAGGTGTGTCTGATTCAAATTCTCCTGCGCATGTATCCACTTTTTTATAAACAGGTACCATTCCACGTTCTTTACGCCATTTATAAATAGACAATTCATCTGTTTCCCAAAATTTCGCAACCGTTACGTCTGAAAATCCAAAGCGTTTAGCCGTATACAATACTTCTTCGTCAAAAGGGTTTGCTTCAATTACTTTTTCGTACTGAACAATTTTCTCAAACTTTCTTATGAAGAAAACATCAATCATGCTCCACTCGTGAATTGTTTCCACAGAAACGCCTCTACGCAGGGCCTCACCGATAAAGAATAAACGCTCATCACCTGCACGACGAATTCGTTTTTCAATCCATTCATCCGTCATTGTGTCGCCATTTTTTAGAGACAAGTCAAATTGACCGGTTTCCAGAGAACGTACAGCTTTCATAATCGACTCTTCAAACGTACGGCCGATCGCCATTACTTCTCCTGTTGCTTTCATCTGTGTACCTAAATTACGTTTTGCTGATTCAAATTTATCAAAAGGCCAACGTGGTATTTTCGTTACAATGTAATCCAATGCAGGTTCGAAACAAGCATACGTAGTTCCTGTAACTGGGTTCATCATTTCATCTAACGTTAGACCAACTGCAATTTTTGCAGCTAATTTAGCAATTGGATAACCTGTTGCCTTAGATGCAAGTGCCGAAGATCGACTTACTCGTGGGTTTACTTCAATAATATAATAATTGAACGAATGTGGATCCAGTGCTAGTTGTACGTTACATCCACCTTCAATTTTAAGTGCACGAATAATTTTAAGTGACACATTACGAAGCATCTGATATTCACGGTCCGACATCGTTTGGCTAGGTGCAGCAACGATTGAGTCTCCTGTATGAATCCCAACTGCATCAACGTTTTCCATATTACAAACAACAATGGCATTGTCAGCTGAATCACGCATAACTTCATATTCGATTTCTTTGAATCCAGCAATTGACTTCTCTAGAAGACATTGTGTAACTGGACTATATTTCAGACCACTTGCAACAATCTCTTCAAGTTCAGCGTCATTCTCACAAATCCCGCCACCCGTACCACCAAGTGTAAATGCCGGACGTACAATAACCGGATAACCAATTCTTTCAACAAAAGTATAAGCTTCCTCGATATTATGAATAATATCACTTTCAGGTACAGGTTCTCCAAGCTCATTCATAAGCGTTCGGAATAAGTCTCTATCTTCTGCTTTGTGAATGGCATCTAGTTTTGTACCTAGAATTTCAATATTTAATTCATCTAAAATACCTGATTCATGCAGTTCAATGGCCATGTTTAAACCTGTTTGCCCGCCTAATGTTGCAAGAAGAGCATCAGGGTTTTCTTTACGAATAATACCGCTAACGAATTCAAGCGTTATTGGTTCAATATAAACTTTATCTGCTATTTCTGTATCTGTCATAATCGTTGCCGGGTTCGAGTTAATTAAAATAACTCGGTAACCTTCTTCTTTTAAAGAAAGGCATGCTTGTGTTCCAGCATAGTCGAATTCTGCTGCTTGTCCGATGACGATTGGTCCCGAACCAATTACTAGAATTGTTTCAATATCAGTACGTTTAGGCATGTCCTTGCTCCTTTCGAGTATGCATTTCCATTAAATCAATGAATTTATCAAAAAGATGATTGGCATCTTCTGGGCCTGGTGAAGCATCTGGAAGAAATTGAACGGAAAATGCAGTGCCCTCCGTATTTCTAATTCCTTCAACCGAACCATCATTGAGTGCTTTATATGTGACAACTAGATTAGTTCCTTCGAGTGAAGCTTCATCAACTGAGTATCTATGGCTTTGTGAAGTCAATTCTGTTCGACCCGTTTCAAGATTTTTTACGGGATGGTTCCCCCCACGATGTCCATTTTGTAATTTAATAATTTCAGCCCCGCATGTAAGTGCAAATAATTGATGACCTAGGCCCATTCCAAAAATAGGCGCTTTTCCAATTAATTCACTGATTATATCCGTTGCTCCTTGAACGTCCGCTGGATCTCCAGGTCCATTCGTTAGAACAATCCCGTCTGGGAACAATGAAAGAATAACATTTGAAGGTGTATTAAAAGGAACGACGATAACATCACAATCCCGTTTATTTAATTCTCTTAGGATGCCATGCTTCATGCCATAATCAATTACTACAACTCGTTTTCCACGACCTGGACTCGGATATGGTTTTTTCGTTGACACTTGTGCAACCAAATTTTTAGGTAGTGCATAAGCAATCAATTCTGAAATTGTTTTATCCACAGAAACGATTTCTCCCGCAGCTGTCAGAATCCCTTTCAATGGCCCTTTTTCACGAAGAATTCGAGTCAATTTACGCGTGTCAATCCCTTGAATTCCTGGGATTCCTTTCATTTTTAATACGTCACCTAAACTCATTCCGCTTCGGAAATTCGATGGTTCGTCCGACAATTCACGAACAACTAGGCCATTCACTGCCGTTTCAATCGATTCAAAATCATCTCGGTTAATCCCATAGTTGCCGATTAGAGGATACGTCATGACGATAATTTGTCCATATCCCGAAGGATTTGAGATGATCTCTTGATAGCCCGTCATACTTGTTGTGAATACTGTTTCTCCGATAGATGCATTTTCAGCACCAAATGCAACGCCTTCGAAAATCGTTCCGTCTTCCAAAATTAGCATTCTCTTCTTCATGATTGTCCATCCTCCCAAACAACTTTTCCATTACAAATCGTTGTCACTGGCCATCCTGCACACGTCCAACCATCAAATGGCGTATTCTTTCCTTGTGATACGAATGTTGTTCTATCTATATTTTGCTCTTTATTTAAATCGATTAATACAAGATCTGCGGGAGCACCTTTTTCAATTTTGCCATATGGTAATCCGAATACTTCTGCTGGTTTAATCGTCATCCAGTCAATCAGTTGTTTCATCGTCCATTTTCCTTCTTTTACAAAGTTCGTGTAAAGAAGTGGGAATGCTGTTTCTAAACCTGTAATACCAAATGGGGCAGTTTTCACACCAACAGCTTTTTCTTCAGCAGTATGAGGCGCATGATCGGTTGCCACAAAATCCAATGTTCCATCCATCAATCCTTCACGAAGTGCTTCTAAATCTTCTAGTCCTCGAAGTGGTGGATTCATTTTCCAATCTGCGTCGTCCCCAGGTATATCATTTTCCGATAGGAGTAGATGATGTGGACTTACTTCGGCAGTCACATGAATTCCAGCTTTTTTCGCATCTCGGATAACTCGGACAGATTCTTTCGTACTAACGTGACATACATGGTAATGAGCACCTGCAGCTTCTGCTAATAACACATCACGAGCGATATGCACGGACTCTGCAATTGATGGTATACCAGGAAGACCTAACTCTTTGTTACGCGTTCCTTCATGCAATGCACCACCGTAAATCAATGTATTATCTTCACAGTGAGCAACGATTGCCATACCGATTTTTGCTGCATCTTGCATTGCTTCATACATCATTCCGGCTTCTTGTACGCCGACACCATCATCTGTGAATGCGAATGCGCCGTGTTCTTTCAGTTCAGCGAGATTTGTTCGCTCTTTCCCTGCCTCACGAATCGTTATTGATGCATAAGGAAGTACACGGACAAGCGCGTTCTCTTCTATTAACTTATTCACATGTCCCAATGTTTCTTTTGTGTCTGGCACAGGTCTTGTATTCGGCATCGGACAAATTGTCGTATAGCCGCCTTTTGCAGCTGCCAATGTCCCGCTTGCTATCGTTTCTTTATGTTCTCCGCCTGGCTCACGCAAGTGCACGTGAACATCAATGAAGCCCGGCGCAAGAAACAACCCTTCCCCTTGAATAACCTTAGCACTTCCAACGTCGAGACTGTCGCCAATTTCACTAATTAATTCACCTGTAATTCGAACATCCGCAGTAATAAGTTCCCCTTCACTAGTTACCATTTGAGCACCTTGAATAAGTTTTTCCATTTTAATTTCTCTCCCCCAAAATAGATTCCAGTATAGCCATCCTAACATAAACACCGTTTTTTATCTGCATAAATATTCTAGAACTTGCATATTCAATTAGTTCGTCTGCAATTTCAACCCCTCTATTAAAAGGTGCAGGGTGCATTATTATGGCTTTCTTTTTCATCCGTGATGCCCGGTCTTCCGTCAAGCCGTATTGTTCATGGTAGTTTTCCTTATTAAATACAGTACCGCTTCCATGCCGTTCATGTTGAACTCTCAGCAGCATTACAACATCACTCGTTCCAATTACTTCTTCCCAATCACTTACAAATTCGAACTCTCCTGCCCATTCAGGTGGGCAAAGAAATGTAACATTAGCCCCTAATCTTGTAAGTGCGTATGCATTCGATCTTGCAACACGGCTATGTACGATGTCCCCTGCTATCAAGACATTCAATCCTTCGAACGATCCAAACTCTTCTTTAATTGTAAATAAATCGAGGAGGGATTGGGTTGGATGCTGACCCGATCCGTCGCCTCCGTTGATAATTGACACATTTGTCTTTCCAATAAGCTCATCGTAAAAATCCTCTTCTGGATGGCGAATGACAAGTGCATCAATTCCAATTGCTTCAAGTGTTTTTACGGTGTCATACAGTGTTTCACCTTTTAATGTACTTGAAAATCCTGTTTCAAAAGGTATCACTTCTAAACCTAATTTTCGTTCTGCCATTTCAAAACTCATTTTTGTTCGGGTGCTGGGTTCGAAAAATAAATTACTAATGTAATACTTCCCAGGCAATTCGTGAACGCCATTATTTTTAAACGTTTCTGCACGTTGAAGCAAGCTCATTATTTCCGTTTCAGTTAGTTCCTTCATTGACGTTAGATGCTTCAATTGAATTCCCCTTCCCTTCATTCAACGAACGATATGACAATCCATTTTTTATTCAGCCTCGTCTACAAGTGTTTCTTCTGTTCTTCCCGGTAATACAAGGTTAAGTACAACTCCAACTATTGCGGCAAGAGCCATTCCTTCTATTTGAAATGTTTCACTAAATTTAAGGGTCGCTCCACCGATTCCAATTACAAGGATGACAGATGAAATGACCAGGTTTCTTTGATTCCCAAAATCGATTTTATGATCTACGAGCATACGTAGTCCCGATGCAGCAATAATTCCAAATAATAAGATTGAAATTCCCCCAAGCACAGCTCCTGGGATCGTATTGATAATTGCCATTGCTTTGCCCATAAACGAGAAGGCAATTGCTAGTACGGCTGCTCCAATAATGACTGCGACACTAAAGACTCGCGTTATCGCAAGCACGCCTATATTTTCACCGTATGTAGTTTTCGGTGGTCCACCAACTAAAGAACTTAAAAACGTCCCTATCCCATCACCTAGAATTGAGCGATGAAGTCCTGGATCTTTTATGTAATCACGCTCTACAATTCTTCCCAATACAAGTTGGTGACCAATGTGTTCAGAGATTGTTACAATTGCAATCGGCACCATAATTGCTAGCAAACTCCATGTCACAACGAAGTCGTAATGAATACCCGGAATAAGCATCTCAGGAACACTAAACATAGCCGCTTCTTTTACAGGTCCATAATCTACAATTCCGATAAATATCGAGTATATATATCCAGCGATTAGCCCTATTAAAATCGGCATTAAGCTGATAAGTCCTTTGAAAAATATGACGCAGATAATTGCTACAGCAAGTGTAATAAGTGCTGCCGAGAAGTGAAGCAAACTATATTCACGAATGCCGTTTCCGACATCAATTGTACTTGCATTCATAATCGCAACTGGCGAGAGTGCTAGTCCAATTACTATGATGACTGGTGCAACAACAATCGGTGGTAAAATTCGCATGATAAATTGATGGCCCGTCTTCCATATTAGCAATGAAATGAGCGCATATACTGCGGCAACAAACATACTTCCGATCATTGCACTCCCAATTCCACCTTCTTTTGTCGCAATTTGGATGGGGATGATAAATGCAAAGGAGGAGCCAAGATAAGCTGGAACTTTAAATTGTGTAATTAAGATAAATACGATTGTTGCAATTCCACTTGTCAGCAACGCAATTGCAGGGCTTAAACCTACTAATTGTGGAACTAATATAGTCGCTCCTACCATCGCAAACATATGTTGAAAACTTAATGTGAGTAACCTACCGAACTTTGGTGTTTCATGTACATCTAATACTTTTTCAGCCAAGACCTATCTCCCCAGTACCAATTATTTTTGCTTCAGATATATAGAAACACTGTCGCTTCCGTCCGTTTCTTCTACTTTTACGACGACCTGTTCTTCATTCGACGTTGGAATATTCTTTCCAACAAAGTCCGGTCGGATTGGTAATTCTCTGTGACCTCTATCGACGAGTACAGCCAGTTGGACTGTTGCTGGACGCCCAAGATCCATAACTGCATCCATTGCTGCCCGTACCGTTCTGCCCGTATACAGGACATCATCGACCAAAATTACTTTCATGCCCGTCACATTATGCTTAATATCAACCTGTTGTACAAGAGGTTCCTTGTTGTCGTATTTCATAACAAGGTCGTCCCTGTATAATGTAATATCAAGTTCTCCCGAACGTATTTCTACGCCCTCAATTCTTTCGATTTTCTCTGCTAACCTTTTAGCAAGAAAAGCACCTCTCGTTTTAATTCCAACAAGAATACAATCCGAAACGCCTTTGTTTCGTTCAATGATTTCATGTGCTATTCTCGTTAGTGCTCTGTCAATTGCCTGTTCGTCTAAAATATTTGCTTTTTCTATTCCCAAAACAAAAAACCTCCCTGCCAGATGGCGGGAGGGTATACATGCAGAAAAATACGTACACTAAAATTGCGCGCAGCAATCCTAATTGTACTTCCGTGCAACCTTCCCAGCCTCTCTGGACTGATTTTAAAGGTATCGCTATTTAATTACTTTCTACAGTATACGGTTTATGATTCCGTATTGTCAATGGTATTCCGAACTTTTTCAACAGTTTCCAGAAAATCTTCGGGCGGAGCGGATGTAAACTCCATGTACTCGCCTGTTCTAGGATGCACAAACCCTACTGTACCTGCATGCAACAGTTGTCCACCAAAATCGAGCGTCTTTTTCGGGCCATATTTAGGATCTCCCGCAAGTGGAAACTCGATGTATTTCATGTGGACACGTATTTGATGTGTACGACCCGTTTCGAGTTTACATTCAACTAATGTAAAATTCCCTAACCGTTCCAATACTTTAAAATGAGTAACTGCATGCTTACCACGATCTGTTACAGTCATATTTTGTCGCTCTCTTACATCTCTGCCAATCGGCGCTTCGATAGTTCCATTATCATGTGGAATATGCCCGTGAACAAGTGCTGTGTACACACGAGTCACAGAACGATTTACTAATTGGTCTACTAACGAAACGTGCGCCTTGTCATTTTTCGCTACCATCAACAATCCAGATGTATCTTTATCGATTCGGTGCACAATACCTGGACGAAGTACGCCATTTATTCCTGAGAGGTCTTTACAATGGAACATTAGACCGTTAACGACTGTCCCTGATGCATGACCAGGTGCAGGATGTACGACCATGCCACGAGGTTTATTCACAACAAGTACATCTTCATCTTCGTAAACAATTTCTAAGTTTAAATCCTCAGCTACTACATCTAACACTTCTGGCTCTGGTTCCTCTACCGTAACAACATCACCGATTTTCACTTTATAATTCGGTTTAACACGTTCATCGCCAACCAATACAAATCCATCTTTTAACCACAGCTGAATTTGACTTCTTGACCAATCCGGTTGAATCGTAGATAGAGCCTTATCAATTCGTAATCCTTTGTATTCTTCCGTTATTTCAATTAAATTTTTCTCCATTAAGACACCTTTTTCTTGTTCTTTTTTTCATCAACAATAATATGAACGATTACTAGAACTACACCAACTGTTAGCGCTGCGTCTGCAACATTAAATATTGGAAAATCATAATTTATAATCGGAATCAGTACATCTACAAAATCAACCACTTCTTTGCGCCACAGTCTATCTATGAAGTTTCCTATCGCTCCACCGAGTAATAGCATTAAACTTAGACCAAATAGCGGATATCCTTTTGCCTCTTTGTGAAAGTAATAAATTATACCTCCTGCAACAACAACTGTCACAATATAAAAAAGCCACATTTGTCCCTCAAGCATTCCCCATGCTGCACCTTTATTTCGATGCGAAAAAAGAGCTAAATAAGGTTCTAGTATTTCAATTCTTTCCCCAAGATTCATGTTTTTTACAACAAGCCATTTTGTTAATTGATCAAGAAGGACGACAAGTGCCGCCAGTCCGTAGTATAAAAACATTCCCAATTCCCCCGTCCGACAGATTCCTTTCTATTTTACCACATTTCACATACAGAAACTGTTATTCCTCATTCATCTTCTTTCAACGAAAGTCTGAACTTCTTGGAAAAGATAAAAAGAAGTGGCTCCCACAATCTTTCGAAACAGATTGCGAGAGCCACTTCGTGTTGGTCAAATTACTCCGTCATTGTTGTGTAGTAAGTTTTCACTACGTCCGCACATCTTGCACAAACTTCCGGATGCGTGTCGTCACTTCCGACTGTTTCAGAAATTGTCCAACAACGATCACATTTTTCACCTGGCGCTTGTTCAACAAGTACACACACAGTATCTAACTTTAGTGCTTCTTCAGGTGCATCATTTAATTCACCTTCAGTAAACTTAGATACGATGAAGAACTGAGCGAAGTCAATATCACTCACCTTGAATACATCTTTCAATGATTCTGGAACGAAGATAGTTACTTGAGCTTCAAGAGACTTCCCGATAACTTTTTCATTACGAGCTACCTCAAGCGCTTTAAGTACATCATCGCGAATCAGCATAAGCGTATCAAATTGTTCGACAAGCTTTTTCGCTTCTTCACCGAAGTCTTGAGCTTCAGGCATATCTGTCAACTGCACACTTTCTTCTACTACATGCTCAAAATGTGACCACATTTCATCTGTAGTGTGTGGCAAGATTGGCGTTAGAACTTTCACTAACGACATAAGTGTTTCATGCATAACCGTTTGCATTGCACGGCGGTGTGCGTGGTCTTTATGTTCGATATATACAACATCTTTTGCAATGTCTAAATAGAATGAACTTAACACACCCGTTACAAAATTATTTACTGCATGATAAACCCCTGCAAATTCATAATTTTCATATGCCTTGCGAACATCAGTGATTAGATCTTGCAACTTGACATAAACATATTTATCCACAGGACGTAGATCTGCAAATGCTACGCTGTCTGTCGTAGAATTAAAATCAGATGTGTTTCCATGAAGAAAACGGAATGTGTTTCTGATCTTACGGTAAACTTCGGAAACTTGCTTAAAGTTGGAATCAGACACTCGAACATCCGCTGTATAATCGACAGATGATACCCATAAGCGAAGAATATCTGCGCCCATTTGGTTCATCACTTTAGCTGGAACGATTGTATTCCCTAATGATTTACTCATTTTACGACCGTTCTTATCTAGCGTAAATCCATGGCTTAGAATGCCCTTGTATGGTGCGTGCCCGTTGATAGCTACGCTTGTTGTCAATGAAGAGTTAAACCATCCACGGTATTGGTCCGACCCTTCCAAGTATAGATCGGCAGGATACACTAGATCGTCTCTATCATCGAGTACACCTTGGTGGGATGAACCCGAATCAAACCATACATCCATAATATCTGTTTCTTTTGTGAAAACACCGTTTGGACTTCCTTCATGTGTAAATCCTTCTGGAAGTAAATCGATTGCTTCACGTTCAAACCAAATATTAGAACCGTTCTCTTTAAACAATTTCGCTACATGAGCAATTGTTTCATCCGTAATAATCGATTCTCCGTCTTCCGAATAAAATACCGGAATTGGAACTCCCCAAACACGTTGGCGAGAAATACACCAGTCTCCGCGATCACGTACCATATTGAATAAGCGAGTTTCTCCCCATGCAGGTGTAAACTTCGTTTCTTTAATGGCACCGAGCAACTCATCTCTAAATGTTTTAATCGAAGCAAACCACTGTGCAGTTGCACGGTAAATTACAGGTTTTTTCGTTCTCCAATCATGTGGATAGGAGTGCGTGATAAACTCAAGTTTTCTTAATGCTCCAACCTTTTCCAATGCTTCTGTTACAGCTTTGTTGGCATCTTCGTAAAATAACCCTTCGAAACCTGGAGCTTCATCTGTCATTACGCCTTTATCATCGACTGGACAAAGTGCATCGATTCCGTATGCTTGAGAAACGTAAAAGTCCTCTTCACCATGACCAGGTGCTGTATGAACACAACCTGTTCCTGCATCTACTGTAACGTGATCTCCGAGCATAACGAGTGAGTCGCGGTCGTAAATTGGATGTTTTGCAACGACACGGTCGAGTTCTGAACCTTGTAATTCGCGTTCAATCGAATAGTCTTCCCATCCAATTTCACCAGCAACAAATTCTACAAGATCTTTAGCAATCAAGAATTTCTCTTCTCCTACTTTTACGATTACATACGTAAATTTAGGATGTACTGTAATACCTAAGTTTGCTGGAATCGTCCAAGGCGTCGTCGTCCAGATCATGAACTGAACGTCTTCTTCAATAACGCCCAAGCCATTTTTTACTGGGAAGCTAACATAAATTGAAGCTGATTTTTTATCGTGGTACTCAATTTCCGCCTCAGCCAAGGCTGTCTCACTTGATGGCGACCAGAATACAGGCTTTAACCCTTTATAGATGTAGCCTTTCTTTGCCATTTCACCAAAAACTTGAATTTGACGTGCTTCGTATGCCGGCTTCAACGTAATATACGGGTTATCCCAATCTCCACGAACGCCAAGACGTTTAAACTGCGTGCGTTGACTATCGATTTGACCAAGTGCATATTCTTCACACATTTTACGGAACTCCGCAATCGAGTGATCTTGTCGCTTCACACCCGTGTTAACAAGTGCCTGTTCGATTGGTAGACCGTGTGTATCCCAGCCAGGAACATAAGGAGCATTATAACCAGTCATCGATTTATGACGTGTGATCATATCTTTCAACACTTTGTTCAGAGCGTGTCCCATGTGCAAGTCACCATTCGCATATGGAGGGCCGTCATGTAAAATAAACATTGGACGGTCCGCATTTTTTTCTTGGATTTTTTTATAGAGATCCGTCTCTTCCCACTTTGTTTGCATTTCAGGTTCTCTATTCGGTAAATTTCCACGCATCGGGAAATCTGTTTTCGGCATTAATAATGTGTCTTTGTATTCCATTTCATATTCCTCCTTGAAGTACACTAATTTTAAATTAGTATCAATAAAAACATAAAAAATCCCCGTCCCTATAAAAAGGGACGAGGAGTTATTCTCGCGTTACCACCCTACTTGCAACAATTTAATCGGTAAATTGCTGCCACTCAGACACCATAACGGGGTGTTACCGGGACTCACGAAAACGTATCGCTGTCCAGCTCCAGAGTGATGTTCGTTTTTATCTTGCTGACTGGGCTCGCACCATCCCCAATTCGCTTGACGCAATAATAAAAAGTACTGTCTCTTTCGTCGCTTATAGTAAATATATATACCTAATTATATGTCTGTGTAGTCGTATAGTCAAGTTATGGGTTCCCTATATCCTTCGTGAGCTAGCTAGCTTATGCCCACACGAAGTGGGTCATGAAGTCGTCAAGCGCTTACGCTTTTCTTATTCACTCGTCGCTAGTTCAATTGGTTCTTTATCTATTTCAGTTTCCAATAAACGATCCCAATCATCAGCTTGTATTAGATCCAATTGAGCTTCAATCAACATGCGGAAACGACTCCGGAAGACTTTGGATTGTTTTTTCAAATCATCAACTTCCATTGAAATTTCACGTGCACGAGAAAGCGCTTCGTTCACGATGCGATCTGCATTTTTCTCAGCTTCTTTAATAATTAATTGAGATTCTTTGGTAGAGTTTCTACGTACATCTTCAGCGGCTTCTTGAGCGATCAATATAGAGCTATGAAGTGTTGCCTCTATAGAATTATAATGAGTTATTTGTTCTTGTGATTGTTTCAAGTCACTTTTCAATGTCTTGTTTTCTTCAAGTACGTTTTCATAATCCTTCAACACTTGCTCTAAAAACTCATTTACATCATCTTCATCATAACCTCGGAACATAGAACGTCCAAACTCTTTATTATGTATATCAAGTGGTGATAAAGCCATCCAACGCATCTCCTTTTTACATATTCTTTCTTCATTATACATGTAGAGGCTATCAATTACAGCAACTTTCTACACTGTTATCAGAAAAGTCATTCTAACTTACCAATTAACAGACGAATTTTGTCTTTTTTCGTTCTTCCTTCAATCGCAATCACTTTAAATCTGCCCGAACCTCGGATGGATAAAATATCCGATTCAAATAATTCATATGCCGGCTGATTGCGAACTGTCCAATTCACTTTAACTTTCTCAGTGTGAATCAGTTGCGTTGCTTTTTGTCTTGCCATGTTTACTATTGCAGCAATAACCGTATCAAGTCTCAAGGAACTTACTATATACAGTGACTCTGTCCATACATCATCCAGTATAATTAAAGCTTCCAAACTGCTTAGTTTTTCCACAGTCACTTTGGCCTTACCAATTGAAGTGAAATTAGCCGTCATATAATCTTTCAACTCATTAGCAACTGCAAATTGCACTTCGTCCTCACCAATTCGAATGTCTCCAAATTTAGAGCGTTCAATTCCTAGTGACATCATTGAACCGAGAACGTCCTTATGATCCATAGAGAGGAATTTCGATGCATATTTCACTTTAAATACCGTTATTTGATAATCGTTAGGTTCAGGGACATAATATTCAGGATATATTAGGACCCTAACGCGTTCCGCTTCAGGAAACACCCCATATGCTTCAAATAGAAGCCCAGAACCTGCAGCAAGTGATTCTACTATAAAT
This sequence comes from Sporosarcina sp. CAU 1771, assembly GCF_054482775.1. Taxonomy (NCBI): domain Bacteria; kingdom Bacillati; phylum Bacillota; class Bacilli; order Caryophanales; family Caryophanaceae; genus Sporosarcina; species Sporosarcina sp. CAU 1771. The sequence continues at coordinate 364,054 of NZ_JBTLRN010000001.1, read as the reverse complement.
CGCTGCCGAGGATCCAAAAATCCGGTTAATTTAGGTGAATATGTATCCTCAACTTCACGTATCCAACCGACAGCCATTTCTATATAGGGTTGCTCATCTTTTCTAAAATGTTGCATGACTGATTCCATGACAATCGCTCCTTAAACAAAAACCCTCACTATCGTGAGGATTTAACTTATTGCTCTAATGATCAAAATAAATACATTGTGAACTCCTTCTCCAATAAAACGTAATGCGAATATCGCTACAATTGGAGAAATATCAATCATGCCTAAAGGCGGGATGAACTGACGGAAAAAAGCCAAATACGGCTCGACTACTTTACCTAACATTTGGCCGAATTTTGTTTCACGTGTCGAAGGCACCCAAGACATTAATATATATATAATTAATAAAAAACTATAAATCGAAATTGCATTCACTACTAAACTTTGTAGAAGTATTAATAAATTAACCATTATTAAACGTACACCTCATTCAGTTTCTATTGTTCAAAAAAGTCGGATATTGCTCCGTCAACTTCTACATTTTCTGGGACACAAAGAAAGATATCTGTACCTATTCGCTGAATATCCCCACCAATTGCATACACCGTACCACTTAAAAAGTCGACAATCCGAATTCCTTGTTCCCTGTCAATGCGTTGCAAATTGACGACGACTGCACGTTTTCCTTTTAAGTGCTCCGAAATGTCTTGAGCTTCGGCATAGACACGTGGTTCTACCAAAACTACTTTAGATGACTTCTGTAAACTTTGAAGACTTACGACATTGGCCGCTTGTGGGGATTCGTTAAAGTTCTGCCTACGCTGTCTGGACTGCTTTGGCTGTGGTTGTGGTTGTGGCTGTACCTTCTCCTTCACGGGGCGTGGTTCTTCACGTTTTCGATTAGCCGAAGATTCGATATCTTCTTCTTCATCAAGGTAAAACCAACTCTGAAATTTATTTTTCAGACTCATTTGTCTCCCTCGCTTTCTGTACCGACTAAACTCGTACCTATTCGAACGAACGTTGCTCCTTCTTCAATTGCGATAATATAATCATTCGACATACCCATAGATAATTCTGTGCATGGGGCGTGCTGAAGTTGTTTTGATGCAATTCCGTCCCGTAGGATTCTCATTTCACGAAAAATAGAACGAATTATTTCTGTGTTTTCTATATTTGGGGCCATTGTCATAAGTCCGACAACCTGAATTTTATCGAGAGCTGCTAACTCTGAAATAAAGTCCTCTAATTCTTCAGGTGTAACTCCCGATTTAGATTCTTCACCCGAAACATTTACTTGTACAAAACACTTTATCTTTTCAGTTGCACGTTTCTGAATTTCCTTCGCAATATTTATTCGATCAAGAGAATGTAAATAATCGATACGATCTACAATAGTTCGAACCTTGCGGCTTTGAACGTTTCCTATAAAGTGCCAAATAACACCTTCAGTAAGATCTTCCTGCTTTTCAAGAAGGTTTTCAGAACGATTTTCACCAAGATTGATAATGCCTAGTTGTCTTACTTCTTCTGCTCTTTCCGAAGATACACTTTTTGTTACCGCAACAACTTTGACGTCTGTTCGCTCTCTACCTGACCGTTCACATGCTGAAAGTATTTCTTGTTCGATTGTTTGTATACGTCCTTGAAGTTTGCTCAATCTAATCACTACTTTTCATCAATTGTTCCTTTCATTGTAACAACCTAACGCTTACTTATCAATGGAAAGTCACTTTTTGCCCTCTTTTTTACCAACTAGAACAATATCTTTTCCAATTACAGTAATATCCTGCAGTCGAACTTTTTTGGTGTTCTTTTCCTTCCCGTCAAAAAATATACTTCTTTCTCCTTCACCGATGTGCAAGCTTTCTACTTTTCCGTTTACAATATCAATCGTTGCATCTTGGACATATCCAAGAAATGCTCCCTTTGTTGCATCGATGACCTCTTTTTTTTGAATCTCAGAAAATTTCACGGAATTCCCCCTTTATAGAAATATATGCAGTATAAAAAAACGCAATGCATAGAATGCACTGCGTTTTCTCTATACTACTTCCTGTATACCTATAAATCTTGATCCATCCCACTACGAATAATTTGAACAGCATTTTTTTCCAATCTTGAAATTTGAGCTTGTGAAATGCCTAACTCTTTTGCAATTTCAGTTTGTGTTTGTCCTAAATAAAATCGTTTTGAAAGGATTGTTTGTTGTCTTTCATCCATTGATGAGAGCGTTTCTTTTACTGAGACGTAGGTCGACCAACGATCTTCAGATACTGTCTTATCTTGAAGTTGATCCATCATAAAGACAGGATCACCATCTCCCCCATTAATAGGCTCGTGAAGTGACATTGGATCTTGTATCGCATCTAATGCAAGCAGAATATCTTCTTCTGGAATGTCAGTAGCTTCAGCTAAATCCGAAAGTCTAGGTTCTCTTTGGTGTTCATTGATAAAAGCCTCTTTGGCTCTCATCGCTTTATATGCAATATCTCGAAGAGACCTGGAAACACGTACTGCGTGGTGATCTCGTAAATGCCGTTTTATTTCTCCCATAATCATCGGAACTGCATAAGTAGAAAATCGAACATTATGCTTCAAATCAAAATTATCGATGGACTTTAATAGACCGATGCAACCGACTTGAAACAGATCGTCTGCTTGCTCGCCTCTATATGCAAATCGTTGAACGAGGCTAAGAACTAGGCGTAAATTTCCTATAACAAGCTCTTCCCTTGCTGAATAATCGCCACTCTGTAGCCTGATAAATGTCGCTTTCATCACTTCATTCGTAAGAAGTGGCAACTCGGCCGTATTTACACCGCATATTTCAACTTTTGTACGTACCATTCGCTTTTCCTCCGCATTCTGTAGATGACTTTACAAAGTAGTCTGTCCGCAGCTTTGAAGAATATGCGAAGAATAACGCCTCCAATTTCAACCATTATGCGATTGGTTGGTTTAGTCTTTCACGCAACTCAATAATTATTTTTTTCTCTAATCGTGAGATATAAGACTGTGAAATTCCCAGTAGTTCCGCAACTTCTTTTTGAGTCATTTCTATTTGACCAGTTAAACCAAATCGACATTCCATAATATATTTTTCACGGTCATCTAAAATACGAATTGCCTCAATCATATGCTGACGCTCTATTTTCTTTTCAACATCATTAATAATAATATGCTCATCTGTGCCAAGAATATCAGATAGCAACAACTCATTCCCATCTGCATCGGAATTTAAAGGTTCGTCAAAAGATATTTCCGAACGAAGTCGGTTCGTTTTTCGTAAATGCATTAGAATTTCATTTTCAATACATCGTGATGCGTAAGTGGCAAGTTTAATATTTTTATCAACCTTAAATGTTTCAATTGCTTTTATAAGTCCAATTGCTCCTATACTAATTAAATCTTCGATGTGTGTATTCGTATTATCAAAACGACGAGCGATGTAAACGACGAGTCGTAAATTTTTCTCGATTAGAGTATCGCGTGCATTCATATCACCGTTCATAAATGCCTGTATTGTAATAGCCTCTTCTTCGCGTGTCAGTGGTTTAGGAAGAGATTCATGACCACCAATATAATAAACCCCATCTTTCTTCTTGAAAAAGCTAGCAATCTTCGCCATCCATTTTTTTAATTCATGCAACACTTACATTTCCCCTTTCTTCATTTAATGTTTCCATTGCAGATACGTGCAAAATTGCTCCAGCACCGTCCGGATAACGACGATCACTCTTGGTTAACACAATATATCCTGGTTGAAGTTTTTTTCCCTCCCCTACAATCCACTGATCGAATTTAAACCCGACAACCCACGATTGCCCCTGGACAGTTTGAAGTCGAATGAGTCGCATACCGCTCTTAAAACGAACGGGAAAGTCAGATAAATTTGGTGAGTCACTCGGGTTCCACGTTAACAATGGCTCTTTCAAATCCTCCGGAATTTTTGACTCCATTATATTCCAAGAAACAAAATGCACAGGATTTCCAGATAGTGGTTCAGTGCATCCATTTCCTGTATCTACAAACACATCGATTTTAATGGCGGCTCCCCAAATTCGAAGGATCGAGTTAGCTGAAAGATCTGACATACGTTGCACTGTTCTAACGTCTAACCATTTGTTTTTCAGTAAATATAAAGCGATATACATAGCAATTGCATAAATAGCGATCATGCCCCAACCAGAAAGTGTATGGACCTGTGATTGAAAAAAAGTTAACATTCCACCGGCAAATAATGCTCCAACCAAAACTAGTACGACAGACTTCTTCCAAGTAGTAAATCGAATTCCAAACGCACATACTGTCATTCCAACGAACGAGACAAGCATCACTAGGTTAGAACCCGGAAAGAAAGTTACTGGCGTTGCACCAACAAGTGAAGCGAGTAGGAGACGTCTTTTTGAAGTTCCGATGTTGCCTACTTTGTTTGCAAATGAGAGTACTGCGAAATTAAACAGCATATTTACACCGATAATAACTTCTCCATACATAGTCTGCCCTCCCTAGTAACAACAATAGCACCTGCCAAATGCAATGTTTGTCAGACTGAGGGAGAAAGTTCAGTAAAAAAATCGACAAATAAAGTATAAGGGAAAGGATTGGCTTCTACTTTTTCCCGAGGATGCTTATTTCCTCTCGGTCTTTCCTATTTTTTAAAACTCTAATATAAATAGTTTGTAGAAACCACTCGACTTTTAACCTTACGTTGGATACTCACAAACTAGAAGTATTTATGTGAAAACAAAAAAATCTTCTTTTCATCCTAATTGGACAAAAAGAAGATTTCACTCAAACTATCTTATTTATTTACGGCGTTGTCTATTTCTTAAAAATGTCGGTATATCAAGAGCATCTTCTTGATGCCCGCCTTGCGAACGAGTTGGTTCAGGTTCTTCTTTGTACTGCTGTTGCTCTTCTTCACGTTGACTGCGAACCGGTTGTTGTGGTTCACGTACTGAAGGACGAGATGAGCCTGCTCCAAAACTTGAAGTTCTAGTTGGACGCGCAGATATTAGCTGCTCTTCATTGAATCCTGTCGCAATAACAGTGACAATGATTTCATCTTTCAAGTTATCATTTATTACCGAACCAAAGATCATATTAACATCTTCATCAGAAGCCGAAGCAACAATATCTGCAGCTTCTTGTACTTCAAATAGACTTAAGTTCGAACCACCTGTAATATTCATCAAAACACCTTTTGCACCATCAATTGATGTTTCGAGTAATGGACTTGAAATAGCTTTCTTTGCAGCTTCAGAAGCACGATTTTCTCCTGTCGAAACACCGATTCCCATTAGCGCAGATCCTTTGTTTGACATGATTGTCTTCACGTCAGCAAAGTCCAAGTTAATAAGTCCTGGCACAGCAATCAAATCAGAAATACCTTGTACACCTTGACGAAGTACGTTATCCGCTTCACGGAATGCTTCAAGCATAGGAGTATTTTTGTCTACAATTTCAAGTAGTTTATCATTCGGGATTACAATAAGTGTATCTACAGACTCTTTCATTCCTGTGATTCCACCAATTGCTTGTGTTTGTCGTTTACGTCCTTCAAACGTAAATGGACGAGTAACCACACCCACTGTTAATGCACCAAGATCTCTAGCAATTTGTGCGATAACGGGAGCTGCACCTGTTCCTGTCCCTCCACCCATTCCTGCAGTGACAAAGACCATATCTGCACCGCGTAATGCTTCTTCAATTTGTTCTTTGCTTTCGTCAGCTGCTTTTTTCCCAACTTCTGGATTAGCACCTGCACCTAAACCTCTTGTTAATTTATTGCCTATTTGTAGTTTAACTTCTGCAGATGAAAGATTTAGTGCTTGGGCATCTGTATTCACCGCAATAAATTCTACACCCTTCACACCATGTTCTATCATTCTGTTGACAGCGTTATTTCCTCCACCACCAACTCCAATTACCTTAATAACTGCAAGCTGGTCAACATTCGTATCAAACTCCAGCATTTTCTCTCCTCCTAGTCTATCTACCTATTAGTCTCTGTTCACCTAGATTACTTATTCGAAAAAGTTGTCAAAGATACTTTTTGCTTTGCTTAATACACCCTGTTTTTTTGCTTGTTTCACATCTGATTGCTTATTTCTATGACTAGTATTCTGTGAGCTAGTTTCAATCGCTTTAACTGGCGAGTCGTTGGAAGGTTTCCCAAAGAACTCTTCCTGCATATGTGCATATCGGATAAGCCCCACAGCCGTAGCATACATCGGCTCACGAACTCCGATATATTCAGGTATATGAACCCGTACTCTTGTCTTCATTACATGTCGTGCTAATTGAAGAATACCATCAATTTTAGTGATTCCGCCAGTTAATACAATTCCACCTGGTAAATCACGCACACCTAAGCGATACAACTCTTCCAGAACTAAATCAAATAGTTCCTCAAGTCGAACCCCTATAATTTCCGATATGTATCTTTGACTATATTGATCTTTAGTATCAACACCAATAACTGAGACTTCAAAAAGTTCGTCATCTGATGCATCATCATAAAATGCATGACCATATTGATGTTTAATTTTTCTTGCTTGTTCAGTCGGTGTCTTTAATATAATGGATAAGTCTTTTGTGATATGGTCTCCACCTACCGGAACAACTGAAGTCGATAAAAGCCGATCTTCACCAAATACTGCAATCGTAGTGGAACCTCCACCAATATCTATAAATGCAGTACCATGATTTTTTTCGTCGTCTGTCAATGCGAACGTTCCAGTTGCAAGTGGTTGTAAGTAGATTTCACGTATTGAGAGCCCCGCTCGTTCAACACAACGCAAAATGTTGTGCAATAGGGTTTTTGAAGTTGTAATGAGCGTGCCATCCATCTCTAAACGAACACCAATCATTCCACGTGGATCTTTTATTTCACCATAATCATCCACAATAAATTGTTTCGGAATAATATTGACGATTTCTCTTTCAGGTGGAACAGACATCACTTGAGCTGATTTCATAACCCGTTCTAAATCTTCATCAGTAATTTCTCTGTTTTCACTATTTACAGCGACAACACCTTTAACATCTTGAAGAACTACACCATTTGATGGTATTCCAAGAATAACTTCATGGATTTCCATTCCAATCATTCGTTCAGCCTGATCAACCGCTTTCCTAATTGATTGTACGGTAGCATCGATATCGATAATTGTACCTTTTCGTATACCTTCTGACTGGACATTACCCACTCCTACTACATGAAGAGTCCCGCTATCCACTTCACCAATTAGTACTTTGACTGACGATGATCCTATATCAAGTGAAACATATAATTCTGATTGGCTCAACGATCGACACCTCCTTTCCAACTCTTACATCCCATTCTATTGTATTATAGGTGGCTTGTCTAAATAATTTCGACATCTTCTACTCAAACCCTTTCATTCGGAAGCATTTGTATTAGAAACCTTTCCTCGTTCCGTCCATTTCGTGAGAAGTATCCTACGAATTACTGCTATATTTTGAAATAATCGAACCCCAAATGCAAACACAGCGGCAAGATAAAGATCGACTCCTAAATGCACTCCCAAAAAGGCCAGTGCTCCTGCCAAAGCGATGTTGAAAAAGAATCCGGAAACGAATATCTTATCGTCGTACACTTGTTGCATGTAAGCGCGGATCCCTCCGAAAAGTGTATCTAGCGCTGCTAATACTGCAATTGATAAATAGTTACTGTATACTTGGGGAATTTCAATATCTGATAAAAGACCAAGCGAAATCCCAAGTATTAGTCCAAGTAAAGGTAACCACATTGTCATTCCCCTTTCGGTATTTCATTCAGATATAAGTTATCATATTTCTCTATCCAGCCTCTCATTTCAATGTCGGCTTTTGGTTCACCTATCGAAACAGTTAAATTATCAAGATAAAAATCATCAAATATTGTAGATGAAAGTAAATAATTATATAGTTTTTCACTGTCTGCATAAGTAGATGTAATAATTTTAATCTGAAATGGTGGCGTCGATACATTTAGTCCATTAACAGTTGTTTTCCCATTAATATCTCTTATAGCACTTAATGTTGTATATCTTTTACCATCGATTTCAAGAAATAGTGCCTTTTGTTTATTTACTTCATTTACAAAGCGAGTGAGGAGATCTGGTGAAATACCGTCAATTGGAATACCATACGCAATACTTTCCTGAGATGGATGGACATCAATCACTATACCTGGACCTTTAGCATCAACCATACCTGCCTGGTAGTATAGCTTGTCCACTGTTTCCTCGAGCGCTTTTCCTGCATTTTTTTCTTCCGATGATTCATACGTAGTAATGGTTTTATCGAGTTCACGGATTTCAGTTAACAGTTCTGAGTGCAGCTGTTTCTCAGTTGACAGTTCATTACGAATTGCCCAGATATCTCTTGTATCCCGCTCTTTCGGATCTTTTATCGTATTGTACTGGACGGCTATCATAAATCCAACAATAAGGAGTATGATTGTAAAGTTCCAATTTATTGTATTCTTCATTCAGCCTCCTCCTACTCAGTTTTTGTCTCTAAGTGCTGATAATTGAATTTCTTTTGACTGCTCGGTCGTAACTACAATATTTTCCGAAAGCAAGCCATCAATTACTCCTCCCTTTAAATAAAGTGCAGCTGAGAGGACTTCTGAATCTCCTATCGCCTCGATTGAGAACGGTTCTGGGAACGTCTTGCCGTCCACTGTGATTACCGGACCAGAGCATTTGATGTATGAGGTAGCCGTAAGCCTTTGGCCGTTAATAGCTATCCCCTGAGCCCCTGCAATCCACAACTCATTGATCACCTGAAAAACGTGGCTTTCATGAACAATGTAATCATTTGGATTTTGATCTACAGGATTGTACTCAGCATCCTTTAGCATCACTTTTATGCCCGGTCCAACCGTCGGCACAACACCAAGCAACAAGCGAAGATCCCTAGCTTCTTCGACGAGCTCGGCATGATCTTCTTCTCTTGTTGAGAAAGAATGCTCGAATTCTCGAATTACCTCCTGCTTGGCGGCGATTTCATCGGTCAATTCTTTGTTCCGCTCTTTTTGAAGACTCAAGTCTTCCCGATATTTTTCCTCCTGAATAAACAAGGCGGATTGAAAATGTTCGGGCTGACTATTTTTCCCCAGTGTTTTATACGAAAATGCAAGAATAAACCCAAGAACAAGGAACACGATAGAAAATAAAATATGTCTACCTCTTTTACGATAGTCTTCACTCATCTTCTTCGACAATTTCTTCCTCCTGACCTAAACCATATACTTCGCTAAATGGGATGAAATATGTACCTACTTCCATATCAATCACACCTTTTTCTAGACCTTCAAGTTGTGCTGTGATGTCAGGGTAATAATCCATTTTTTTAGAAAATGTCGGGATGATTGCCCGAACTTCATATCCATCATCCATATAAACCGTTACATTTTCATCATTTTCTTCTGTACCTGTAAACTTGACTTGGGAAATTAGATGAAAAACATTTTGATCCATTTTTGTTAGCTGTATGCTCATTTGCTTTCTAACTTCGGGAATTGTAAAACCTGTTAATATCGGAACATCTGCCTCTGGTGAAAGAATCTCACTTTGAAATAGTTCCCCATTCTCCAACAATAAGCTGTAGGTTTCTCGCTCTTCTATATAAGCAATCGAATCCCATTCTTCTACTGAAATATCAAGAAGGTTCGGCCACTTTCTAGATATAGACGCCTCCTTCACAACATCGATCCTACTTATTAATTCCTCAACATCTCGGGGTTTAAACCCCCATAGCGATTGGCCTATTGAAAGTTGACTTTGCTCCTTATAATACTCAGACTCGTTTAGGATTGCGCCTTCAATGGAAATACTCTTTACTTTACTAAGTGGGGACTGGAAATAAAAAATGATGAGAAGGACTGATACGAATAACGTTAAAACGAATAAAAACTTCTTATTTGTTTTCCTTCGTCTTTTTTCACGCATAGATGGAATTCTCTCTTCAATATCAATTACTTTTTTCACAGAATCCCTCCAATCTCATCATCTATCCCGAACTGCAAAGTGCAAAATAACCCCGGCTGCCATCCATGTTGTCATCAAAGATGATCCTCCATAACTGATAAATGGCAATGTCACTCCTGTGACAGGCAACAGACCCGACACGACTCCAATGTTTAAAAACGTTTGAAATATAATCATAGAACCCATTCCAGCAACCATTAAGAATTGAAAACGCCCTTTAGTTCGAATTGCTATTCCGCATGTCGCCAAGAAAAAAACAGCAAAAAGAATAACTACGAAGGTGGCCCCAATAAAACCCAACTCTTCAGCAATGATTGAAAATATAAAATCATTTTGGGGTTCTGGTAAATATAAGTACTTTTGACGACTATTCCCATACCCGTGACCAAACAAACCACCGGGAGCAATTGCAAATATTGATTGAATCCCCTGAAAACCAGTACCCAAGGGATCATTCCAAGGGTCAATATAGGATTTAATACGATCAAGTCGATAAGTTGCCATTGCAATCAAACCGACAAAACCTGCTAGACCTGCAAAACCAATAAAAAAGAAAAATCGTAATGGATATCCTGCTAGAAATAATACGATGAAAGCTGCAATAATCATTATTACGGTTGAACCTAAATCGGGCTGAATCATTATGAGCGCCCCAGGAAGCAGAATAAGACCGATATGGCTAATACGGACAGTTCTTTTGTTGTTCTTCGCTGCATGAATCAGTGCTGCAAGCTTTCCAATTAGAGCGACCTTCATAAACTCTGCTGGTTGAAGACTCAAGGGACCTAATGCAATCCAGCTTTGTGACCCATTGCGCGAGACACCAACACCTGGTATAAGAACCGCTATCAGCATTAGAATCGCTAGCCAGTAGATAACAGTCCATGCTTTAGGACTCGATGTTAAAGGACTCCGCATGATTAACAAAGCAATACCTACGGATACAACCATATAAATCAATTGTTTATATATAAAAGGTGAAGAGTCTGCATAACGGATGGCCCCCCAATAGGAACCAGCCGAATGGACAAAAGCCAAACCAATCAATGAAAGCGCAGTAGCTGAAACGATAAAGGCAATTTTCAACTTGTCTTCCAGTTTACGCATCCTTCCGGTTTTAGATTGCTAGGTAATATTTATATAGAAAAAACTGCTTCGATAAATGCATCGCCACGAACTTCAAAACTTGTATATTCGTCCCAACTTGCACATGCCGGTGATAATAGAACTACATCGCCATCCACACTGATTGTATTGGCTTTCTTTACCGCATCACCCATAGTGCTCGAGTGAATAATTGTCTGTACACCGCAAGATGAAGCAAACTGTTCCACTTTTTCTTTCGTTTCACCCAAAGTGATTACCGCTTTCACATTGCCCATATAGGGACGCAACTCTTCGAATGAATGTCCCCTATCTAGCCCCCCGAGAAGGAGCACAACAGGTGCCGTAAACGAAGCAAGTGCACTCTTGGTTGCGAGTGTATTTGTTGCTTTGGAATCGTTATAAAATTGACGCCCTTTGGACTCTTTCACAAATTGCATTCGATGTTTTACCCCAGTAAATGATTTTAGTACATGTTCAATAGCGCTCTTATCACATCCTGATAAAATTGCAGCGGCTGTAGCAGAAACTATATTTTCAAGGTTATGTTGCCCTGGTATTTTAATAATTGATCGATCAACATAAGGTTCCCCATTCCAATATATTTGAGTATCATCTGCAGATATTCCATTTTCTTGCCTTCCCTTAAGTGTGAAAGGGATTTTCACTGCTTTTGACTGGGAAACGACTTCGCGTAACACGGTTTGATCTGCATTGTAGATAATAAAGTCATCTTCATTTTGGTTTGCCGTAATTTGCGCTTTCGCCTTAATATATTCGGCTGACGATCCATGATAATCAAGATGAGAGTCATACACATTCGTCCAAATAGCTATTCGAGGACGAAATTGCTCTGTTCCCATCAATTGAAAAGAGGAAACTTCTAAAACAATTATTTCTTCCTTTGTCGCTTTTTCCACAACTGAACAAGAGACCGTTCCAATATTTCCAGCGATCAGCGGATTTTTCTTTGCGATTTTTAACATATGATGCAAAATCGTAGTTGTCGTCGTTTTACCATTTGATCCTGTAATTGCTATAATCGGAGCTTCACTAACTCTTGATGTTATCTCAACCTCTGTCCAAATAGGTATTCCTTTTTGAAGAGCATTCTGCACTACCGGATTGCTATATGGAATTCCTGGATTTTTAACAATCAACTCAAAACCCTCATCAAGGATCCCTTCCGGATGCCCTCCACAAATGACATGAACTCCATCTGTACGAAGCATAATGGCCTCCGCATTTCCCTCCTCAGGAGAAAAATCATTTACTGTCACCTCTGCACCTAGAGAATGAAGAAGTTTTGCTGCTGCATACCCACTTTTAGCAAGCCCAAGGACAAGTATCTTCTTCCCACTAAACTGTTCCACGTCTTTCAATTACATCACCTCCAGTAATACTGGAAGTATAGCTGCTAAAAAAGCAACACCCCAGAATACAACAACTATCTTCCATTCAGACCATCCCGAAAGTTCAAAGTGATGATGAATTGGACTCATTTTAAACACACGCTTTCCTGTCATTTTAAAACTTGCCACTTGAATAATGACAGACAACGTTTCAATTACATAAACAATCCCGATTACAACTAAAAGTAGCTCTTGCTTTATTAAAACTGAAATCATTGCCAGTGCCCCGCCAAGTGCAAGTGATCCTGTATCACCCATAAAAACTTGGGCTGGCTTCAGATTGAAAATGAGAAAGCCTAGCATTGCGCCTGCGACTACAAATGCGAACATTGCAATATCCAGCTGTGCCAACCTCTCATTACTTAACGCAAGCACGCCAAATGCAGTAAATGCGATTGCCGAGGTTCCCGCTACCAAACCATCCAATCCGTCCGATAAATTAACGGCATTGGAAAATCCAACTAGCCAAAATATTAGAAAGCCTACATAAAAAATGCCCAACTCAATTTTAAAATCAGTAAAGGGTAAGGCAACTGTAGTATCGAATGGTCCTAATTTTAATAGGAAAAAAGCGATAATTGCCACAACGATTTGTCCAATGAGTTTATGAAGAGATTTAAGACCTTGATTCTTTTTTTGAACTACGATGATAAAATCATCTAAAAATCCAATGAGTCCAAAACCAACAAGTACCAAGAGAAGTACGATTGTCTGAGTCGTCAGCACTCCGTTTATGTAAGAAAGTACAAGCGTAGATAGTATAATTGAGCTAATAAAGATAAGCCCACCCATCGTTGGCGTTCCCGCCTTCTTCTGATGGGTTTTCGGGCCTTCTTCACGAATACTTTGCCCAAACTTCATTCTTCTAAGTATCGGCAAAATAACGAACCCTAAGAGTACTGAAATGATGAATCCGACAGTAATAGCTGTCATTGTTGTAAAGAGTGTCATGATTTTTCTCCTTCTATCCTCTGAAATAAGAGCTCGTAGAGATCTGATTCAGTTTTTGCTTATTGCTTATTTTTATTCGATTAATTAATCGCTGTAAACATGAATGACATCATCAATTGTGATCAGTGAATCCGCTTTTGGTAATTGGTATTTTACTTGTTCACCTTCGCCATGCCATTCAATACGGTAAGTGTGTAATTGTAAGCGGATATCCTGCTTCGTCATTCCAGTGAGATCAGGCACTCTATGCGTTAGCGGATCGCCCCATCTATATTCTTTTTCAAGTTGGCCCTCGCGTTCGCTAATTCCAATCATTGGTGCAATTTCTTCAATAATTCTACCTGCAATTGGAGCTGCGATGACGCCTCCAAATTGAATCGAGTTTTTCGGGCTATCTATAGCGATATAAACAAGTACTTCAGGATCATCCGCAGGTGCAAAACCAACAAAAGAGACAATGTAGTCACCATCTTTATACACACCATCGACTACTTTTTGTGCTGTTCCTGTTTTTCCCCCAACACGAAGACCATCCGTGTGTGCATTTCTCCCAGATCCATTGGCAACTACCGATTCAAGTGCTTCCCTTACTTGTGCGGATGTTTCTTCGCTAATCACTTGTCTTTGCAACTCAGGTTCAAACGAGCGCAGTGGATTGCCCTTATCATCCGTAATTTCCTTGACAATATACGGCTTATATAATTTCCCACCATTAATTGCTGTGGCAACCGCTTGAATTTGTTGAATCGGCGTTACTGAAATACCCTGACCGAACGCAGTCGTTGCTTGTTCTACAGGTCCAAATGCTTTTTCAGAAAATAAAATGCCTTTCGATTCTCCAGCGATACCTGAATTGGTTGATTGACCAAATCCGAAATCTCGAAGATATGTCCCTAACTTTTCGCCACCAAGTCGACGACCCATTTCAACGAAACCTGGATTGCAAGAGTTCTCAACAACTTCAAGAAAGGACTGATCTTTATGCCCTTCTCTTTTCCAACAGCGAAGTCGAGCGTTAGCAACCATTACATACCCAGGGTCATAAAATCGTTCTTTTTTTAAGTCGATTAGATTTTCTTCAAGACTAGCAGCAAGCGTAATTATTTTAAATGTTGACCCTGGTTCAAACGTCATCCAAACCGGCAAGTTCCGATTATAAATACTCGGGTCAACTTCTTGATAGGCAGCGGGATGAAATGTTGGTACCGAAGCCAACGATAGTAATTCACCCGTTTGAGGATTCATAACGATTGCAAGTGCCTGTGTGGCGTCATATTTTTCCATTGCCTGCAGGAGTTCACGTTCAACTACTTGCTGAATTCCCAAATCAATTGTTAATTGGACAGATGCTCCTTTATTTCCCGTCTTAAATCCATCGTCTACATGTGGCAAAGGAATTCCTTTCGCATCTGTATAAAGGCGAATTTTATCGCCTGTACCTTGCAAAAATTCATCATAAGCGTATTCTATGCCTGCTAACCCTTGCCCATCATAACCAGTAAATCCTATGAGTCTCGACAAAAGTTCTTGGTTCGGGTAATGCCTAACAAAATCAACACCTGTATATAATCCATCAATTTGAAGACGAGTAATTTCATCAGCTTGTTCTTTTGTAATATTTTTACCCTCTGGAGCAATTTTCACCATGTATTCTTTCTGGGATAACTTCTCTTCAAGTTTAGCAATATCCGTACCTAGTATAGCTGAAAGAGAGTTTGCGGCAGCGTGAATCTCTTTATTTTGAGATGGCATGAAATATAATGTCGGTGCCAACATACTACCTACAATAAGCTCACCATTTCGATCAACAATATCGCCACGCATCCCACCAAACGGAATTTCTCGATCCCAATTTGCTTCAGCGCGACCCTTTAATAACTCATGATCAATAATTTGCATATAAAACAACTTAATAATTACACTACAAAGAAAAATCAGTATGATGACGTATACTGCTCGGAGTCTTCTTTTAGCCTGTAATTCGATAATTGTCCGCACCTCACGTTTTTCTTTAAACGTATGATGTAGCCTCGACCGCTATTCGTCAACCACCGGCAATAGTTTCTTCCGCCTCTTCTTCATTAACTTCTTTATATATTTCGAATGGCTCCTGGAAATTAATTACGATAGGTTCTTTTATTTCTGCAATGATGCCCGCAGATTGTCCTTGACTCGTTACGTATCCGTCACCATTAATGCGAATATCAAGTCCTGATAACATCTTATAGGATAGAACCATTTTTTTCGACCATCCAGTGAAATCCGGCAAAGTAATTTGCCCTTCCGATTTTAATATGACGACCGTATCTTGTGCAAGTTTCACCCCTTGAACCGGGTATTGTCCAAGGATTGGTCCACCTTCGCCTATTAACACAGGTTTAAACCCCTCAACTTTTAATTGTTCGATAGATTCCAAAGCATCTTTATTTGTATAATCGGCTAGTTCAATTGCTTCGTTAGGATCTTCGCCTTCGGGTACGATATTCAGATACTTGAGGCTATTTTCCATAATTGATGTGAATAATTTTGAAACTGGATCATGACCTATATCCCCAGCTTTCAGTTTTGGGTGTTGAACCGTTACATACGTTATTAATTGAGGATCTTCAGCGGGAGCCATTCCTAAAAACGAATAGAGATAATTAGAGCCTCCTGCTAAATAACCTCCGCGTGGACTTGGAAGTTCAGCTGTACCCGTTTTCCCGCCCATTGTATAACCATTCAATGCAAAACCTCTGCCACTCCCAACATCTGACGTGACAGTTGAAGCCAAGATTTCTTTTACTTGTTTTGCTGTTTCAGCAGAAATCGGTTTGCTTTTTTCTACCGGCTCATTATCTTTTACAACTTCATTTGTGTTCGGATTTATAATCGCATCGATTACGTACGGTTGCATCATCACACCATCATTTGCAATGGCTGTTGCAGCTTGTAACATCTGTATCGGTGTTACCGTTGAACCTTGACCATACGTTGTTGTTAAACGCTCACTCGGGTTTTTACTTAATATAATCCCAGGTGTTTCGTTTGGTAAGTTTAGACCTGTCTTTTCTCCAAATCCAAAATTCTGTATATATTCGAGGAATGTGTTATCACCCATCCTCTCTAATAAATAAGCCATAGAGACGTTAGACGAACGCTGAAATCCTTCAAGGAAACTGATCATTCCCCAACCCGTCCTGTTATGATCCCGAATTGTTTTATCGAATACTGTATATTGTCCTGATTTAAAGAATGCATTGGGATCCCATTTATTCTCTTCAATTGCTGCTGCTAACGTAAACATTTTCATCGTAGATCCCGGTTCAATTGTATTTTCGACAGCTTCATTGAGCCAGTTACCCGTGAGTCCCTCGCGCGTCGCGGGGTCAAATGTCGGGCGTTGACTCATAGCAAGTATTTCTCCGGTTTTTGGATTCATTACTACAGCAAGCATTTTATCCGGTGAGTATTCCTCCTCCACCCGATTTAGCGCATCTTCAACGAAATTTTCAATTGTTTTATCGATTGTCAACTGAATTTCATACCCATCTTGCGCAGGTTGAATTGCTTTTTCTGACTTAGGAAGGATAAATCCCCATCGATCCGATTCAAATTGCACTTTACCATCTGTTCCTGTCAGTTCTTTATTGTACGTAGATTCAAGACCCATTTTTCCTATAGTCTGAACATTTCCTTCCTCATCTTCTTCTTTGACTGCAAATCCAATCAAATAAGATGCGAAGCTTCCATTCGGATAAAATCGTTTTTTATCTTCAACGAAAAGAATTCCAGGAAGCTCTTCTTTTTTTATTGCAAGATAGGTTTCATGACTAATATCACGACCCGCACTTCCAAATTCAACTTGTTTCTTGTCTTGTGACAATCGATCCATAAGTTCTTCTTTACTAAGGGGAATATAATCTGCTAGGAAAGTTGCTGTTTTTTCTGGATTTACAACATGCCTTGGCGTTTTCGCTCCTTTAGTAAGTGTTTCGTCCAACACCGCTACCATGCGATAGCTAAGTGTATCTGCAGCAATAAGTTCGCCGTTCCTGTCAACAATAGATCCCCTGTCGGATTGGAGTAAGGATTCTCTTGCATATTTTGCTTCCGCAAGAGTTGCCATTACCCTACCTTCCGCTTCTCCAGTTGCCTGAATAAAGAGTATTCTTCCAAACAAAAGGAAAAAGAGCCCTCCATAAATAATAAACATCAGAAAGGCTCCCCATTGGAATCGAAATTTTTTCTTCTTCATCGGCCAGGCACGACCTTCACATTGTTTTCATTCATATCTAATCCAAGTTCCTTCGCTTTCTTCCAGACTTTATCGTATGTTGATTTCTCTTTGATTTCGATGGATAATTCTTTATTTTCCTTCATTATCCCTTCAATATCCTTACCTAACACTTGGACTTCTCGATTTACTTCGTTAATTTGTGCATCCGTATGTAAAATCATAGTTGTAAAAAGAACTAGGATCGTTGAAAATAGCACGAATAGAAATTTTTCTCCCTTTGAAACTTTTTTTCGGGAAGGTTTTATTTGCGGTAGTTTCTCTGGTACTTCAGGAATTTCATGTTCTCTTATGTAAGCAGAACTAAACTTTCTCTGTTCTAATGCCATTTGTCAATTTCCCCCTCTACTTTTTTTCTGCGATTCTTAGTTTAGCGGATCTTGCTCTTTTATTTACTTCGATCTCTTCTTTACTTGGAAGAATCGGTTTTCTTGTAATCAGTTTTAATATTGTTTCCATTCCCTCAGGAATAATCGGTAAATTTGGCGGCAATTCAGGTAGGGACGAGGCTTCTTTAAAGATTGTTTTACATATTCGATCCTCAAGTGAATGGAATGTAATTACACTTAAACGTCCACCTGGATTTAAAAGTGTTATTGCATCTGTTAAAGAATCTTCTGCTGCTCCAAGTTCATCGTTCACTGCTATTCGGATCGCCTGAAAAACACGCTTTGCCGGATGGCCACCTGTTCTTCTTTTAGCTGCTGGAATACCTGTTTTAATTAATTCTGCAAGTTCCGCTGTTGAATTAATCGGGGCTTGTTTTCGTGCCTCTTCAATTTTCCGAGCAATTCCTTTAGAAAATTTTTCTTCGCCATATCTAAAAAAGATGCGAACGAGATCTTCATAAGGCCATTCATTGACAACATCGTAAGCTGTCAATACTGCTTCCGTATTCATTCGCATATCAAGTGGTGCATCGTGATTATAACTAAATCCACGTTCTGGAGTATCCAATTGTGGCGAAGATACGCCCAGATCATAAAGAATTCCATCGACACTTGTAATTCCAATTTTTTCGAGTTCGTCTTTCAAGTACCTAAAATTGGCATGTACAAATGTGACTTGGTGTAGATGATCTTTTAATCGTTCTTTTGCTACTTCAATCGCTGTCGTGTCTTGATCGAAGCAAATAAGGCGTCCTTCAGGCGATAACTTTTGAACAATTTCTTTACTATGGCCTGCCCCGCCAAGAGTACAGTCTACATAAATTCCGTCTTTTTTTATATTTAAGCCTTCGACGGCTTCATCGAGTAGAACTGTGGTATGATTGAACATTTGAATCCGCCTACTTTCTTAATCTAATTAGATAATGAATATTCAAGTTAAAAATCAAAATCAATAATATTTTCTGCAATGTCATTAAATGATTGTTCAGATTCATCATAATAGCTTTCCCATAGAGGCTTGGACCATATTTCAATCCGTCCCGAAACACCGATAACGACACAATCTTTTTCAACTTTAGCGTACGTTAATAAGGATGAA
Organism: Sporosarcina sp. CAU 1771; assembly: GCF_054482775.1. NCBI lineage: Bacteria > Bacillati > Bacillota > Bacilli > Caryophanales > Caryophanaceae > Sporosarcina > Sporosarcina sp. CAU 1771. Next base: position 344,829 of record NZ_JBTLRN010000001.1, on the reverse strand, counting down.
GGAATATTGATGCGGCCTTGTTTATCGATATCAACCTCGGTTGCTCCCGAAAAAAAGAACCGCGTGAAGGCACGTGCATCTTTTTTTGTTACTGGAAGCGCCCTCAATTTTTCCTCAAGCAACTTCCATTCATCAATAGGGTAACCGAAGAGACAGTTATCCAGTCCACGAGTCAATACAAATCCAGCGCCTAAATGTTCTCTGAATTTAGAGGGAACAATTAGTCGACCTTTTGCATCTACGGTATGTTGATATTCACCCATGAACATACTCTTCACCCCACTATATGAAATAAATGTACCACATCCCCCCACTTTCCTCCACCCGTTTTCAAACTTTCTTTTATTATTCTTTTAAAATCCGTCTATAGTACTTGATATATTGAGATATTTATAAGACTAATTGCTCGTTGGGTTACAAATAGGCTACGTTTGTTTCCCGAACTACTAGGTCGACTTTACAAAAATAAAAAACTCCTGCCCACACAAATGTGCAGGCAAGAGTGATATCTTAAAGGTAGATAACGTTGTGTGATCCATCCATTTCATAAGGTAAGTTTAGAAGGTCTTTAATTAAGGACGGACCGTATTGATTCAAAAATGGATATGGAGAGTAAATCCTTTCTTGCAATGAACCCTCTGGAATCAATTCCGATTCCATTTCACCAAACTTCCGAAGAACTACATCATGTTTGATTAAAAAGGAATCTTCTACTTTGTTTTTTAAATAGCTAAATTGGGCCGTATGAAATGCTAGGTTCTTTTCAAGAAGCTCTTGAATCTTCAAATCCTGTTCACCTGCAATCGCCACGATTTCCTCATACTGAGCTTTTAACAGGTTCTCCGTATTATTTATAGCGTTATTTATTTGATCATCCCGAAGGTCTTCAATTAACTGATTTTTAATAGCAACAACTTTACCAGCCATAACCTCTTCTACTGTAAGTGACTCTGATTCTAGTGCTCGTTTTGTTTTAGCCGTAACAAGGGTCATTGACATTCTCGGTACAATTATTGGCATCCGAATGTCTAAATGATGGAACGCATTTTTTAACAATGCCCAATAAGAAATCTCCCCAGGCCCTCCGACAAATGCAAGCACGGGAAGTACAAAATCTTGCATGATTGGTCGTGATACAACGTTATTACTTAGTAACCACGGTTCTTTTTGTGCGATTAGAAGCAACTCTTCCAATGTAAATCGTAGCCCAACACTTTTATTGATAAAATCACCAGCGTCTTTTGTTAGTAAGACGCGTCCTGTCTCATGTATATAAAACAAATGTGCACCATCTGCTTGTACACCTACAGGTTGTCCGTATCCCTCTTCCGTGAACTGAGCTTCTGTATGCAATACAGATTCAGCAATTTGATCCGAACCGTTAATCATTCGAACAAAATAATCACTTTCAAGTTCACGTAAAGGTTTATAGGCGGAATCAAGGAACAGTAAGCCTTCTTCTTGGAAAAGCCCATTCATCAGCCGTACAAAAAAACCAGTAAATGTATTTTCCTTCTTGACGATATCTAGTACATCGTTCAACAGATCTTTTGTATAAGCAGTTTCACCAAATGTATTAAAAATTTCTTTAATAAAAACAGCCATCTCTTCTTGTAGATAATTAGCGTCCGAGGCCATTAATTTCAATACATATTTTTCACGATATTGACTTTTGGATACTTTGTTATCTTTCACGGTATGAACATGATTGATTTCATTCAAATCATGGTCTTCTCCCGCTATCCAAAATATCGGTACGACAGGGACACCCAATTTCTCGCGTTGCTTTTTCGCAAGAAGCAGCACCGAGATTGCTTTATGAATCGAATACATTGGTCCCGTCAAAATACCTGCTTGTTGTCCGCCCACAATGGTAACTCCACCACTTGCAAGTTCATTAATGTGTTTTTCAGCAATCTCTGATATACCAAATGGCTGCATGAATGAACGAATCACTTCTGACAACTCGTGTCGCTTGAAAGAACGCTGTGAAAGTTCGTCTAACCTTGCTGAAAATGAATCTTGCTCATTTTTATAATCGAAATACGTATGTACAAACTCTTTATTGTCAGTATATGACTGCATAACTTTGTTTTGCTCAGGTAATGTCAGTTTTTCTAATCTCATCCTTCAAACCCCTTTACGTCAATCGCAATAAAATGAGTATAGCATTCCAATAAGACGGTTTGAAAAAAAATGCCTAGTGTTAATTAGACTCTCAAAAAGCATATTCGACTATCTTTAATACGATACCAGCCACGAGAAGCAGTATATAAGCAAATGAAAGGATAATAAAATATAATCTCCAACTTCTTCGTAGTATTAAGCCGATCCGAAAATCCTTTCCTTTAAATCTTTCAATAACTGCAAAGATAATTGGGATAATAACCGAAATTACAGCGATATAAAAAACAGTGCCTATTTCGAATATTACTCGTGAACAAACGTAGACAGCGATAAATAAAAAAGGAGTTGTGACATCCGCTGCAAAACCAATCGACTTTGAAGGCGCCTTCCCTTTTTTACGTAAATACATGAGGACAAGTAATGTCACCAGAAACGGAAAAATTATTAACACTCCAAGAAACACGGAAATTAAACCACCCATACCTTCACCTCTTCCCCATCTCCGCTATTGACAACAGCTTTCATTTTTAAAAATAAAACTCTATTATTTTAGCTACTATAAAAGGTCCGCCTTTTGATAGACGGACCTTAGAGTTCTTTCTAATAAAACTACTATACAGGATATACCGGATGCTTACGAGGAGGTTGTGCAACGTCTTTCGTACGATACAAACTGAATCGAGTTGATAGGACTGCTCTTAAATCTGATGGTGCAACAATTTCATCGATAATTAATTCTGATGCCATTTTGTATATATCAATTTCCTCAGTATATTCCCTATGTTTCTGTTGGACGAATGCTAGACGTTCTTTTGGATTTTCAATTGCTTCTATTTTATTTGAATAGACAGCATTGACAGCGGCTTCAGGACCCATAACGGCTATTTGTGCGGTCGGAAGCGCGATACACACATCAGGTTCAAACGCAGGTCCCGCCATTGCATAAAGACCCGCACCATATGCCTTACGTACAATGACCGATATTTTAGGTACGGTCGCAGAACTCATTGCCATAATTAGTTTTGCACCGTGACGAATGATTCCCGCACGTTCCACACTTGTTCCAATCATGAAGCCTGGCACATCTGCAAGAAAAAGCAGTGGTATCGAAAATGCATCACAAAGATTAATGAACTTCGTTGCCTTATCTGCCGAATCGACGAACAAAACGCCACCTTTTACTTTTGGCTGATTGGCAATAATCCCAACCGGTTGACCATCAATTCGGGCAAGCCCTGTTATCAGTTCCTGTGCAAACAGTTTTTTAATATCGAAGAAACTTCCTTCGTCTATCAATGCTTCAATCGCTTCATACATATCAAATGGCGCATTTTGATTTTCTGGAATAATCTCCTCTAACGATCGGCCGACTTTTGCTGCAATCGCCTCTTTTATTTCAGGCATTTCAGAGTAGTTTGCCGGGAAAAAGGATAGGTATCTTTTGGCTTCAGATATTGCTTCTTGCTCATTTGCAGCAAGCACATCACCGCATCCGCTCACAGAACAATGCATTCGAGCGCCACCCATTTGCTCAAGCGTCACTTTTTCACCAATCACCTTTTCCGCCATTCTTGGTGACCCCAAATACATGGATGCATTGCCATCAACCATAATTACTACATCGCAAAATGCTGGAATGTAAGCCCCACCTGCTGCTGAAGGTCCAAATAAAATACATATCTGTGGAATAAATCCCGATAATCGCACCTGATTGTGGAATATCTTTCCAGCGCCACGACGATTTGGAAACATGTCTAGCTGATCTGTGATTCTTGCCCCCGCTGAATCCACAAGATACAACATTGGCACACGATTTTTTTCTGCTATTTCTTGAATGCGGATAATCTTTTCAACAGTACGAGATCCCCAAGACCCCGCTTTTACTGTCGAGTCGTTTGCCATAACACAAACAGTTTGGCCATTCACTTTCCCCATAGCCGTGATAACGCCATCCGCAGGCAAATCCCCCGCTTCGCAATTTGCAAACCTTCCATCTTCCGTATACTCGCCCTCGTCAAACAATAACTCTAGACGGTCCCTAACAAAAAGTTTGTTTTGTTCCTTTAATCGCTCATGATACTTTGGATGGCCCCCAGTAAATATTTCATCCAACTTTGTTTGAAGCAATATATTATACCCCTTGTTGTTTGTCATTCCCTATTCCCCCCCATAATTACTCACCGATCTTGATAAGCACATCGCCTTCATTAACAAAATCGCCGACTTGTACCAATATGTCGGTCACTTTTCCAGTCGCTTCGGCTTCTATTGGAATTTCCATTTTCATTGATTCTAATACGACAACAACTTGCCCCGCTGTTACTTCTTGACCTTCTGTTACATTCATTAAAAACACTGTTCCTGCCATTGTTGATTTTAATTGAGTCATTCGATTAATCCTCCTTTTGTTTTTCATCCCACTGCCTTAGTTTGACTGAGCGCTTACTCATTTCACTAGTTGCATTTTCCTCAAATGGTCCCCCAACCTATTTTGAAAGTACAACTTACTCACTTTATAGTTTATACGATATATGAAACCGTTTACAACCCTTGTTTTTATATAAATAAAAACAGATGTATCCAACCTCTCAGTTGACACGTTTAGTCCTTGTTATTTCCCAGCTAAAAAACGATCTACTGCGGCATGATGCGCTTCACTTGCCCATAGAATGGAGCATTGGCGTGCCTCTTCGAGCATCCTATCTCGAATAAAATCCGCAGTCCATTTCCGAATCGCAATTGATTTATATGCTTTATGCACTGAAGGATGAATTTTCAACATCTTCGATAGAAACGAAGACAGTCCATCTTCAGCAGACCCTTCGTAAACTTCAGTAGCCCACCCAATCTCTAGTAAAGCTTCTGCATTATGTACTCCAGCTTCGGATAATAAACGAAACACCCTGTCATGTTTTCCATCCTTTTCAAACAAAAGCGTGGCTCCGCCCCATCCGGTTGTTATTGCAAGGGTACCCTGGATAAACCCAGCTCTGGCTTTTGATGAAACGACACGATAATCACAAGCCATTGCAATCTCACACCCACCACCTACCGCAATCCCATTAACAAGAGCGATAACAGGAACTGGAAGAGTTGCAATTTCATAAAGAATATTTGTCATTCTACTCAACATTGGAAATGTTTCCTCTGCGGTCTTCAACACATGAAATTCAGATAAATCTCCTCCTGAACAAAAGGCGTCCTCTCCCACACCAGTGATAACCACAAAAGATATTTCTTCATTCATTTTAACTTCAGTAAAAAACTTTTCAAAACCACCCATAACCTCAGCATTAATAGCATTTCGTTTTTCTTGACGATTAATCATAAATGTAGCTATACCGTTTTCATGAGTAATTTCATAAGACAAGATAACCCCTCCAATAATTATGTTGATAAAACACTTTTTCTTATTGTCTTATGAAACAAGAAGATTGTCCAATCAATCCTTTTAAATATTCGATTATTCAATTTCTTCCCGTAAAAAAAAGACCCCAAAAGAGCCATGGTCTCTTTTGGAGTCTTTATAGAAAGTCGTAATTATTCGCTTACGATTTCTTTTCCTTTGTAATGTCCACATGATTTACAAATGCGGTGAGCTAACTTTGTTTCCCCACAGTTATCACAAGTAGTCATACCAGGAAGGTCTAATTTAACGTGCGTACGACGTTTTTTTGTTACTGTAGTTGATGTTCTTCTTTTTGGTACAGCCATTTAGGGCACCTCCTTATCGATTACCTATTCGTCTTTCTCATCGAATAACTTTGCCAATCCTGCAAATCTCGGATCCACTTTTGTTTCTTTTTCTGCCTGGAGCCGAGCGTTGTATTCCTCGTTGGTCGCAAATGACCAGCCTTTTCCTTCAGCCACTTTCATATCTGCGGCACTTTCACCGTAAATTTGGAGCGGCACTTCAAGGAGGACGAGATCCTCGAAGACAGGGATTAGGTCGATGACTTCACCTTCAACAGGCGTCATTTCATCGTTTTCCAATAACTCCGCTTCATCCCAGCCAAAATGTTCTTCGGCTTCGATTACAAACGGGTATTTGACATCTTCCCACGTCCGGGAACAAGGCAAAGTCATTGTACCTTCAAGTCGGAATCGACACATGATATCTCTTGGGCCGATTGTACAACTTCCGGTAACATGGATCGGCTCGATGACCCGGATTTCCGGGTTCCGTATTTTAACGGAATCGAGGTTCACCACTTCGTCAAGCGGCATACCCTCTTGTCGATATTTTTGCAATTGATTGATGGACCATTTCATTACGATCACCTCAAGACAACATTCTTGATTATATAATGGGCGAAAAGGGATGTCAAGATAATTTCTTGTCACTTCATCCACCACATATGTATAATACTATATATTATAGCAAAGGAGTGACGCCTTTGAAAGCAACAGGAATTATTGTTGAATACAATCCTTATCATAATGGACATAAATATCACGCAACTAAGGCGCGCCATTCCTCACAAGCTGATGTAATCATTGCCGTTATGAGTGGGAACTTTCTCCAAAGAGGAGAACCAGCTTTTGTCGATAAATGGGCCCGCGCTAAGATGGCACTACTTAGTGGCGTAGATATTGTCTTCGAGCTTCCATACGCTTTTGCAACAGCCCATGCACCTTCCTTTGCAAAAGGAGCTATTCAACTATTAGACGCCGCCCATTGCGACGCTTTTTGTTTCGGGAGTGAAGATGGCACTATACAGCCGTTCGAACAAAGCCTTGCACTTATTCAACAATCTAAAAATGAATATGAACACACTGTGAAAGATGCTGTTTCCCGAGGTCTAAGTTATCCTAAGGCGCTTAACGAAGCTTACTTAAAGGCTGTGCACGAATCGAAAAAAGACTTAGTTGTCGCTGACTTAACAAAACCGAATAACATTTTAGGATTTCACTATATGCAAGCTGTTCAAGAACTTGGTTCTCAAATGGAAGCCATAACTATACCAAGAATCGTCGCTGGTTATCACGATGATAGTATTAAGGGAAATTCCATAGCAAGTGCTACAGGTATCCGTAAAACATTTTTCGAGACCGATGAGCTTGAAGCCATCGATTCATTTTACCCCGATGCTACACATCATGAATTACAACAGTGGCAAAAAATGAATTGTTCATTTGGAAGTTGGGAATTGTTCTACCCATTGCTTCGATTTACACTACTTCGGGAAGGTCCGGTTCGAATTGCGTGCATTGCCGATATCACAGAAGGCATTGAAAATCTGATGTACCGTGCTGCTGCCAACAATTCCACTTTTAAAGGATTCATGAATGAAGTGAAATCCAAAAGATACACATGGACTCGTATTCAGCGTATGCTAACCCATATTTTCACTGGTTATACATACGAAATGCGCAGTAAAATCGAAGCACCCTCGTATTTACGGTTATTAGGCATGACAAATAAAGGTCGTATTTATTTAAATGAAAATAAAAAACAATTTAAACTACCTCTAGTAAGCAAAGCCGCGGCTTTTTCAGACCCTTCACTGTCAATGGACATCAAAGCATCTACTATGTATGCATTGGCCATTGGAGGTGGTTCTGAGCACTCTAGAATCCGTTCTGATTACTCGACTCACCCAATCTACATTCAACAGTAAAAGCTTGAAGACCTTTCCCTTTAGGATTCGTCTTCAAGCTTTTTCTCATTTATATTCAATTAGCTCGAAGGGACTTTCATTTCCAATTCATCCAAGTATTCAAGAGCATCGTCTATTGTTTTTACAGGTACCACCTTCATTTTCGAACCAATTTTCTCTGCAGTTTCTACAGCTTCCTCATAGTTCGTTTTAAGTCCGGGATTGCGATCTAGCACTTCTTTAGGTAAATCATCGTCGGGCACAAAAAAGATTTCAATTCCCTGTCGTGTGGCAGCAATGACTTTGAAGTCCGCACCACCAATTCTACCAACAGTTCCTCCTTCTAACATTTCACCTGTCCCTGCAACCTTATACCCTTTTGAAATATCACTATCTATTAACTGGTTCATGATTTCCAAAGTGAAAAGTAAGCCCGCCGAAGGTCCACCAATGTTCGATGTATTGAACTCGACTTCTGGCTTTGTTGTTAACGTTCTATCCTCTTGGAATTCAACACCGAGTCCGGCACGCCCACTTTCTCCTGGTATTTCTTGTAATGTGATGGAGACGTCCATCATCTTCTCATCCCTTTCAAGGGATAAATCCACAGCATCTCCAAGTTCTTTACTAGCAATCAACTCGTAGAACTGCCCGGACTGTTCTAACTTCATCCCATCAGCCATATATATTTTATCTCCAGCCTTTAAAATGCCATCCGAAGCACTTCCCTCTTTAATTCCCATTACAAACACGCCATCAAAATAAACTTCAACTGAGTATCCAGCCTTTTCATAAGCAACTGTAACGGCGTTGAACTGTGAATCCGACATCATTTTTTTTTGACGAACATTATACTCTTTGTCTGTTTCTCCAGACCTTCGGACATTCGAAGCAGGAAGTATTTTTCGTTCGTCCGAGAACTTTGAATAGACGTAAGAAAAAAGCGTTGCTTTTGCAAGTGATATTGTCATCAAACTAAATGAACCTATGTCACCCTTGTCTCCGTCTTCCACTTCAACGAGTGGTGCAAGGTCATATGCGCCTCCTGGTTTTGAAACATACAAATCTAATGGAAAAACTAACAATGCGGCAATCAAAAGAGACACCAACGCAAATATTCCCAACTTACCATTTCTCATGTTGAAATTCACCTCCATTAATAGCCTGTACGTTCTTCACATATATATTAAAGTGGGAGCAATAAAGATGCGATACTTCATTTTTATAACCTAGACGAGAGGAGCGGAATGCATGATCAAATCGGCATTTACATGCAGGCACAACTGTAACATATGATAAACATCGCAATAATATGGGGACTCATTCTTCTTTTTATCTTCCAACCCGAATTTGCCCACGATGGAGCAGAGGCAGGCGCACAACTTTTCGTCCATGCACTACTTCCTTACCTACTCCCTTATATTATTCTGACACAATGGTTATTGAAGATGCCTTCAAACTCGGGAAAAAGTCCCGTTTGGAGACGTACCTTAAAAACGTTCATCCTTGGATCGTTTGGCGGTTTTCCAGTCGGCGCCGTAACTGTTACCGAAATGACCAAAAACGATGAACTTACCCCTAGACAGAGCAAGTTACTTCTAGCTGCATGCCATGCTCCTGGGCCCATGTTCGTTATTGGATTCGTCGGAGGAGAGCTACTCGGTGACACTACGGCTGGTTGGAAGTTACTCATCGCTATCCATATTGCAAACATTTTATTTTTTACCCTCTCAAATTTAACAGGTACAAATGAAATTAAAAAGAATGGAATTCCTCTCCCTTTAAAAAAAGAGGCAAAGGGGATTCCACTCTTAGAGGCAATAAAAGACAGCTCGACAATCATTATACTTATTGCAACAACTGTCATATTTTTTTCTGCACTCGGTACTGTTTTATCCAATGTTATTGCTTCAACCTTCGCAATAGATACAGGCATTACTCAAACGATTGTTCTTTCATTATTTGAAATGACAACAGGTGCACAATCTGCAACGATTCATCTTAGTAGTTCTTCTTTACTACCCTTTATTATAGCCGCCATAATTGCGTTTAACGGTTTTAGCATCCATATGCAAGTTGCAGTTATTGCAAAGTCTGCAAATATTTCAATGAGACCTTACGCAATTGCGAGGATTTGGAGCGTTATCGTCGTTCCAATTATCTTTTACATTATTTATTAAATACTGTATTTCTTTTTTAGCGCAATCTCAACAGGTTTCGGGACCAAACCAGAAATGCTCCCCCCATATTTAGCCACTTCTTTAACGATACTTGAGCTAAGGAATGAGTACTGATTATTTGTCATAATAAAAAACGTTTCAATTTCTTCATTCAAAAAACGGTTCATCGAAGTGATTTGCATCTCATACTCAAAATCCGATACTGCACGCAATCCTCGTACAACAGCCGTTGCTCCAACACTTACAGCATAATCAATCATCAAACCTGAAGAAGTATCTACCTTCACATTTGGAATAGATGCTGTTACTTCTTCAATAAGTTCCATACGCTCTTCAACTGTAAACAGTGAGTTTTTTGCAGAATTATTCATAATTGCTACATTGACAACATCAAAAACTCTTGCCGCTCTCTTAATAACATCAAGATGCCCATTCGTTAGCGGATCGAAACTTCCAGGTACAATTGCAATCTTTGACATATTAAACCCTCATTTCTCATAAATAGATATGGCTATGCTTCCGTACTCTGAATATTTCGTTTTAGTAAAGGTATCATATGTATCTGGTAAGTGCAGTTTTTTGTCATGCTCACACACAATCAGCGCATTATCTGACAAAATACCAGCCTCGCAAATTTTTTGTACTAGTTCATAATATTTCGTTTCCGCATAAGGTGGATCTACAAACAATAGATCTATCTGTTTGCCTATTTTTTTTAATACATCCACTGCATTTTTGGCATCAGTGCGCTCAATATGAATTTGATCAATCAGCTGACTTTTTTCTGCATTCGCACGGATAATTGCGCAAGCTTTCGGGTTTTTCTCGAATATAATTGCTTCATCTGCGCCCCTAGATAATGCTTCAAGCGAAAGGGAACCACTTCCTCCAAAAAGATCAGCGATTATACCACCGTTAAAATAAGGACCAATCCTGTTAAATAATGACTCTTTCACTTTATCAGAAGTTGGCCGCGTTTCGCTACCTGGCAATGATTTTAGAGGAATTCCTCTTTTGGATCCCGCCACAATCCTCATTTGCTCACCCTCCTCTTTAGTTCACCTCTTTTGAAACTAAATCAATCGTATCTTCTTTTTTAACAACGTCAAAAAGGAACAACCTAGCTAGCCAACTTTCTTCGAAATAATATTCATTTTCTATGATTTCAAATGGAGGTACTACAACCGAAAATTTACGTTCATTGAATACATAAAATAACTCTTTTAGAGGAAAACGAAACACTCTATCTACATTACCAATATAAAGTGATTGTTCATTTGAGTTCATTTCATATCCCGAGCTACTTAAAACTTCTTTCGCTGGATACAACATTCTTCCATCTTTAATAATAACCCGAATATTCGGTTTTTCAATCCCTTTTACCAACACTTTTCGTGTATCTTCTAACATAAATGGATAATTGCCTAGTGTATCTTGCCCATTTCTTGTAAAGTAAGAACTTCCATATCCTGTTATCTGTTCAATTAATTCATCAAGAATAGTAGCATTTAATACTTTTCCATTCATTTCTCTCAACTCTTTAGCGAAAGTTGAAACTTTTTCTGTAGATAAGGAAGTTGATAATTCTTCATACATACTACGCGATTTATCTGACCCTGTTCCTTTCCCACTTAGTATCGAAGCAATTATCTCCGCGACAATTGGTTGCTCTTTAGATAGTTCAAATCGGGAATACATGCTATTGATTAAAAACGTATCCGTCATTCTCTCTAATTCCGTAGTTTCTGCAACGATAAATCGATCCGACCCGACAGGTGAATTGGCATTTCCAATAACTAATGTTGAATGACTCACTTCATTTACTTTTAGCAATTCATCTATTTTTTCCAATTCATTTTTTTCAAAAGCTCCTCCAAATAGTGATAGTCGGTTGCCTTTGAATGTGAGCTGATGTACTTCTTTTTGCCAATATAGATCTGTTACTTTCCCTGTTCCAGTAAATAAAAAGTATTCTATCAAGTCTAATTTTTTATGGCCAACGTTTTTCATGCCATTTACCCACATGCCGCCAGCACCTGTTTCATCTGTAATATGAAAAATCGTAGACTTAACATTAGCCCCATGAAGTTCTGTAAATATATTCTTGAATAACGTTGCTTCATCCAAAGGAGCTTCTTTTGGTATTCGATATGTTATAGTTTGTCGAGTTGTATCGCTATCCATAAATGCTCTTAACTGGTCATCTATTCTCGAACATGCTTCTGAATCCAGTTCATAGCATGCTTTGTCTACACTAGATTCTGGCCAAATAAGTTCATATCGCCCATTAGATAGCCCTGTAAAATGATGACGGATATACAGGCCATCCTGTCGATTCATCACTTCTATTTCCTGCGAATAAGTGAGTGGAATCCCACTATTGGGAGCAGCACTTCCTGATTCACTATAATGCATATAAAGAAGCAATCCATTGATGAGTAATAAAAGACCGAACGTTCTTGAAATAAACTTCAAGTATGACACCCCTTTACAAACAACAACTGATTTATCTGAATGTTTTTAGAGGCCCGTTTTATAGTCATATTCCTTCGCCTTATCCGGTTTTGCATTTTCATAGACCGTTTTAACAAATGGTCTGTATGAAGGCACCACTTTCTTTACTGAAGGTAGACGTTCTACTTTTCCAATAACAGTGTCCACATCCGCAGTATCACAATAAAGAACTACATACTTCATTTTTCTTGATATATAATGAACATGGCCATACTTACGTAAAGACTTTGCCTGTCGTAGATGATGAAGATAAATAATTACACCTTGTCGATCGACCATTGTAATCCCTCTTTTCCTACCACATACAATACCATAAGTCTGAAAAGAGCTGCAACAATCCATAGCTGACACACGTGCGACTTTACCCTATAATGAGGTTAGCACAGGTAATAAAAAGGAGGTTTTATTAATGGGGAAAAAAACTAAACTTGCCCTCACTGTAGGCGCAGCTGGTATTGCAGCATGGGCAGCATCTAAAGCCGTTGCTAAACCAATGCCCCGAGAAGGAAAAAAAGCACTAGAATTTGATAAAACAATTATACTTGCACATCGTGGTGGCCTACTAGATGCACCTGAAAATACAAATTCCGCTTTTTCTAGATCCGCATCTCTAGGTGTACATGGTTTCGCCGTAGATGTACGCCTCACAAAAGATGAGGAAATTTTAATATTTCACGATGAATATGCAGATCGAACGACTGATTTCGCTGGAAAAATTTCCGATTTTACGCTAGATGAGTTAAAGAAAGCCGACGCGGGATATCGATTCCAAGATGAAAATGGAGACTATCCGTATCGTGACATAGGTGAACAACTTCTTTCTTTACACGAACTACTCGAAAAGTATCCCCATTTGTTCATAAACATCAACCTGAAGGATTCACCCGAAACGTATGAAGGTAGTTTAATCCCTTCAAAACTTTGGCGGCTTATTGAAGATGTAGGCGCAGAAGACCGTGTAGCTATAACAAGTATATACGACGAACAAATTGATCGTTTTAACTTGTATGCGCAAAATCGTGTTGCAATTGGTGCAGGTGAGGATGAAGTGAAAAAAGCCTATGCAGCATTCACTAGTCAATTTGGACACTTGTACAATCCAAAGGCAGATTTTTTCCGCATCCCAGAAAAATTGGGTATTTTCCCATTAGGTACGGAAGGCTTCATTAAATTTTTAACTCAACTTAATGTTCCTGTTTATTATGAAAATATCACGAACAGTGAAACGATGATCCAACTGATAAATGCCGGTGCTGCGGGATTCATAACGGACCAACCTTCTTTCACCATGGACATTGTACAAAATCATATAGCCGAATAAGATACTTAAATATAAGGAAACGTTAAATAACTCTGTTGATAGTAGGTAAAGAATTAGTAGACTCTTTGTGGAGTGGAAGGTCTGAAAATATCGCTGCGTCGCTTGGTGATGGCCTTCCGTAGTAAGCCCGTCAGAAAGTTCACTGTCGGTCTTACTACTTCGGCTCACACTTGTCGCTTCTGCGCTGGACTGTTTAGATTCAAAGTTAGAGGCGTCGGGGTAGTGGGACAAGAGATTTTGTACACTTCTAGTTGATTGAAGTGGAAGACGGCGACTCCGGGAGGACAGCGGGTCAGGTGAAACAACCAACGGGAGCGAAGCGAACGGGTTGGTCCACCGCCTGCCCTCCGGAACGCGTCCGTCTGAAACGGAAATCAACGTGTTAGATACACTCACTCGAGCACTATTTTGTAATAAGCATTATCAACTTTATTGTTTAACAGAGCTATATATATATATATATAAAATCCACTCTTCGGTTTATAACCGAAGAGTGGATTGTTTTTTACTTATGCTGAACACGAACAACTTCCACCTGAACCGCATCCGCCACTACATGAAGAGCTAGTGAAAAACGCATTTCCTAATGGAACTTTAACCGCATCAGAGACAGACTTCGCAATGATTGAGCTTACATCATCAAACAGTTGCTGAACATCATTTTCAGCTATCCGAAGTGCAGCAACTTGCTCATTCATATCTAGTTCTCTTTTTTGAACTCGAATGCTTTTCATTACTATATTATAATCCGGATGATATCTTCCGAAACGTTGTACTTCCTCATATCGTTCCTTCATATCTGTAAACGACTGGATTTCCTTTACCAGTTCGGTGTCAGAATAAACCTCATTGTATGCTTCCCGATAAGCAACCACTATCTCTGAAGAGAGCATAACCTCAGCAAGTTCTTCCGAATTGTCGATGATGGTTAGCCATTCTTCTGTCATCAACATAGACGCATCTCCTCCATTCACGTTTCATCATAACAGATTTTGATGCGCCAGTGAATGAATTGCTTACTTATTTTGCTTAGCACTTACTTGATTTGCCAACAAAGCACTTCTAGCTTCTTCCCAATCTGAAAACGGAAAAACTCCTTCTGCTGTATGTTGAATTTCTTCATGCCCTTTTCCGGCGATGAGGACAATATCGCCCTCTACCGCTAATGAGATCGCCTTTTGGATTGCCTTTTTCCGATCTGGTTCTACTTCAATCGCCTGGCAATCCTCACCAAATCCTTCTAAAATATCCTTGATAATCGCAAGCGGATCTTCCTTTCTCGGATTATCAGATGTGACAATTACAGAAGAAGAATAGAAAACCGCGAGTTCTCCCATCTCTGACCTTTTTCCTTTATCTCGATTGCCACCGCATCCAAAAACCGTAATTAGCCTACCTTCGCAGATCAGAGACAGTGCTTCAAGAACAGAATCTAACGCATCTGGCGTATGTGCAAAGTCGATATAAACAACTACGCCATCCTTTTCCAATCGTTGCAATCTTCCTTTTGGCAATTTAAGCTCTGGTACTAAACTTAGAATCTCTTCAAACTGATAACCTAATAAGAGAAGCGCACTAACTGCTGCAATTACATTCATACGATTGAATTTACCTGGTACAGATAGTCCTAATTTTTCTGGAATGAAATAATCTAATGAATGATACATTCCGAAATAAACACATGGTGAAGTTGATACATCTGACATACTTACACACTGTGCATCATCTCTATTCACGATAACTTGTTTCGACTTTTTTATTAGAATTTTCTTAGCATCAATATAATTTTGTTTTCCGCCATGCTCATCATGATGGTCTAGACCTATATTCAAAACAATTCCGATATCAATTTCACAATCAGCTAATCTGCCCGCTGATAAACCTAGCGATGATGCTTCAAGCAGGATATTATCAACCCCTAG
The DNA here is from genome assembly GCF_054482775.1 of Sporosarcina sp. CAU 1771. Classification (NCBI taxonomy): domain Bacteria; kingdom Bacillati; phylum Bacillota; class Bacilli; order Caryophanales; family Caryophanaceae; genus Sporosarcina; species Sporosarcina sp. CAU 1771. The sequence goes on along the minus strand of NZ_JBTLRN010000001.1, from coordinate 329,165 downwards.
ATCTTCACATTTTTTTAATAAAGGATGTAGGTATTCAGCAGGTAAAGTCGTCATATCAGGGGCATCGTATTCAAACTTGTTTCCATCAATAAATACACCCGTTGTACCTATCACCGCAGTTTTTTCTCCGAACTTCCTTAATAATTGGTCGATAAAGTGCGTGACAGTCGTTTTACCATTGGTTCCCGTAACAGCAATGACCTTCAATCTCTCAGAAGGATTTCCTGCAAGTAAAGCACATGCATATGATAAAAACAGACTACAATCCGTAACTGTAATTAATGGGACTTGCAGTACCAAATCTTTTGGTAGTGCCCTGTCTATAACAATTGCTATCGCACCTCCTTCGATAGCTTCAGAGATATAAGACATCCCATCATCATTCTTTCCAAGTCTCGCAACAAATAAAAAACCATCTTTTACATTTAGAGAACATTCAGTAATCCCTTTTACTTCAACCTTTATTTCCTCAGCTCTATACGTACCTGACCAATCTTTCAGGAGTTCTGATAATAGCAGTACCACTCTCCCCTTCCCGAACATTTTAGTTAAAGACGAATATATTGAGAGCGAATCTACTTTATCTTATGTATTAAAACGAATGAATGTCACGAAGAAAGTTGGGGGTTCAAATGATAATTCAAAAATTTGGTGGAACGGCGATGAAAACCGAGCTTATGCGACTGAAATGTATAGAACATATAGAAACTGGAATTGAGAATCATGGAAAAGTAGTAGTTGTTGTCTCCGCAATGGGGCGAATTGGAGATCCATACGCTACAGACAGCCTCTTAAGACTTACCGATGCGTTCACCTCCGATAAGGCCTCCAGCGATCTAGTTGCGTCTTGTGGCGAGCTTATTGCGGCATCTGTACTATCGGCAGAGTTAAAGAAAGCCGGAATTCCAAATAGAATACTTCATGGTATGCAAACAGGCATTAAAACTTCAGGTGAGTTTGGAGATGCTGTTATTATCAACATTGACACAACAAATATAGAAAACAGTTTTAACCAAACAAATTGTATTATCATTCCCGGTTTTCAAGGAATGGATTCAAATGGAAATGTAATGACTTTAGGTCGAGGAGGCAGTGATTTAACAGCTATTTCATTAGCTGCAGCATTATATGCATCACACACTGAATTTTATAAAGACGTGCCGGGAGTTATGACTGGAGACCCTAGAAATAATTCCAATTGTAAAAAATACGACACCCTTAGTTTTGATGACTTTTTACTCCTGCTAAACTGCGACCGCCCTATAATTCAAATGCGGGCAGCATTATTAGCACAAAAAAAGGCGATACCTCTTTATATACGAGGTACCACCGGCACTGAAGAAGGAACTTGGGTCGTTCCTTGAACTATTAATTACTGTTGATTTCGTTCTTTATAATTTAATTGCACAAGATTTTGTGTGTAATATTTACCATAAACTCCGACACCTATATGGGTGAAATGTTTATTAAGTAACACATTTCTGTGGGCAGGTGAGTTAATCCAACCATTTACAGCTTCAATCGGATCAACATAGTTTAAAGCAATATTTTCTCCTGCTCTTTGCTGATCAATCAGCGCGTCTTTTAACCTGTCCGATAAATTACTCGACTCCTCACCTTGCATTGAAGAATAACTTTCTATCAAACCCTCTTTACTATGTTCTCGAGCAATTTCAGACAATCGATAATCCCTTGTCAGTTCAAACATCCCATTTTTCTTACGATAACTATTCGTTAAGTCATAAATTTGATGTTCTGCCGCTCGATCCACTTTCAACTGCATAGAGGATGAAGGGATGGACTTGACTAACATTTCCCCCGTGTAAGTCATGTCGTAGGGCTGATGAAGAACAAGCGTTACAGGATCAATAAATCGTACAGCATGAAGTTCACCTGTTACTTTATCAATGTATAGTTGTGTATATAAATTATGATTTGTAATTAAGAGTCGATTTTGTACATCTTCACCATTTAATGTAAATGTAAATAGATTTTCATCAATCTCAACATCAATTTCGTTATTTACAATGGTGAAACGGTAAATTTCACTTAAACTTTGACCAATAGTATACGGAAATAAATCTGATTCAAAATCGGATGAATAAATTTGATTGACCAAATTGTCTTCGGTTACACCCGCCATTATGTTTATTTCACCTAGATAAATCCACCAATCATACCCATATGCTGAAGGTTCGACTCGTTCAGGTTCTCCATAACTTTTAAGCAGTTCATCAACCTGTCCTCCTACAAGAGTAGAAAGTCCTTTTTCAGGACGCTCTGTTTCCGGTATCGGAGCCCCAACACCCTTATTTGGAATGGGGAGCGCATCTCCATGCCGAACCGGAGATTCTAATACCTCATTTTCTTTTATTCGATTGTCTGTATAGTAAAAAACCAGTAGCACTACAATAAGTAGAGCAATGATTCTAAATATGACTTTCATGATTTATTCCCTGCTTTCAAATAAATTTCATTTACCGTATTCTCCAACTTTACTATATCCAATTACAGGATAAGCTTCCCTCTTTGTAATTATTTCACAAACCACTTCGAATGACACAATCTTGTCATTGCAACTATTATCAAATTGCTCTATTATAGATAGGTATAGGGAAACAGCTGATTGATATATTGAAGGAGGATTCGTACTATGTATATTGAAAATACAGGCATCGAAAATATTGTTGCTGACTTATCAGTTCTAGATGACATTATGCTTGATCACGATCTTATTCGCGCTGGACAATGGGACTACGAGAGAGTCACTTATGATAAGAAATATGTTAACAATGAAGGCACTTTCTATTTACGTGTTTTTGGCTACACAACAGACGGTGATGTCGATACGCGTGATGCAATTATGATACTTAAAAAACCTGTAGTGGGCAAACATTATTATCCACACGGCGTTGAATATGGTGAGGGCGAACACTTCCCTAAAAGTCTTGTAAAAGACTGTGAAGCAACACTTAAAGCTGTTCATACTGCTTTACTACCATATAACCTAAAAAAATAAAAATGGTATCCTGACCGGGGAACTCTATGTTCTCCGTTTTTTTTACCTCAAATTGGGTATAATTAAAATAAGATAAGTTTGGGGGAGTAATTGGTGTCTAAATGGCTGACAAAACGTAACTTTCTACTAGCACTTAGTACTGTATTCATAATTTTAGTTTTTATCTACATCGTTCCTGTTTCAATCCCAATAATAGTAGCATTAGTAACAGCACTTTTAATTGAACCCCTCATACGACTTGTGGAAGCTAAATTAAAGTGGAAACGAAAACTTGCAGTAATTTCTATCTTTATTTTTGTTTTAGTACTTATTTCCTCTCTTATTTATTATACAGTAACCCGATTAATTGGAAAAATTATCGATTTTACAATCGCTGCTCCTGATTATTTCAACACACTTTCAGGTATTTGGATTGATATGCAAGCTAAATTATTTCAATATACATCTGGTTTACCATTAGAAGTCGTTTACGCTATCCAAACCGAATCAAAGGTTGTTTTCGATTCGATGCGCACGTCTTTGTTACATTTACTTAGTTATGATCGACTTCTATCCATAGTAACAGATATTCCAAACTTACTTGTAAGCTTAATAGTTTATATGATAGCACTTTTCCTCTTCATGCTTGAATTGCCAAATCTAAAAAAGATGATTTTCAAAAGGTTTACAGATTCAACTGCAAAAAAAGTAAAGATAATGGTTACTAGGCTGAATGATGTAGTGATTGGTTTTGTAAAAGCCCAATTTCTTGTTAGTCTGATAATCGTAGCAGTTGCATTTATTGGACTCATGCTGATTGCACCGAAATATGCTTTAGTTATGTCTCTCATAATTTGGGTTATTGACATAGTACCCATACTCGGGTCTATCATTATCCTTGCTCCTTGGGCGCTCTATCACTTCATTAGCGGTGATGTAGCAATGGGTAGCCAGTTGACTTTCCTTGCAATTGTTCTACTCGTAATAAGAAGAGTTATTGAACCAAAAGTAATGGGCAATCAAATCGGCTTGTCTCCTTTACCAACGCTAATTGCTATGTTTATTGGACTCAAGTTAATCGGTTTTTTAGGGTTTTTCATTGGTCCATTGGTCGTCATACTATTTTCTACAGCACGTGAAGCCGAAATAATTAAAATAGACTTTAAAATATAAAAAGGTTTCGCATCAAATTCGATGCGAAACCTTTTTTTCTTATTTTCAGCTTGACCTAGTATCCTAGGATTGCTCTTAACATGGATGTTGTTTCTCCACCTGGGTAAAAAACATATAGAAGGAAATAGACTGCGACACCTGTAATTGCAGCAAAAAACCATATAACACTTGTTATAGGTCCAATTTTTCGATGGCGCTTGAGATTATTTTTCAAGCCTGAACGAATTGCAACAACCCCAAATATCGCTCCGGAAGTTGCTAACACAATGTGAAAAATTAGAAATACAACATAATATATTTTCAAATGGTCAGGCCCGCCAAATGCCGTGTTGCCCACTAGGATCGTACGCGAAATATAAATAATCAAAAAGAGTAAGGCTGCTACACCTGCTGCAAGCATCGTCTTTTTATGAGCTTCAATCTTTTTCTTTACTATTAAATTCCATCCAATCGCAACTAATACTGCAGAGAGGATTATTAGTATCGTACAAATTGTAGGTAATAATGGAATACTCATCTCATAGATCCCCCTATGATACACGTTACATACTTCAATTGATTATCCATGCATCGTTAGATTTTTTCGATTTAATAGTTCTCTTTCCGTTATTTCATCAGCATTTTCTTGCTCATCACGATACCAAGTAATAAATATTTTACCAATAACAGCAACATAAATGATTTCCTGTATTATTTTCATCAAAATACCACCAAGTTGTTGATCGTAAACCGTAGGCATATTCGTAAATAACTCCGGTCCTGAAATACCGAGTCCAGAAAATCCAGAGAGCATGCTAGCAGGCACACAAAGCGCCATAGCCTTCAACCATGCCTCACCACTATAATATGTCTCATATACAGGTACATCAGCAAAGATGATCAATGTACATGCTGGAGTGATAAGAATTGCACTCAATATAACATAACCTATTTTTTTCAGGCCATGTAATTTAGGTTGTCCCTCTAGAGTGTTTAGAAGTGGCCACCATAAACATAAAGCTGCAAAGAATAATGTAACTGTAAATACAGAATGAAGCACAAAGCTCAATTTTACAGTATCTAAAATAATTGGGTAGTGATAAAGAGAAAACATAATACTAAAAACAACTAAACTAATTAGCGGCTTTGTAAATAAGGTAATTACTTTATTTAGAATCGTAATATCAAATACTTTTTTCCACATCCAATTTGGTATTCCTATAATCAGGAATGGTGCAACCATTAACAATAACAATGCCATTTGTGCCATGTGGACTGAAAATAAAATATGACCTAATAAATCAACGGGCGATCCTTTTACAACATAAAGAAGTATCATTCCCATTAAAAAATAAGTAATCTGCTTCCTTGTAACCGGTTCAGAACCTTTAAATCGATCCCGCCAAGTAACTGTGATAAGAAAATACAATAGGACAAGGCCAAGAAGCGTTAATAAAAACCACGGGCTCCATAAAGCGCGAAATCCAAATATGCTTATAGGCATCAAAGCCATCACTCCTCTATTTACGTCTACTTACCATTATAAATCTTTATACGCCGTAACTCAATGTACGAAGTATGACAAATTTGAAGAACGCAGTCTAAGTGCACGACATCCTGTCGTTACGACTGCATGACCCACTTCCTGTGGGCCCAAGCGTATGCGCCTGGGTAGCTAACGAAGGAAATAGGGAAAATCTCACAAGTCGTTCTTTGACTTTTGAGATTTTCATCTTTTCCACAGTGAGCTAGGCGCAGAAGACTAGACAAGTTAAGGGACGCAGTCTAATCCCACAGAAGCGGGACTACGAAAAACCGTAGCCCTATTCATCCTGTCGTAACAAAGGAGGATAAACCCCAATCCTCCTCCACTGCATGACCCACTTCCTGTGGGCACGAGCGTAATCGCCAAGGAAGCTAAAAGTAAAATGGAAAAAGCCTGTGGAAATAATATCTCCACAGGCTTTACGTTTCCTTACTTTATTACCACCATACAATTGTTACGAAAGTTAGAACTACAGCGAAACCAAACACTGCTCCAGTGTACATGAACATTGCCGGTGTACCGTGTCCTTTTTCTTGCATATGCATAAAATAATACAGTTGCAATCCAACTTGAACCGCTGCAAACAACATTAATGTAGGTATAACGAAATACTTCGAGAAACCTAACACTTCTTGATTGTTTGCAATGACCATTGTAAATGACATGATTGTCATAAAAATCATTAATGAAAACATCATAATCTGATGTTGCATTGATTTTTTAGCTCTACGTTGGCCTAGTTTAAACTCAGCTGGTGACTTTTCATAAACTTGGATGTCCGCCATATTAACCTACCACTCCCATCAAATAGACTACAGTGAAGATAAATACCCAGACTACATCAATAAAGTGCCAGTATAGTGAAAATGTATAATACTTAGTCGCATTATATAGATTCAATCCGCGTTTAGCGTTACGGAAAATAAGTAACGTAATCCAAACAAGTCCAATAGCTACGTGGAAACCATGTGTTCCAACAAGCGTATAGAAAGCGGTACTGAATGCACTGTTATCAAACGTAAATCCTAATCCTACATAGTGATTAAACTCATAAACTTCGAGCATCAAGAATCCAAGGCCTAAAAATGCAGTGATTGCAAGCCATAATTGCATTTTCTTAAAATCATAATTTTTCATATGATACATCGCATACACACTTGTTAATGATGAAGTAAGAAGTAACATCGTCATTGCAAATACAAGTGGCAGTTCATATAAATCTTGCGTTGAAAAAGCCAAGTCGCTTGGACCTTTGTTTTTAAGTGCAAGGTATGTTGCAAATAAAGTTGCGAATAAGATTGTCTCTCCGCCTAGGAAAAGCCAGAAACCAACAAATTTATTCTTCGCTTCAAGTGTTGCTTTCTCAGGATGATCTGGCCACGTCTCAGGGGTGAATTTTTTATTCAAATCCATTAGTTTTGTCCCCCTTTACGCTTCATATCTCTAAGAATTTCTTCTTTTGTAACATAATAACCTAAGTCATCTTGTACTGAACGCACACCCATTGCTACAAACACCCACAGAATTCCCAAGATAAGAACTGGTAATCCCCAAGCTGTTTCACTATGGAACATTGCACCGAATCCAGCTATAAACATACCTAAGCTCATTAGTAATGGAATAATTGAACCGTTAGGCATATGAATATCTTGTACAGGTTCAGCCGGTGTTAATCCGGATTTATTACCTTCCATTTTTTCAATCCAAAACGTGTCAAGTCCGCGAACAAGTGGTGTCTGTGCAAAGTTGTAATAAAGTGGTGGTGATTCAATTGCCCACTCAAGCGTACGTCCGTCACCCCATGGATCATTACCCACTTTAACATTTTTAACCGATGTAACGATAATGTTGTATACAAGAACAATAACACCTAGTGCCATGAACAATGCCCCGACACTACTGATATAGTTTCCTGCGTTCCATCCTTGTCCATCCATGTATGTGAATACACGACGTGGCATTCCCCAGAATCCTAACCAGTGTTGAATTAAGAATGTTAAATGGAAACCGATGAAGAACAACCAAAATGTAACTTTACCAAGCATTTCATTCAACATAGTACCGAACATTTTCGGCCAATATAAGTGAACACCTGCAAAAATACCGAATACAGTACCACCAACGATTACGTAGTGGAAGTGAGCAATAACAAAGTACGTATCATGCAATTGATAATCTAAAGGTGCTGTACCAAGCATGATTCCTGTTACTCCACCCATTACAAACGTTGGGATGAAACCTAACGCGTAAAGCATTGGAGTTGTAACTTTGATACTTCCTCCCCACATGGTGAGAAGCCAGTTAAAGATCTTAACCCCTGTAGGTATACCAATTGCCATTGTTGCAACAGAGAATATTGCGTTTGCTGTCGGTCCAAGACCAACTGTGAACATATGGTGAGCCCAAACCATGAACCCTAAGAATCCAATGAGTACGGTAGAAAACACCATTGCTGAATAACTAAACAAACGTTTGCGTGAGAATATCGCAAATATTTCCGAGAATATCCCGAACGCAGGTAAGATCAGAATGTAAACCTCAGGGTGACCGAAAATCCAGAAAATATGCTCCCAAATGATCGTGTTTCCACCCATCGTATGGTCGAAGAAATTCCCCCCGAACATTCGATCAAACGTTAAAAAGAACAATCCAACAGTAAGTGGAGGGAATGCGAATAAAATCATCGCTGATGCGACAAACGTAGTCCATGTAAATAACGGCATACGCATATAAGTCATTCCTGGTGCTCTCATGTTAATAATTGTTACGAGGAAGTTAATCCCCCCAATAAGTGTTCCTCCACCGGCAATTTGAAGTCCGATAGCATAGAAATCTACACCATGTCCTTCAGATGCAATAGAAAGTGATGCATATGAAGTCCAACCTGCATCAGGAACTTGACCAAATAACCAAGATACGTTTAGGAAAAGTCCTCCGAAGAAGAACATCCAAAATCCTAATGAGTTAAGGAACGGGAACGCAACGTCACGTGCTCCAATTTGGAGCGGCATAACAACGTTCATAAATCCAATTAATATCGGCATAGCCGCTAAGAATATCATGGTTGTTCCATGCATTGTAATAATTTCGTTAAAAACGCCAGCAGCGATCAGATCACTATTCGGATGGAGAAGCTGTATACGTATAAGCATTGCTTCGATTCCACCGAGGATGAAGAAGAACCCTCCACCTAGGAGATAAAGAATTCCAATCTTCTTATGGTCGACTGTCGTCATCCAATCCCAAAGCGCTGCGCCAAAACTTCTTTTTTGAGCAACTGAACTCACTATGTTACCTCCTCTTCAATTTCACATTTACTTATTTTTCAACAGATAATCCCATCAGGTATTTAACTAGTTCATCCATCTCAGCATCTGAGATTTGTTCCTTGCTAAATGATGGCATTAAGTTCGCTGGTTTGTAGTATTGTGTATCTCGAATCCACTCTTCTAATTTCTCTTCTGTATGATCCATAAATCCAGCTACACGATTTCGGTCACCAAAAGAAGCTAAGTTTGGACCCGCTTTTTCACCTGTCGTACCTACAGCAGACGTCGCATGACAAGCAATACAGCTATCATTAAATACAGTCTCGCCTTCAGTTAACGATGAATCTACAACACGCTCATCTGTCTCTTGCATTGCTGTTACCCAAGTGTCAAATTCGCCACGTGGAATTGTTTTTACTTTGAAGTCCATAAGTGCATGTGATGGACCACAAAGCTCGGCACATTTACCGTAGAATACGCCATCCTTCAAATCCTTTGATTCTTTGTCAAAAGTCAAATAAAATTTATTGACGTTTTCAACGTTGTTATCAAGTTTACCTCCAACTGCTGGTATCCAAAATGAATGCTTAACGTCTGCAGCCATTAGGTTGAAATAAACTTTTTCGCCCGTCGGAACGACTAGTTCTTGCGCTGTAACAATTCCATATTCAGGGTATTCAAACTCCCACCAATATAGTTTCGCAGTAACGTCAACAACTAAGTTCTCCGCGTTTCCGTCAACATCTACATCATTCATTGCTGAAACGTTACCCAGTTTATATGTATAATAAACTGTTGGTATAGCAAGGATCAAAACGAGTAGAATTGGAATAACTGTCCATACAAGCTCTAGTGTATGATTTCCTACAACTTGCTCAGGAATATGATCTTCGCCCACTTTCGAACGTCGGAAGCGCACTAAGGCGATTACGTAGATGATCGCAACAGCTAACATTATAAATACCATGATTGCTGAAGATAATAGTAGCAATTTAAATTGGTCCTTACCTACTTGCCCGGCTGGTAGTAACGTGGACAACTCTTCCTGTCCACAACCTGCAAGAAAAACAGTTAACACTGTCAATAAAGAAAAGAGACGCCATTTTTTGAGTCCTTTCATCATTGTTTAATCATACCTCTCTTTCTAAAAAAATATATTTTCTTGTGAATGAGGACATTTTCGACCCCTCTATATGAATTCCTGTTCAAAGAAAGAATTCCGAAGCTTAAATAAATAATGAAAAGATAATAATTGAAACAAATAGGATCGTCATATAATTGAGTGAATATACAAACATTGACGTTGCCCACTTCAAATCATCTTTCACTCTGAAACCTCTCACAGCTAAGTAAAGCCATCCCACATTTAACATAGTAGCTAATATGAGAAAGAAAGTCCCGAGTTCTAAAAGTAGAAAAGGTAACGGGAATAAAAACAAAACCCAAACCAACATCGACTTTTTAGTTCTAGCAAAGCCTTTAACGACAGGCAACATAGGTATATTCGCTGCACGGTACTCTTCAGTACGGCGCATCGCGAGAGCGTAAAAGTGTGGCGGTTGCCAAATGAACATAATAAGAAACAATGCCCATGCGCCTGCACCTAATGTAGGTTCAAATGCGGCATAACCAATTAATGGTGGAATCGCTCCAGAAATACTTCCTACAATCGTATTACTGACGTGTCTACGTTTTGACCACATAGAATAGAGTACTACATAGCTGAATACACCTGCAAGTCCCCACAGTGCAGCCGCGAGCGACGCAGATAGCAATAACAGTTCTCCTATAACGATGAAAGTGAGCGCCAATGCCAATACCGCCGGTGCTTTAAATCGCCCTGTTACAGTAGGTCTTGTTTTTGTTCGAGTCATGACAGGATCAATATCACGGTCAATTAAATTATTTAGTGCAGCAGAACCCGCAATGATAAGTCCAGATCCTCCTAGAGCATAAAAGAGAATGTCTAAGTTGTTCAGAAAATGCCCACCACTTAACTGGATCGCCAAAAATAATCCCGTGAATGTTGTAATCATGTTCGAATTAACAATACCGATCTTAATTAGTGCTAAAAAATCCTTGATTAGTGATTGCGTCTCACCTTTCGTTTCGACAGGTGCAACGATTACACGACCGTTTGACAAGTTACCCCTCCCTTCAAAGTGTTATGTATATACTGCTATACTCCACTATATCGAAATTCCGGCATAATTTCTATACTTAAGCAAAATTAACTCGAAATTACTCGAAACCCCGACATATTTTTGTGGCATCCTCTTAATAGTAAATCATTTCTCACTTTCATTTGTGAAGTTAATAGGTCTTTTTTATGAACAATTTGTGAAATGACAACATCTTCATCTATTTAGAACAGCAAGTCGTTGTATTATTTCTTAGAATTAGTTATCATCGGAAAAGTAGGTACCTTTTCAAGTTAAGTTAAAGGATTCATTTCAAATCTGATTATTACCATTCAGATGTATGTTCTAGTCATTATAAATAAAGTAGGTGTCAGGTTGAAATACAATAAGTATTTAAAATGGTTTGCTCTAGCTTCTACGATTGGCATGCTCCTCATTTTACTTGGAGGAGCGCTAGTAACTAAGACCGACAGCGGTATGGGATGTGGACGTCACTGGCCAGGTTGTAACGGCCAACTAATCCCTAGTGAAATCACTGCAGAAGTCTTAATCGAGTTTTCACATCGCCTTGTAACAGGTGCGGTTGGTATTTTCATACTAGTACTCGCTGCTTGGTCATGGAAAGCAATTGGACATATTCGAGAAACAAAGTTTTTGGCAGTTATGGCTGTATTCTTTCTTGTTCTACAAGCCTTAATTGGAGCAGCACAAGTTTTATGGGGGCAAGGCGATTTTATTCTCGCATTGCATTTCGGGATTTCCCTTATTTCTTTCGCCTCGGTATTGTTACTCACCCTTCTTATCTTTGAAGTCGATCAGAAATTCGATGCCGATAAAATCAAAATCGGTAAGACTTTAAAACGACATACAATTGGAGTCTTCATTTACTCCTACATTGTGGTGTACACTGGTGCACTCGTCCGACATACGGACTCAAGTCTCGTTTGTTCTGATTGGCCACTATGTAGAAATAGCGCTTTTGAACTTCCAACAAATATGTTTGAATGGGTTCAAATGGGCCACCGAGCTGCTGCTGGACTAATCTTTATTTGGATTCTAATCATTACGATTCACGCTATCAGACATTATAAAAACCAAAAGGTGATTTATTGGGGTTGGATTATCGCTCTCACCCTTGTAACTGGACAAGTTCTGTCTGGAATGACAGTTATACTTACCAGTCTAAATCTTTATATCGCCTTGCTTCATTCACTACTAATATCATTACTATTCGGTTTATTGACTTATATGATTTTACTTGTTTCTCGGAGTAATAAACTCGAATAATAACGCCTTAGCTATCCTATAACAAGGATAGCTATTTTCTATTTTCGCCCAAATTAAGACTTCTAAATCAAAAGACACTCAAATTCGCTAGAATAGCTGAACTTGAGTGTCTTTTTAATTGGGATTACTCGATTTCAAGAAGTAGATCTCCTGTTGAAATAGAATCTCCTGCCGATACGTAAATTTCTTTTACGATACCGTCAAATGGAGCCTGTATTGTAGTTTCCATCTTCATAGCCTCAGTAATAAACAAATGCTCGCCTCTTCTCAACTTTGCACCTTTCGAAACCGCTACTTTCAATACCGTTCCTGGCATCGTTGCTGCGATATGAGAAGCGTTTGAAGGATCCGCTTTAACATTTTTCACTGTATCTGATTCAACGTTCAAATCATCAATAATCACTTCACGCGGTTGACCATTCATCTCGAAGTAAATGACTCGAGTTGCATCTGGCTGCGGTTCTCCAATTGAAACTAGCTTAATAATAAGCGTTTTTCCTTTTTCAATTTCAACCTCAATTTCCTCGCCTAGGCGCATTCCGTATAAAAACTCTGGAGTGCTAATAACTGAAACATCTCCGAACTCCTTGTTAATTACAGAGAATTCCTCAAATACTTTTGGATAAAGTGCATACGATAAAGCTTCTTGATTTGTACAAGGACGCTCTAGCTTTTTGCCTACAAGTGTTTTTAGCGCATTAAAGTCTACATCTTCTAACAATTCACCTGGGCGAACTGTTATCGCTTGTCGTCCTTTTAAAATAACTTCCTGAAGCTCTTTCGGGAATCCGCCATATGGCTGACCAATATGTCCTTCGAAAAATTCAATAACTGATTCAGGGAAATCGATAGACTTTCCACGCTCTAAAATAGTGCGCTCGTCCAATTCGTTTTGGACCATAAACAAGGCCATATCTCCGACAACTTTTGAAGATGGAGTTACTTTCACAACATCACCAAACAAAAGATTAACTCGGGAATACATACCTTTCACATCATCCCAACGTTCACCAAGACCGACAGATTTCGCTTGCTGTTGCAAGTTAGAATACTGACCGCCAGGCATTTCATGTACATAAATTTCTGAGTGAGGACTAACCATTCCACTCTCAAAAGGCTGATAATACTTGCGTACATCTTCCCAATAGTAAGAAAGCTTTTCTAATGACTCCACATTTCCACGTACATCCCTTTTACCGCCCTTTAATGCGTAATGCAAAGAACTTGCAGAAGGTTGAGACGTAAGGCCTGACATAGCCCCTAGCGCCGTGTCAACGATGTCTACACCCGCCTCAATGGCTTTGGCATACGAGTAGATCCCGTTTCCACTTGTGTCGTGCATATGGAGGTGTATCGGCAACTCGACGGTATCTTTTAATTCCGATATGAGTCGGTAAGCTGCTTCTGGTTTAAGAAGGCCTGCCATATCTTTGATTGCAAGGATATGCGCGCCAGCGGATTCAAGTTCTTTCGCCATTTCTTTATAATAGGCTACTGTATACTTGTCCCTTTTATCATTTAAGATATCCCCTGTATAACAGATCGATGCTTCTGCTACCTTTCCAACCTCACGAGTTGCGTCAATCGCAACTTCCATACCTTTGATCCAATTTAAACTGTCAAAGATTCGGAATACATCTATACCGGCACTTGCAGATTCTTTAACGAATTCTCGAATAACATTGTCGGGATAATTTGTATATCCTACTGCATTCGCTCCACGGAACAACATTTGGAACAGAACGTTAGGTATTTGCTCACGAAGTTTAATTAAACGTTCCCAAGGACTTTCCTTAAGGAAGCGGTAGGATACGTCGAACGTTGCTCCTCCCCACATTTCAAAGGAAAATAAGTCTGGCATCAATCTGGCAGATTCTGATGCAATTGCACTAATATCTGCAGTACGCAAGCGCGTTGCAAGAAGTGATTGATGGGCATCCCTGAACGTGGTATCCGTTAGTAGGACCTCGTCTTGTTCTTTAATCCATTGAACTAAGCCGTCTGCACCGCGTTCATCTAGTATTTGCTTTGTACCACTTGCAGGTGGAGTCAGTAAGTCAATAGTAGGTTTTCGAACTGGATGGAAAACTGGTTTAGATTTCGTTTCAATTCCAGGGAATCCATTAATCGTAACGTTTCCAATGTATTGCAAAATTTTAGTTCCTCGATCTAAGCGAACTGGGAAATCGAATAATTCAGGCGTTGAATCAATGAAACTTGTATTGTAATCTCCAGTTAAGAAATTTTCGTGCTTCACTACGTTTTCTAGAAAAGGGATGTTTGTCTTAATTCCACGAATTCTAAATTCCTGTAAATTTCGATTCATTTTGGACGCAGCTTCACGGAAAGTCATACCCCATGTCGATACTTTAACAAGCAGTGAATCATAGTGCGGTGTAATGACCGCGCCCTGAAAACCGTTTCCAGCGTCCAGACGAACACCAAAACCGCCTCCTGAACGATAGACCATTAACTTACCTGTATCCGGCATGAAGTCGTTTAAAGGGTCTTCAGTCGTCACACGAGATTGAATTGCATACCCGAACAATGGGATTTCATCTTGTGCAGGCAATCCGGCTTCGCCTTCATGAATATTTTTTCCATCCGCGATGTGAATCTGCGTATGTACAATATCAATTCCTGTAATCATTTCTGTAATTGTATGTTCCACCTGAATACGTGGATTTACTTCAATAAAATAAAATTCTCCATTTGAAACTAAAAATTCAACAGTACCTGCATTGATGTAGTCAATATTTTTCATCAATTTCACAGCTGCTTCACAAATTTCTTTACTAAGCGTCTTGCCAAGTGAAATTGATGGTGCGATTTCCACCACTTTTTGATGACGACGCTGAATTGAACAATCACGTTCATAGAGATGAACCACATTTCCATGTGTATCTCCAAGTATCTGGACTTCAATGTGTTTTGGTTTATCAACGAATTTTTCAACGTACATTTCTTCGGATCCAAATGCTGACTTGGCTTCTGATTTTGCACGTTCAAAGGCTTGTTCAACTTCATCCTCTGAATTTATTATGCGCATGCCACGTCCACCGCCACCGAGTGAGGCTTTGACAATAATCGGATAGCCATTTTCTTTACCGAAGATTGCGACTTCTTCGACCGTAGAAACAGGACCATCGCTACCAGGGATAACTGGGATTCCAGCTGCAATTGCTTGTCCTCTGGCTTTTACTTTATCCCCAAACATATCAAGATGCTTGGAACTTGGACCTATAAAAATGATTCCTTCTTGTTCAAGACGGCGGGCAAACTCTGCATTTTCAGCGAGAAAACCATACCCTGGATGAACTGCATTTGCTCCAGCTTTTTTTGCGATTGCGATGATTCCTTCTATATCCAAATAGGCATCGATTGGCTTTTTACCTTCTCCAACCAAATAGGATTCGTCCGCTTTATAGCGATGAAACGACCCACTATCTTCAGCTGAATAGATTCCAACCGTAGGAATACTTAGTTCCGTACATGCACGAAAAATACGGATAGCTATTTCTCCGCGGTTCGCAACAAGGATTTTATTGATTTTCTCCAAAATACAACACTTCCCTTTCTATCTCTTAGTTTCAAATTTGACAAACATCGAAACGTTCATCAATATTCCTAGTGCTAACGATAGCAGAATTACCGAAGTTCCGCCATAACTAATAAACGGCAACGGAACACCTGTAAGTGGTATTAAACCAGTTAAACCACCTATATTGACAAATGTTTGTATGCCAATCATACTGCCTATTCCTGCTGCAAGCATTCTAGCGTGAGGATCTTTAGCCTTTAGTGCAATCGATAGCGATCGTAGAACAATAAATCCAAGGCCACCAATGACAATAATAGAGCCCAGAATACCTACCTCTTCTGAGATAACTGCCATAATAACATCTGTCTGTGGTTCAGGCAAATATCCTAACTTTTGAATTGAATTCCCTAAACCGCGACCGGAAATACCTCCGGAACCAATTGCAATATACCCATTTATTATTTGGAAGCCTGAAGTTAACGGATAATCAAAAGGATTCAAAAATGCCGTGAGACGCCCTAAGCGACCAGGCGTCATAACAGTTTCCCAATTTAAATAGACTACGAAAGCCACTAATGAAAGTCCTGTCGCAATAATACCGCCCAACTTCAAAAAAGTTCGTTTCTTGATACCACTTGCTGCCATTACGGATAATGCAATCACAATAAGAATAAATGAAGTACCAATATCTGTTTCTAGCATTACTGATGCGATTACTAGAGTTAAAATTGTCAAAGGAGGAGCTATTGATTTATTTAAACTATCAATCGATCCTGCTTTATATTTATTAGCAAAGACCCCTGCAAGGTATACAATTAGAGCAATTTTCGCTACTTCTGAAGGCTGAAGATTCACAGGACCTAGTTTAATCCAACTTTGTGCACCTACGCCAACCACATCTTTACCATACCCAAGTATGTGGACACTCCAAAGGAGGACCAGCATTCCGATAACCGTAGTCACCATAAACCCTTTTCTTTTATAGTTTTTATACGGGAAAAAAGAAGCTATAAAAAATACCGGAAAAGCAATTGCTAAATTAAGTATTTGTCTATTTAAAAAATGGTCCGGTTCCCATCCATAGCGACTGACGGCCCACACCATACTTGAGCTATAGATCATTACTAGACCAAATAAAGTCAATATCAAATATGCTGAAAACAGTGGAAAGTCAAAGTATCGAAGAAATCGTTTCACATAAGTCTGCATAGGTAAGTACCTCTTTTATTTTTAGTGTCAATTATGTATTTGTTTCAATCATCCTGATGAAATATTAAAGTTAAAGAAAAAACTCAAACTATGAGATGAGTTTGAGTTTTTAGCCTATTTTCTCATATATATATCGTGCAATACAGTCATTTCCTTCTCAAGTGATGAAAGAATTTCATTCCCTTTCACACGCTCAATTAGACCCAACTTCACAGCAAAATCGATTTCACGAGCAAGTCCAAACATCTGAGTGTCTAACACTTCTTCGTATAAAGGGCATTGTGGCATCGTCAAGTGATCCATCTGAACCTTTATCAATTGAGCAATTTTACTCGCATCAATTTGAAGCTGCTTCACAGCCTTTTCCTGATATGTTTCTTGCATTTCAGTATCCATGAGGACGCCCCCATCAATCATTTATTTCTACTTATGAATATTAATAAAGTGTATCTTTTGATAGTAGAAATTGCAAGCATTTCCCCTTTGCTGACAAGCTTTTAAGTTAATCAATCTTTTACTTAAGCACCACTTCAGTTTTTAGTATAACAATTCACCTTGAATACTTTTCAATGTGTTCGTGCGTACGAAAGCGGAATATAAACTTAATTAAAACTGGAGCAAACATAACAGAAAGCTAGTTATTTTATGTGAAAGTTGTTCAAATTCAAAAAAATAGGAATCCACCTTAAACCTTAGTCAAGTGAATTCCTAATAACTATTGCACTCTTACTTAAGTTTTACTGATTCACAATGTACAACAATCAGCTTTCCATCTGATGAAACTTAGTCGCATCCACAATCAATTCTTCAAGCTCTTCTTCATATGCAACCGCCTGCTCAACTGTCCAACTAAACTTCTGTTTCATAATTTTATAAACAGCGTGTTTATGCGTATTCACCCAATCGATGTCAAAATATAATGCCCCAGTCCGTCTAACGAAGAAATCGGCAGGTTTATAGACGAGTTCGTGATCAATAGAATACCGCAGTATAGCATAGACAACTGGATCGATATTTTCTTTGGCGGCTACTTCTTTTCCGTTCTCGTATAGAGAGAACACGGTATCGATGTTGGATCCGTATCGATGGACAAGTCTTTTTGCAGTAGCTTCTGTCAACCCTATGCTCTTACCTTGTTTACCTTTATCAATTGCGAACATTTCAAACCCATGGGCGCCACCGACATCTCCACCCGAAATCGGCAGGTACTTAGTTGATGTTTCAGGATAGTGCCTTCCTTCTTCTTTATACAATTGTTTAACAACTAAATCCAACACGTGTTCAGCCATTTTACGATAGCCGGTCAATTTACCGCCTGCAATGGAGATGAGACCCGATTCTGATACAAAGATTTCGTCCTTGCGGGAAACTTCGGAAGGTGATTTGCCATCTTCGTGAATTAACGGACGTAGACCTGCCCAGCTGGATTCTACTTCTTCTGGTCCAAGCTGTACAGCCGGGAACATAAATTGAATTGCTTCCAAGATATAGTCCCGATCTTCAACTGTTACTACCGGATGTGCAAAGTCGCCTTTATAAACCGTATCGGTAGTGCCGACATACGTTTTGCCTTCCCTTGGAATAGCGAAAATCATCCGACGATCCGGACCGTCAAAATAGATAGCTTGCTGCAATGGAAAATGTTTTTCATCAAATACTAAATGAGTTCCTTTCGTCAATAGCAACGTTTTCCCTTTTTTCGACTGATCCATTTCGCGCACCGTATCAACCCATGGACCCGATGCATTGACAATTTTCAGCGCTTTCACTTCCAGGCGGGAACCATCAATGACATCTTCGACCTCAACGCCGACAGCCCGTCCGTTTTCGTAAAGTAAATCTGCAACTTTCATGTAATTCAGAGCTATTGCTCCTTTTTCCACAGCTTTTTTTATTACTTCTATCGTCAGTCGTGCATCATCAGTCTTATATTCTACATAGTAGCCGGCGCCTTTCAATCCATTTTGTTTTAATAAAGGCTCATGCGATAACGCGACGTCAGACTGAAACATTTTTCTTCGTTCACTCTTTTTAACACCTGCCAAAAAATCATAGACACGCAATGCGATATTCGTAGTAAACGGTCCGAACGTCCCCCCTTTGTAAAAGGGTAATAGCATCCACTCAGGCGTCGTAACATGTGGTCCATTTTGGTAGACGATTTCCCTTTCTTTACCGACTTCAGCTACCATTTTCACTTCCATTTGCTTCAAATAACGCAATCCGCCATGAACCAGTTTCGTTGATCTGCTTGAAGTACCAGCAGCAAAGTCTTGCATTTCGACTACAGCGACTTTCAGTCCTCTACTTACAGCGTCAAGCGCAATACCCGCACCTGTAATCCCCCCTCCAATAACAAGTAAATCTAATGTTTCTCTTTGAAGCTCCGTCTTTAGTTCCGATCTATCAGCATTTGAAAATTGCATAATTCATCCACTCCAATTCTTTCTATTTTAAAAACAAGGCTCTGTTAAATAACTCTGTTGATAGTTGATAAAGTATTTGTACACTCATTGTTAGCGTGGCAATATCGCTTGTCGCTTGGTGATGGCCTCCCGTAGGAAGCCCGTCAGAAAGTTCACTGTCGGTCTTCCTACTTCGGCTCACACTTGTCGCTTCTTCGCTGGTTCTTTTAGATTCAAAGTTAGTGACACATGAGATTTTTGTACACGCCTAGTTGATTGAAGTGAAAGACGTCGACTCCGATAGGGTTAGCAGGTCAGGTGTAACAATCAGCGGCAGCATAGCTGACGGATTGGTCCACCGCCTGCCCTCCGGAAAGCGTACGTCTGAAACGGAAATCAACGAGTTAGATATACTCAAGCACTAGTGACTAATAAATTTTATCAACATTATTAGTTAACATAGCTAAAAACAAAAAAGAGACCACGAATCGACTCCAATTCCTATACGGAAATATGGAGTGATGTGGTCTCTCGAATTCTCTACCAATTTATTAACTTGTCTTTAGAATAGCACATTATTCATTTCTAGCAAAACGTTTTAACTTCAAGATATTCTATTACTTGAAAACTCTAGTCGCGGCAACTGCTTGCTTCCATCCTAAATACATTTTTTCTCGCTCTTCATCAGCCATTGAGTGAGTAAATGTCCGCTCAACTTTCCATTGGTGTGCAATTTCTTCTTGATCTTTCCAAAATCCGACTGCAAGTCCTGCGAGGAATGCAGCCCCTAGCGCGGTAATTTCATTGACAGTCGGACGATCGATCGTAACGCCTAAAATATCGCTTTGAAATTGCATCAGAAAATCATTGGCAACGGCACCGCCATCGACACGTAGGGAATTCAGTTCAGTACCGGCATCCGTGACCATTACATCGAGTACATCCCTCGTTTGATAAGCCAATGATTCCAGTGTCGCACGTACAAAATGTTCTTTTGTTGTGCCGCGTGTCAAACCGAATATAGCACCACGCGCATCGCTGTCCCAATAAGGTGTTCCTAAACCGACAAATGCCGGAACGACGTAAACCCCATCCGCGGAATCGACCTTCACTGCATAATCTTCACTATCCGATGCATTATCGAACATACGTAACCCATCACGTAACCATTGGATTGCAGACCCCGCAACAAAAGTACTTCCTTCAAGCGCATAGGTCACTTCCCCACCAACGGACCAAGCAATCGTCGTTAGCAACCCATGGTTTGATTTGACACACTCGTCTCCTGTATTCAATAACATGAAACTTCCTGTTCCATATGTCGTTTTAGCCATTCCTTTTTCAAAACACGCCTGACCAAATAATGCTGCCTGTTGATCCCCTATGACACTTGCAATCGGTATACGGCTCCCCGCGAATGGATACTCTTCTGCATATCCGTAGATTTCTGATGAAGGTCGCACATCGGGAAGCATGCTTTTAGGAACATCCAACATGTCGAGCAATTCATCATCCCACTTCAACTCCCTAATGTTAAAAAGCATTGTCCGTGAGGCATTCGAGTAATCCGTGACATGCGCTCGTCCATTGGTCAATTTATAAACTAACCATGTGTCAATTGTTCCAAATAACAAGTTACCCGCAACGGCCTCTGTCCTTGCGCCTTCCACATTATCAAGGATCCACTTCACTTTCGTCCCGGAAAAATAGGGATCTAAAATCAACCCTGTCTTGTCGGCAACCAACTCATTGTATCCTTGCTCCCGCAACTGTTCGCAAATTTCTTCCGTTTGTCTTGATTGCCAAACAATAGCCTTATAAACCGGAGTCCCGCTACTCTTGTCCCACACTACAGTTGTTTCGCGCTGATTCGTAATCCCGATACCTGAAATCTGTCCAGGGTTCACATGAGCTTTGCGAAGAACTTCAGCAATGCATGATAGGATTGAATTCCAAATTTCATCCGCATCTTGCTCCACCCATCCCGGTTGCTGGAAAAACTGTTCGAATTCCTGCTGCGCCGTTTCAACAGCTTCTCCTTTTTGATTAAAAAGTATTGCCCGTGAACTGGTCGTCCCTTGGTCAAGAGACAAAATATAGTTTTCCAACTTGCATACCTCCGTCTGTCGTTAAAAAAATTACATATTGCTGTAAAAAAGGAGCGCGGGACCCTCTGTCCGTTGCTCCTTTCCAACACGATTAGAATATCGTGTGCAGTGTTGTATTAGCGATTGTGATCATTGTCATGACGATTGTATTGGTAAAGGCTCCCACATACATGTTACCTGTTTTGTTATATAGGTAACGATTAAAGATGGCAGCTATGACCAAAATTGGTACAAGGCCGATGACAATAATGGAAGAAAGAGATTCTCCCGGATAACCCGCCGTTCCTGTAATGAATAACAATCCGTACTGATAGATTAGATAAAGTACCAATCCACCTACAAAATGAAGGATGGAAATCACATAACCTTTTATGCCTGCGTACTTTTCACCGGTCGTATTCATATTGACAGACATTCCTACTATGAAATAGTAAATGAAGAATAGTGGTGCATATTTCAAAAGCGCAAGGAAGTGTTGCACTTCAAACGTCTTCACAGCTACTGTCCAAAGACGGAAGTCCACTTTGAAAATCGCATCTATCACAAAAAGAATACCGAAACCGATGACAGCTGTAAGTATAGCCGTTACAAACGAAGCAACAATTGTCTTAACGTTTGCTTTCACGCCATAATTTGCAATCGTCGCACCTTCGGACTTCTTGGAAATATAGTGATAGCTAACTGCAACGATAAGCATGACAATTGAAACATTAAGTGCCCAAAACATAATTGGATTCACTGTCGGCGCACCGAAAAACGGTGTCGTTTCCAGGAATCGATCTTGTGCTCTTAATAAAACATATTGAACAATGCTTAATACGAATAGCAATAATGAACCTATCTTCGCATTTTTTCCGTAGTTTCGGATCCATGAGAAAATGTAAATAACTCCAGCTACAGCGATGAAAATCATGCTGATTTGACGTAATAATCTCATCCCGGAAACGTCTGCTCCATAAAGGGCTGAAAAGAAAAGGGCTGGATAGATTGCTACAAATACGATAAGTAAATATCTAGTCAACCTTGATCCTTCTGTCTTCGGCTCAGGTAGGGTTGCCGGTTTAACCGTATAGATTGAGTTGAAGAACGGTAGTTTAGACAGCAAGACAATCACTGGAATGAATAGCATAAAAAATCCAATTAGAGCAAGGAGTGAAGCAAATTCTTTGAACATCCATGACTGCCCTTCCTTACCTACTTCAACAATGTCTCCATAGTCAGCAAATGCCATGTCATAGAAATTGATTGCATCTGCAGTTGTTTGCTTTGAGAAGTGGTTCCATGGATGAGTTTCGTTCGGCTGGTAAATTACCCGCTTGCCGCCATCCACTTCATATACTTTCCCTACTTCAGGATTTTCAGGATTACCAAGGAAGCCTTGGCCTTCTTCGGTTCCAACATAGTTTTTCTTTACAACCGATTTGCCTGAAGCCGCAGCTTCCGAATCAAAAAAGAACTCATCATAATCCGCAGCAATTTTCCCTGACATTCTCGGCCCGTATGCATTATTAATATCCTCGTCACTATGTCCTAACAGTTTCAGCCATTGGTAATCTGAACCCATAGTAAGCGAAGTGTAAATTTTTCTGACGCCTGATTGCTGGAAGTCAACTTCATCCAACATAACTGCATTTGTGGATGAAAAACCACCCATGGAGTGACCTGAAACGGCGATAATTCCATTCCCGTCCGCATCTTTCAGCACGAAATTCTGATCGTACATATATTGGACCGCATCATAGATTGCCTGTGGCCAAAATGAGAAAAAGGGAATCGGCTTTTCCATAGTTCCAGTTGAATGCCCGTGGTCGTATTGATCTAACGCCAATACAACATACCCTCTTTTAGACATCTCGATTGCTTGTGCATCTTGCATTTCACCGGAGTTCAAATACCCGTGTGTAGCAACCAAGGCCGGCTTAGGCTGATTGGGTGCATCTTTAGGTTTATATAAAAGACCCGAAAGTTCTCCCCTAGGTGTATCGAAGTAAATTCGTGAAACATCCACTTCTCCACCAGAGCTATTGAATTGTGAAGCGGTTACACTACCAATCAAAATCAACAATAAAGAAATGATAAGCCACACTACCGGTTTCTTTAACTTATTCATAATATCCTCCCTTTTCTTATCTGTATTTATGTACTCTAGAGCAAACCGTTAATAACACGCTGTATTCATAAATATTTATGATTACAATGCTTACTTAATGATTAACAGCGCGCCAATAACGAAGCCACTCCAAATCACATATGGTCATAGCGGACGAAAAAAAGGAGACGCATCAAACAACCTTGAATGGAATCCAAGGTATTCGATGTGTCTCCTAGTCTCTTCACAAACTATTAACTTAAACGTAGTATACTGTTTTTTGAAAACGTTGTCAATTCACTTATCCTAAATCTTATAAAACTCTATTTCAAAAGTGATTCTCCACTTCGGTTTGCCCGTTCCCTATGGTAGGATGAATTTATCTTATAATTCCAACGCGTGAAATTAAAAATAGAAACAAGGAGGGGTGGTCGTATGTGCAATAAAATTATACCGGCAATACGCAATATGAAAGATTTCGATGATGTACTTAAAACAGATCATGAACTGATCATTTTGTTAGAGACCCGCTTGTCACAGTTAGAAAGCACTATCAAATATGCGAAACAACATAAGAAAAAAGTTCTTATTCATGCAGATTTAGTGCGAGGCTTAAAAGTAGATGAGTACGGTCTTGAGTATTTGATTCACAATGTGAAGGTTGATGGCATTATATCGACAAAAGCTAACGTTATCTCGTTCGCCAAAAAACATAATGTAATCGGAATTCAGCGTCTCTTCGCACTTGATAGCCATGCACTCAATCACAATTTAAACGTTTGTAAAAAAATAAAACCCGATTATATTGAAATCCTTCCCGGTGTCATACCGACTATTATTAAAGAAGTCTATGATGAAACAGGAATACCCATCATCGCCGGTGGCTTAATACGCACCCAACGAGATGTCGAGAATGCCTTTAAGAGTTCTGCATATGCGGTGACAACATCTAATAAGGAACTGTGGTAAGATCGATGTTTGTCTCAAATTATTTTTATTGTATACACAGCTAAAGCCACATTCCTTAATGTTATGTAGAAGAAGCTAGCACAGTCTTTTTAACTCGAAAACTTTTCCCACACGCCGCAAAGCGTTATACTATATTCAAACCGATTATTTATCTGGATTCAGATAAAGCCTTCGGACGCAAAGGTATAATTGATAATTTAGGAGGAAATGCAATTGCAAACAGTAGTTCCAATTAAAGGTAATGTACAACATGTAATCACAATGGACCCGGGTATCTGGATATTTGATGACCGGCGGATTGACCTGGATATTTTCTTCACAGGCGGTCACATTGAAAAAGATGAGATGGAAGAATACAAAAGAAGCATGGGTAAACATTGGTCCCGTGAAATAATGGAAGGTGCAACATTCCCTCCTACATTGGAAACAGAGAAGCAATTTGAAGAAAAGAAAGTGATTACCGGCACATATGGTATTTATTTAAATCACTTTTTAAAAAATGCTGAACCGAAAAAAAATGCTACACAACTATTTTTTGAAACAACCAGTGGAGAAAAGCACGTGATTCCAATTACAAATGTCGATAATGTAATTATGAAATATTGCGAAGATGGAAAACCTCTTGGAGAAGAAGGGCCAATCCATATTCTTTTCAAGGATGGCTCGAACGAACATAATCCGATCAAGAATGTCGTTGCAATTCATGTTGAATAGGAGGTATATCTATGCGAGTTAAATGTGTCATATGCGACGAAATTGGACAACTTTCAGATGATGAACCATTAGCTAAGAAATTGAGAAATCGCCCAATCCATACGTATATGTGTCCATCATGTAAAGATCGCATTTCCGAAAAAACAGTTTCTCGTATAGCGACTGGAAATTTCATATTTCGTAGAAGCTCACATTCAATCGAAAAAAACTTTTAATATTGTTTTAACTTTTTACAAATATTTTAATCGTGAAAAGACTCAATCGCAATTATGCGATTGAGTCTTTTTTGTCACCTTTATATTCGTTCATGCGTCGGGCGCGGTAAATAATCAAAATAAGTGCTGCCACGATAAGCCCTTCCACGATTGGAAGAAAAAATGCAAGAAACGTAAGTACGAGGCAACCTATAAACAAAAATAGATAGATTAATAAACTTTGCATAGGTTTTAATTTCTTGGCAAAACCCAGCTTATAAACGATTGCTGACATGAGAAAGACAAGAGCAAAAAGTACGTATCCAGCAGTTGTATAATCCATCGCGCCACCGCTTGTAGGTGTCCCTAACATTTCATAAATGAAACGCGAAATACCTGACATGCGATTGAATACGAACTCGGTTTCCTTAACACTGGTACTCATTCAAGACAGTCCTTTCACAAACAATTATCATTCCTTAGATTTTGCTTTTTTCGTGATTCGCTCGCGTTCACTCTTACTAAGAATTTTCTTACGTAGACGAATAGATAAAGGTGTTACTTCACAATATTCATCGTCATCAAGATATTCAAGTGCTTCCTCAAGTGTCATAATGCGAGGCTTTTTAATCGAAACAGTCTGATCTTTATTCGCTGTACGAATATTCGATTGCTGCTTCGCTTTCGTTAAGTTGATTGTCAAATCAGTATCACGGTTATGTTCACCAACAATCATACCTTCATAGACATCTGTGCCTGGTTCAATGAAAATAACTCCGCGATCTTCCACATGTAAAATACCATAAGGAGTAGCTTTACCATTTTCCATAGAAACGAGAACACCTTCAGCACGGCCTCCAACTCGTCCAGAAGACATTGGTTGGTAACTATCAAACGTATGGTTAATAATCCCGTATCCTCTTGTCATCGTTAGGAACTCTGTTGAATAACCAATCAATCCACGTGCAGGTACAAGAAACAGTAAACGAACAGTTCCAGAACCGTTGTTAACCATATCAATCATTTCACCTTTACGCGTACCAATTGATTCGATAACTGCGCCAGTATGTTCTTCAGGAACTTCTATCTGAACACGTTCTACTGGTTCACATTTTTTCCCGTCAATTTCACGTACAATAACTTCCGGTTTAGATACTTGAAGTTCAAAACCTTCTCGGCGCATATTCTCGATCAAGATCGATAAATGTAATTCTCCACGTCCGGAAACAATCCAAGAATCTGCTCCTGTAGATTCAACACGTAAGGATACATCCGTCTGCAACTGTTGGTTAAGTCTTTCTTCAATCTTTCTAGATGTAACCCATTTACCTTCACGACCTGCAAACGGGCTGTTGTTAACAAGGAATTGCATTTGTAATGTTGGTTCGTCGATATGAAGAGCTGGTAGAACTTCAGGATGCTCAACAGGACAGATTGTATCACTAACATCGATACCTTCAATTCCCGATACTGCAATAAGGTCTCCTGCAAATGCTTCTTCAATATCTACACGTTTTAGCCCTAGGAAACCTGACATTTTTGAAATGCGGAAGTTCTTCTTAGACCCATCACGTTTAATAACCGCAACTTGCTGTCCGACTTTAATTGATCCGCGGAATACTCGTCCAATTCCAATACGACCTACATAATCACTATAATCCAAAAGCGAAACTTGGAACTGAAGAGGCTCGTCACGATTATCAATCGGTGCTGGAATCTTCTCAAGGATTGCTTCATAAAGTACACGTAATGTTTCTTCTTGATCTTCAGGGTTCGATGAAAGACTTGCAGTACCGTTGAATCCAGAAGCAAATACAACTGGGAATTCGAGCTGCTCATCATTCGCTTCTAACTCGATGAATAATTCAAGAACTTCATCTACAACTTCTTCAGGGCGTGCAAACTCGCGGTCAATTTTGTTAACAACAACAATTGGCTTCAAGTTTTCTTCAAGTGCTTTTTTCAACACAAAGCGAGTTTGTGGCATACAACCCTCATAAGCGTCTACTACAAGAACTACACCATCAACCATTTTCAAAATACGCTCGACTTCTCCACCGAAATCGGCGTGACCTGGTGTATCTAAAATATTGATTTTTGTATCTTTGTATTCAATTGCTGTATTCTTCGCAAGAATTGTAATCCCACGCTCACGCTCTATTTCATTGGAATCCATTGCGCGGTCATCTACTTGTTCGTTAGATCTAAATATACCTGATTGCTTCAATAACTGATCAACCAGTGTCGTTTTTCCGTGATCGACGTGTGCAATAATAGCTATGTTTCTTAAATCGTTACGCTCTTTTGTCATGATTTCACTCCATTACTCTTTTTTCAGTTGCTTAACTGTGTTATTATAACACAATACAGTGCTATACAATAAACTTTTTAACATATACGGAGGGATTTTTTTGAAAAATATAAAATGGGTATTCGTTTTCTTCTCGATTGCCGCAATAGCAGCCATGTGTACAATTGGTATTTCTGTTGCTAACCGAAGCATACCTGGCTCTTTATTAGCAATTGTGGCCCTTATTCTTGTAATGGGTTACGGTTTCAAGGCCAAAAAGAAAATGCGTGAAGAAGGAACTCTATAACTAAATTTTTTTGAATAAAGACTATCCTGAAAATGTAAACTGATTTCCAGTTGCAATCGGATAGTCTTTTTTGATTACGTTAATTCAATGTAATCGGCTAATATATCATTGTGCAATCCCTTACGCGATACTAACACAGTATCTTGAGAAAGTAGAGTTAGAGGATTGCCCATTAAATTAGAAGCAACCAATCCTGTCTCCTTTGCAATCACTAATCCTCCCGCAATGTCCCACGGTGATAGTCGAGTAGATATATACGCATCTAACCTTCCAGTAGACACGTAAGCTAATTCAAGCGCTGCTGATCCATATGACCTTGTCCCTCTACACTTTGAAACAAGCTCAATTATTTTCGCGTTATTGAGATATCGATTCGGCGCTACCCACTGCGCATTCAATCCGATTACAGCCTTTTCTACAGTGACAGAATCCAATCGGGGCAATAACTCATCATTATAGTAAGCACCGCCACCATTTACTGCATGATAAAAATCATCATTCATCACATCATATATATACCCGAGCATCCCCACTCCATCTACGTATATACCTAACGATATGGCAAAATGTCGCTTCTGATGGACAAAATTCATCGTCCCGTCAATCGGGTCTAATATCCAGGTCACCCCATCGAGCGAAGTAACCTTGTCTCCGAAACCTTCCTCACCGAAAATTTGGTGTTTCGGGAAATCTTCTCGAATCCGACTTATGAAAAACTGTTCGATTTCACGGTCAATATTTGTCACAAGATCATTTACATTTGATTTGGTATCGATATGTATTTGACTAAAAAAAGACACGCGAATTTTGTGACCCGCTTCTTTTATCAACGATTTCGCATAACGATCAATTGCATACCAGTCCATCAGGCTCATTCCTTTCAATATCTATGACCTCTGTAGCTCAGCAGGAAGCTGACCACATCCCTTACCATGCGGTGAATAAGGCTACGTTTCTTCCTAGTCTCTTTTGCTTTTCAGTGGATGTTTGAACACACACCGAAAGAAGATAAAAGGTAGGTATATCTTAAGTATAACGAAAAAGGCCCCCGATTACACAGTTTCCGTTTGGAAATATGTATTCGAGTGCCTATACTTGCTGCTTATTTGTCTTATTCAAAACCATTCAATGTATCCAACTCCCGATGAATCTCCCTTAACCTGACTTTACTTTTCATATTTTGTTTCGTATCACCTTGAACAATCGCGTCGTGTAATGTTGCTAATTCATAATCCAATTCCAAACGAAGAAGTTTCACGTACTCCCTCTCAACATCCGCTTTTCTAATTATGTGAACGACTTGTTTCATGACCAACACCCCTTTTTACATTTTGGTTTCAAGCTTTCCCAGTTATAGTTACAATATGCAACTCCGACTGATTATTCTAGTCATGAGCCTGTTATTAAGATTATTCCCCTAATTCTGTTACGATAAACGTATAATTAAATAAAGGCGGGAGTAATAATGCATACTAGTTTATGGAAACACGAAGACTTTGACGTCTTTTCTATTAGCGGCCTCGAAAATCGGATGAAAGGACTGGAAACCTTAATTCAACCTAAATTCCACACTTTAGGTAGACATTTTGCGGATCGCCTCTCAGCACATGGTACCGATGAATTTTTCCCTCATGTTGCGAGGCATGCACGTAGAACTGTAAATCCACCGAAAGATAGCTGGGTAGCTTTCGCACCAGCAAAACGGGGATATAAAGCACTACCGCATTTTCAAATTGGATTGTGGGGTACACATCTTTTCATTATTTTGGCAGTCATTTATGAAAATCCAGATAAAAAAGGCATCGCTGAACGGCTTGAACGAAACATCAGCAGCCTTACTTCTCTATCTTCTACATACAAAGTTTCTGGAGACCACATGAAGCCCCAAGCTGACCTAATTGAAGCAATCGGAAGCGATGGTATTGAAAAGCTTCTAAACCGTCTACAAACCGTTAAGAAAGCCGAGTTCTTAGTCGGTCGTCACTTGGCGCGAGAAGAAGCAATCAAAATGACGGAAGATGAATTTTTAGATTTCGCTGAAGAAACTATAAACGATTTACTCACTATTTATGATATTATTATTGGCAAAAATAATTGAATTTATAAGATAAACTCGATTAAATGTGAAAAAACTGCGAGCATCCAAAGTTTTAAGAACTTTGGATGCTCGCAGGTTTAATTTTTGAGTGTGTTGATACCGACAACTTTATCATTTTTACTTACGTCTCTATAAATCTATTTTGACACTTTAAGTATCCCATCGTCTTCCATATTCTTTGCGGCTTTAATAACTTCATAAGCAATATAGCCACTTCCTTTTTCAAACTCTTTCAATAACGTCTTTTCCTCTGATTTAGATGGCACGATTTCCTTAAACGCACGGTAAGCGCCCATGAATACTTTGCGACTCACACCATTTTCATACGCGCTTTCTACAGCACTATAAAGCTCCATAACCGTAACGAGCTCTTCAGTCGTCCAATTTTCTTGTATTGGGTAATTATAGTCCAACTGAACTCCTCCTAATCAATT
This sequence comes from Sporosarcina sp. CAU 1771, assembly GCF_054482775.1. NCBI lineage: Bacteria > Bacillati > Bacillota > Bacilli > Caryophanales > Caryophanaceae > Sporosarcina > Sporosarcina sp. CAU 1771. The sequence continues at coordinate 298,414 of NZ_JBTLRN010000001.1, read as the reverse complement.
TTTAAAATTCCAACCTTTTCTTATATTTTCAGCCTCTTCAACCATACGATTAATCAATTCAGCAACTGTTGGTTCGTCCTCTATTAAACCAGTTACTTGCCCAGCCCAGCCGAACCCATTTTCTGCATCCCCGTCATGAATGAATCGGCGATTTGCTTTTCCGCTAATAAAATCTTTCAACTGTTCGTATTTCGCATTTTCGGCTTCAAGACTTAGAATCTTTTCTGTCCATACCCCAGTTAACACACGTGCAGGCGCTCCAATAGTCCGCTTGATGACCGCCGTGTCCGTTTCATGGCTTGTGATGAGAGCATCTTTGTAAGCTCGTGATGCATGAATACATTCCTTCGTTGCAATAAACCGAGTACCCATTTCAATGCCTTCAGCACCAAGCGCATGTGCCGCCATCCACCCACGACCATCCCCGATACCACCAGAAGCAATTACCGGAATCGATACAGCATCGACAACCTGTGGAACAAGCACTATCGTTCCAATATCATCGCGACCTAAATGTCCTCCACCTTCTTGACCAACAACCATTACAGCATCCGCACCCAATTCCTCGGCTTTTTGCGCTTGCCTTTTGGCAGCAACTAATACTAACTTTTTGACAGCAGTACCTTCAAGTAAATCAAAAAATGGTGCCGGATTCCCCCCCGTTACCGATACGACCGGTACTCCTTCTTCCAATGCCGCTTCGACCATATGTTCAAATGGGCGTCCATGTTGGCCAATTGCAAAATTCACACCAAACGGTTGATTCGTGAGCGCTTTCACTTTTCTTATTTCTTCGCGTAGTGCATCTGGCGACTCCAAGCTCATCGCTGTGATTTGTCCAAGTCCCCCTGCTTCTGATACCGCCACACAAAGATCTGAATAGGCAAGATGTGCAAGCCCTCCCTGAACAATCGGAAATTTTACACCAAGTAAATCAGTCACTCTAGTTTTCCATTCCATCCCCATACACCCCTTATTTATCGTTAGTTTGATACCACTTTTATTGTTGAAGGATCGATAAAATCATATCCTTTGTCTCTAAGTCCATTTACAATACCTTCTAACGCTTCAGCAGTCCACTCACGATCGTGCATAAGTAAATTAGCCCCATCACGTAAGTATTCGGTATTCACCATTATGTCCGCTAATGCATTTGCATCCATATATTTTTTTTCCCAATCGTAGCCATATGTCCAATTCATTAATAACATGCCCTCTTCTTGAACAATCGCTCGACTAAACTCCGTATTCACCCCAAAAGGTGCTCGGAAAAATTTCGGGCGTTCTCCAATCACCTTTTCAACTGTATCACTAACAAAAAGAATTTCTTCTTTTTGCTGTTCTTCTGACGACTGCTTTAAATTAGCATGCGTTTTTGTATGATTACCAATCGTAAAACCCATTTCATGAATTTCCTTCAAAATTGCTTGCTTTTCTTCCGTTTCAATAAAGTGACCATTGACAAAGAATATAGCTGGAGCATCAAGATCTTTCAATTTTTTCGCCATCTCAAGAGAACGTTTATCCGGCGCGTCGTCAATTGTTAAGAGCACAACTTTCGGATCCGCATCTTCAATCGGATCGAATCCCCATACTGCATTTAATTCATAAAGAGGATCAGGATTTTTTTCAGCCAGCACTTCGCTGTCCTCTTCTAAAGGCTCGACTTCGACTTCCTCTTCTTCTAATACTTCGGTTCCTTCTGCTTCAATAATTTCGGCTTCAGGTTCCTGACTCACATTTTCTTTAGTGCAAGCAGTTAAAAGTAACGCAAATACTACTACTATGTATAAAACTGATTTCTTCATATTCTCACTTTCCCTTCGATACTCAGATTTTATCACAACAAGTTACTAGCTACAACAACAGGGGCTATTTATAAGGTTCAAAAAGCGCCTAGCAGGGATTAGATCCCACTAGACGCTCTATACTTCATTCTATTTATTTTCCAATCATATGAATTGGTTTGCCTAAAACAACTTCCGCTGCTTCCATTGAGATTTCTCCCAAAGTAGGATGAGCGTGGATTGTCATTGCAATGTCTTCGACAGTCATTCCTGCTTCGATCGCTAGACCTAGTTCAGCTATCATGTCAGATGCACTTTCACCAACAATTTGCGCACCAAGAAGAAGTCCGTCTTCTTTACGAGCGACAAGCTTAACAAATCCTTCGGATGCATCAAGCGCAAGCGCGCGACCGTTTGCTGCAAATGGGAATTTACCTGCAGTCACTTCAAAACCTTCGTCTTTCGCCTGTTGCTCATTTAATCCAACAGTCGCAAGTTCAGGATCTGTGAAACAAACAGCTGGAATTGCCATGTAGTCAACTTCAGACTTTTCACCAGAGATTGCCTCTGCTGCTACTTTTGCTTCATAAGAAGCTTTGTGAGCCAATTGAGGACCAGAAACGATATCGCCAATCGCATAGATATTTGAAACATTTGTACGACACTGCTTATCTACTTCGATAAGTCCACGGTCTGCAAATTTAATACCCATTTCTTCTAGACCGATTTCATCGGTATTTGGACGACGACCAACAGTAACCAAAACATAGTCAGCTTCAACTTTTTTCTCTTCTCCGCCGACTTCATATGTAACTGTTACGCCAGTTTCTGTCTCTTCAACACCTTTTGCAGATGCTTTCAGAGCAATCTCAACGCCTTTTTTCTTCAAGCCTTTTTTAACAATTTGAGTCATTTGCTTTTCAAACCCTGCAAGTATATCATCGCTACCTTCGATAATCGTAACTTCTGAACCAAGATTCGCGAATGAAGATCCAAGTTCTGTTCCGATATAACCGCCGCCAATAACGACAAGCTTACCTGGTAATTCAATTAAGTTTAAAGCCCCAGTAGAGTTAATGATGCGTTTAGAATATTTAAATCCTGGAATTTCAACTGGACGTGATCCAGTAGCTAGAATAGCGTTGTTGAATTTATAAGTTTGGGCAGAATCATCGTTAATTACTCGAACCGTATTTGCATCAACAAAGTACGCTTCTCCATTAACGACATCTACTTTATTCCCTTTTAACAGACCGGCAACTCCGCCTGTCAATTTATTTACAACGCCATTCTTAAATTCCTGCACCTTGGTGAAATCAATTTTAACATCCGTTGCTGTAATTCCCATTGACTCGGAACCTTTCGCATTAACATAACGATGCCCAACAGCAATAAGTGCTTTTGATGGAATACACCCAACGTTCAAGCACACGCCACCTAGATCTCCTTTTTCTACAACTGTTACCTTTTGTCCAAGTTGTGCTGCACGAATTGCCGCAACATAACCTCCAGGACCCGAACCTACAACAAGAGTATCTACTTCAATTGGAAAGTCTCCTACTACCATCTCTTACGCCTCCATTAATAAAAGTTCCGGATTTGCCAACATGTTCTTTAAGTGATTCAGCGCATTTTGTGCAGTAGCGCCGTCAATCATCCGGTGATCGAACACTAATGATAATGCTAACATAGGTGCTGCTACAATTTCACCATTTTTGACAACTGGCTTTTCTGCAATTCGACCAATTCCTAAAATAGCTACTTCTGGATGATTAATAATTGGTGTAAACCATTGCCCTCCAGCAGACCCTATATTCGTAATTGAGCACGTTGCACCGCTCATTTCAGCAAGCGATAACTTTCCGTCACGCGCTTTGACAGCAAGCTCATTTATTTCCCCGGAAATAGCGAAAACAGATTTTCGATCTGCGTGTTTCACGACTGGAACGAGTAAACCACGATCTGTATCTGCAGCAATCCCGATGTTATAGTAGTGTTTGTTTACAATTTCCTGCGTCTCATCATCAAGAGATGTGTTCAACGAAGGGAATTCGCGCAAAGTACTTACTAAAGCTTTCACAACATACGGTAAATAAGTTAACTTGATATCTTTTTCTGCAGCAATCCCTTTGAATTTATTGCGATGTGCAACAAGCTCTGTCACATCAACTTCATCAAGTAGTGTGACGTGAGGAGCTGTATGCTTCGAATTAACCATTGCTTTGGCAATTGCTTTTCGAACTCCAGACATCTTCTCTCGCGTTTCAGGGAATTCTCCTTCTGGCGTCACTGGAGCCTTTGTTTCTTTAGTAGTATTTTCTACTTTTGCTGATTCGTCAGATGGAGCAACTTCGACAGATTCCTGTCCACCAGTCATGAACGTTTCAACATCTTCCTTCATTACTCGATCATTTTTACCTGTTCCGGCAACCATACGAATATCAACTTCGTTGTCACGAGCAAATTTACGGACAGATGGCATCGCAATAATTCGACGATCTACATCAACTTCGGACGAAGCTACAGAGGTTTTTGTTTCCTCTTCCTTAACAGCTTCTACTTCTACTTCCTCCTTAGCAGGAGCAGGTTTAGTAGTGTCCTCAACAACTTCTTTTTCTTCTGATTCCTCAGGCTCTTCACTTTCGTAACCTGGTGCATCAAATACAATCAATACATCTCCTACAACTGCTACAGTGCCTTCAGAAACAAGTATTTCTTTTACTGTACCTGTGACAGGAGACGGTATTTCGACAACTGCTTTATCGTTCTGAATCTCGACAAGCGTATCATCTTCATTAATCGTGTCTCCCACGGAAACGAACCATTTTACAATTTCACCTTCATGGATTCCTTCTCCGATATCTGGTAAACGGAATTTAAATGCCACGCGATTCACCCTTTCTATTTAGCCAACGACTCTATTACACATCTATGTTTGAATTAACATAGACTTCAAATGAACTCATTTAAAATTTCAATACCTTCATTGCTGTTTCCATAATATCCTTCGCATTCGGGAGCCACGAGTTCTCACCTTGGGCAAATGGATAAATTGTATCCGGTGCCGTCACACGTAGTACAGGAGCATCGAGACTTAAGATCGCGCGCTCTGTAATTTCAGCTACAACATTCGCCGCAATCCCTGCCTGTTTCTGTGCTTCTTGAACAACGATTGCTCGGCTAGTTTTCTCAACAGATGCAATAATCGTTTCAATATCAAGCGGTTGGATAGTACGTAAATCGATTACTTCAAGTGAATAACCTTCTTTTTCTAGCGCTTCAGCAGCTTTCAAGCTTTCATGAACCATCGCACCGTATGTGATAACAGTAAGATCAGTTCCCTCGCGCTTAACATCAGCTTTTCCAAGTGGGATTGTATACGATTCTTCCGGAACTTCTTGTCTGAATGAACGATATAGTTTCATATGCTCAAGGAAGACAACTGGATTGTCATCACGAATTGCAGAAATCAGAAGCCCTTTTGCATCGTAGGGTGTAGACGGAATAACTACTTTTAATCCTGGTTGTGATGCAACGAGTCCTTCAAGACTGTCCGCGTGCATTTCTGGCGTTGCAACTCCTCCACCAAATGGGGAACGGATTGTAACTGGTGCGTCAAAACGGCCCGCACTACGGAATTGCATACGTGCAAGTTGACCACTAACTGAGTCAATTACTTCAAATATAAAACCGAAAAACTGTATTTCCATTACAGGACGGAATCCTGTGAATGCTAAACCAATTGCAAGTCCACCTATTCCAGATTCACCGAGTGGTGTATCGAATACACGATCTTCACCGAACTCTTTTTGCAAACCTTCTGTCGCCCGGAATACACCACCATTGTTTCCAACGTCTTCGCCGAAGACTAGAACATTTTCATCATCTTTTAACTCTGAACGCATTGCGTCAGTAATGGCTTGAATCATCGTCATTTGTGCCATCGGTTACTTCGACTCCTTTTCCGTGTAAATAGCAAGTTGCTCTTGTAAGTTATATGGTAACTCACCTTTATACATAATATTAATAAAGTCTGTCACTTTTTGTTTAGGCGCAGCATCCGCCAATTTAACAGCCTCTTTAATGTCTTCTTTCGCGCGTTCGATTACCTCTTCTTCTTTCGCTTCATCCCAAATTCCTTTTTCTCCTAAATATTTACGGAATCGAATAAGAGGATCGCGCTTTTCCCATTCGCTATCCGTTTCAGAAGTACGGTAACGAGTCGGATCATCTCCAGCCATTGTATGCGGACCGTATCGATAACAATAAGTCTCAATCAAAGTTGGGCCATCGCCATTCACTGCACGTTCACGCGCTTCTTTCGTAACCGCATACACCGCAAGTGGATCCATACCATCAACTAAAACGCTTGGAATGCCTGCCGAAATCCCCTTTTGCGCAAGCGTTTTCGCAGCCGTTTGTACACTACGATGTGTTGAGATCGCATACTGGTTATTTTGAATGATGAAGATTGCTGGAGAACGATACGCCCCTGCAAAGTTAATTCCTTCATAGAAATCACCCTGTGAAGTTCCACCATCACCTGTATAAGTCATTGCAACAGCTTTTGTTCCACGTTTCTGAAAACCAAGAGCAATACCTGCAGCTTGAATGTATTGTGCGCCAATAATAATTTGAGGTGGGAATAAATTAACACCTTCTGGAATCGCTCCACCTTCATAATGCCCACGTGACCATAGAAACGCTTTTGATAGTGGCAGTCCGTGCCAAATCATTTGGGGTACGTCACGATATCCTGGTAAGATAAAATCTTCTTTTTCAAGCGCAAAGTGGGATGCGATTTGTGACGCTTCCTGACCTGCTGTCGGTGCATAAAAACCTAAACGACCTTGACGATTTAAAGAAATTGAGCGTTGGTCCAAAATTCGTGTGTAGACCATTCTCGACATTAACTCCACCAAATCTTCATCAGACATTTTCGGATCTGCTTCTTCGTTAACGATCTTACCTTCTTCGTCTAAGATCTGGTACATTTCAAATTTCTCTTCAATTTCTTGAAGCGTTTTCACCGGATCCAACTGTTTCGTATTTTTTACAGCCATTTCGGCAACTCTCCTTTATCAACTGTATTATGAACACTTCGCTTTAACATTGATACAACCATTACTATTTATTAGTATACTTAAATTAAATGCATAGGTCAATCATTGGAATTGCCGCTGTAATCTACCTCGCGAGTTATTAGAATACATAATAATTACTGACCTGTATTAGTACAATGTTTCAACTGTGTTATAATAGGGGGCCGGAAAAACTTCCTATTTAAAGCAAAAAAAGACGAGCTGAGATATTTACTCAATTCGTCTTTTATTACTAAATTATTTATCTTCTGAAATACTTTCAAACACTTTTTCTTTCGCAGCATTTAATTCTTGAGTCGACAGATTAAAAGCATCTATTGTTGAAAGAACAGTTTCGTTTTGTGAATTGACTTCTGCAACTGTATTTTGTAATTCTACGAGTTCTGTCGATTCATCTACAAGCATCGAATAAAGACTTTTTTGTAATTCGGATAACTTTTTGTATTCAGCAATAAATGAGGAATGAAATTCATAACGATCCATTATAAGGTTTTGCAACTCTTTCATTTCACTTTTATTCTCTTCCTCTGCTTCAACAATAACCTCATCTAGAGATTTAACAAGCGTCTTTCCTTCTTCCATTGACAAACTCTCTTCTTCTATTAAAGAGAGTCGTTGTTCTAGCAATTGCTCAAGTTCAACAACTTTTGAGTTAAGTACCTCTGTCTCTTCTTGAGTTAGTTCCATAACACTAGTAAATAGTTCTTGTTCTGTATTCTCTAATTTAGAAAGGTCAGACTGAGCCTCTCTGTAATTTTCTTCAGCAGTATACATTTTTGAAAGCGTATCAGAAAGCTTTTGTTCATCCGACTCGCCAATACTACATCCGGCCAATAGTATACATATACTTAAAAAAACGACACCAATACGATGTTTTCTCACGATTTCACTCCTTTATATCCTCAATAAACTATAGCGTTTTTTTGAAATTAATTCAACCCCATGCCAAAACACTTCCAAGCTTTTTGCCGTTCGCTTATAATGATAATTAGTAAGGTTTTTAATTTAGATTTGAAAGGAAGTAGTACGATGATTTTAATGAAAGACATCATAAGGGAAGGACACCCTTCACTACGAATCAAAGCAGAGGAAGTTAAATTCCCGTTATCGGTAGAAGATCGCAAGCTTACTGAGGATTTACTTCAGTATCTAAAAAACAGCCATGACCCTATTTTATCTGAAAAGTATGATTTACGAGCAGGTATTGGGCTTGCCGCACCTCAAATAGATGTTTTAAAAAGGGTGTTTGCTCTTCATATTACAGAAGCTGAAGGAGACTCAGTAAGCTTTGTTGCAATTAATCCTAAAATAATAAGTCACTCTGTCGAAAAAACGCATCTTGCTTCTGGCGAGGGTTGTCTTTCTGTTGACAGAGATGTGCAAGGATACGTACCAAGGCATAGACGTATCACGATTACAGCGTTTGATGAAGAAGGTAACCCTTTTAAGAAAAGACTAAAAGGGCTAGCATCCATTGCCTTTCAACACGAACTCGACCATTTAAATGGAGTTTTATTTTACGATCATATTGACGCCATCGATCCATTTAAAGAGTTACCCAATTCAGTTCCATTTGAACGAAATTAAATATAACGCTTAACTTGACAGAAAGTTCAGTTTAGTTTATAATTAGGGCAAGGAGTGAATTGCCATGTATAAACGCCTGAAACGGAAACTGTTGAAACGGCTCAATGGCATACTCGGTAAAAAAACTATTGCCTAGCATGTAAGCCCACTAGTAAATTTGGTGGGCTTTTCTTTATTTAAATGAAGCATCGTGCTAATATATAGAGAATGATTTCAATTTGATCGTAAAAAAGGAGAGCAAACAATGATCTACAAAATTTATTACCAAGAAAACATGCATAACGTACCGGTCCGCGAAAATACGAAAAGTATGTACATCGAAACAGATTCAGAGCAATCCGTTCGAAAGATATTGAAAGATCGAAACTTCAATATCGAATACATCCAGCCTCTTGAAGGCCTCCATCTTGAACATGAACAGACTTCACCGTCTTTTCAGCTCGAACAGGTTTAAGTTATGAATTCAATTAAAAATAATGAAACAGCTGTTTTCGCATTAGGCGGACTAGGTGAAATCGGCAAAAATACGTACGCGATTCAATTTCAAGACGAAATTATTATTATTGATGCAGGCATTAAATTTCCAGATGACGAACTTTTAGGAATCGATTATGTCATTCCAGATTATACGTTCCTTGAGCGCAATGCAGATAAAATTAAAGGTCTTTTCATCACACATGGTCATGAAGATCATATTGGTGGGATTCCTTATTTACTCCGAAAAGTAAATGTCCCCGTTTATGGTGGAAAACTTGCTTTAGGATTGCTTCGAAACAAGCTCGAAGAACATGGATTACTTCGAACAACGACAATGATTCCAATTAACGAAGATGATGTTATTAAATTTAGAAAGACATCTGTTACCTTCTTTAGGACAACCCATAGTATTCCCGATGCCTTTGGTGTAGTTGTAAAAACTCCATCTGGGAATATCGTTCACACAGGGGATTTCAAATTTGATTTTACTCCTGTTGGAGAACCAGCAAATCTAACAAAAATGGCTAAAATTGGCGGAGATGGTGTGCTCTGCTTACTTTCAGATAGTACAAATGCTGAAGTACCAGGTTTTACTACTTCCGAACTCAAAGTCGGCGAGAGCCTAAATGAGATTTTCCGGAAAGTAGATGGCCGAATTATCTTTGCTACGTTTGCTTCAAACATCTACAGATTGCAACAAGCCATTGAGGCTGCACAAGCTTTCGGGCGAAAAATTGCAATTTTCGGTAGAAGTATGGATAACGCAATTACTATCGGACGAGAACTTGGATACCTCTCAGGGCCTAAAGAATTATTTATCGACACACAGTCCTTAAATAAATTACCTGCAAACGAAGTAATGATTCTCTGTACAGGAAGTCAAGGAGAACCAATGGCTGCTTTATCACGAATAGCAAATGGAACTCATAGACAAGTACAAATACAGCCCGGTGATACAGTTATTTTCTCTTCATCACCAATTCCAGGTAACACATTAAGCATTAACAAAACCATCAACTCGTTGTTCCGTGCAGGAGCAGAAGTACTCCATGGTTCATTAAATAATATTCATACATCAGGTCATGGTTCTCAAGAAGAACAAAAACTAATGATTCGACTTATGAAACCTAAGTATTTCATGCCAATCCATGGTGAATACCGAATGATGAAAATGCATACTGAACTTGCTGTAGATTGTGATGTATTGCAAGAGAATACATTCATTATGGGGAATGGAGATGTCCTTGCCTTAACAGCAGATAGTGCACGACCTGCTGGACGAGTACCTTCTGGTGATGTTTACATTGATGGAAGTGGAATTGGCGATATTGGAAATGTGGTATTGCGTGACCGTAGAATTTTATCAGAAGACGGACTAGTTATTGTTGTTTCGACACTAGATACGAAGAAAAACAAAATCGTTTCGGGTCCTGATATCATTTCAAGAGGCTTCGTATATATGCGCGAATCAGGAACTATGATTCATGAGGCACAACGAATGTTGTCAAGACAATTACAAAGTAAGCTTACGAATACACCAGCGAATGTTCCCGCTTTAAAAACGGAAATAATTGATGTGTTGGGCCCTTACTTATATGAAAAAACAAAAAGAAAACCAATGGTACTTCCCGTTATTATGGAAGTTTAACCCGTAATTATATTTTCAGTAATGTTCAAATAAAATATCCCATCATGCATTCAATCTAGCATGATGGGATATTTTTAATTTTTAATGCAACGCTTTCTTCTCGAATCTGTGGATATCTTTGTCAGATCCAATAACAATCAATATGTCGTCCATTTCAATTGTTTCAATTGCTTGCGGTGACACGAGTATATGAGTCCCCCGTTTAATGGCGACGATGTTCACTCCATACTTTGCCCGTATGTCCAATTCAACAAGTGTAAAGCCCGTGATCTTCTCATTTGCTTTTATTTCAGCAATTGAATATTCATCGGATAGTTCAAGATAATCCAGAATATTATTAGATACCATATTATTAGCAATCCGGATCCCCATATCACGTTCAGGGTGAACAACTTGGTCAGCACCAATTTTTCTAAGTACTTTTTCATGGTAATCATTTTGCGCTTTTACAGTAACTTTTTTTACCCCTATTTCTTTTAACATTAATGTGGTTAATATACTCGCTTGTATGTTATCCCCTATCGCCACAATTACATGTTCGAAGTTTCGAATACCAAGAGATCTCAGTACAGATTCATCTGTTGTATCTGCGGTAACAGCTTGAGTCGCAATCGATGCAAAATCTTCAACTTTATCAGCAGAAATATCAATTGCCATTACATCCGCATCTAGTTCCACTAATTCTCTAACGATGCTTCCCCCGAATCGACCAAGTCCAATAACGACAAATTCCTTTTTCATAAGATGTACATCTCCTGTTCACTACTCGAATGCGGTTATTGTAACACATTCAGTGACCAAGCTCAATTGAACCCCATGAAAGCGGCCTGTCTTTTATTATCGTCAAACTAGCATTCAATCCTTTTCATTTAACAATCTTAGAATACGCTTTTTCACTAATTGCATTCCCCTTTCACCCGATTGGAAATGTCGAAGTCTTCCATTCCTATCAAATAAGTAGCAAGCAGGTACTTGTTCGTTCTCAAATGCATCCGTAACCAAGACATTATCATCAACGATAATCGGATGCTTCATGTTATACTCCCTTGCTCTATTCTTAATAACCTCTATATCCAAGTCTTTTTCCGATCGAGGCATATGAACTGCTATAATAGTCAACTTTTGATTAAACAAAGCTTTCAACTCATTTATTTCTTGAACAGATCCTTTGCATAAATAACAGCTAACAGACCAGAAGTGGATAAGTATTGGTTTGTTCCCAATAAGATCTGACTTGGTTACTCTGCCATTGAGCCAGGTAGTTCCATTAGTAAATTCCGGCATTTGTTCATATAACTTCAAATTTGCAGCCCCCTTATTTGCAACACCATAACTATAGTATGCAAAAAGAGTTAAAATTCCATAATAAAAAAAGAACACCTTTTTAGGTGCTCCAAATAAATTACTTTACTTCATTTACAATCCGATGGTTTTTCTGGTCTTTCCAAACAGTATTCACAATCTGGATCAGCGCAGGAAAATTCTCTCCACTCATTACAAGAACCACAATAAGAAGAGTCAAATTCATCATTATATTCAAGTAGCTCTAGACAAGTTGAGCAATGCTCCAGGGCATCTGAAGATTCTATAATTTTTCTTTTGTTTGCAAAAAAGATTCCTTCTATTTTTTTACTTGAGTATGCTAAGTCTTTAACATCATTCATATGAAGGCCAAGGTCTTCCAATGTCCACTTTCTTTCATCGGGATCTAAGTAAAAAACCTTTTTAATTCCCAATCGACAACCCCTCCTCTATTCGATATATTGTAACATGAAAATCAATAAATACTCTATAATAAGCTAGCTATTTATTTCCTTTAACTAGATTTAAAAAATACTTGATTTATGTCAATTTTTCCGTATAATAAAAAAGGGTTTATAATAAACTTCTAGTTAAGTACTAGTAAACTTCATGTATTTAAAAAGGGGAAGTAAGTATGCAAATTGGACGAAAAATAAAGAGCCTTCGCTTAAAAAAAGGACTTACTCAAGAAGAACTTGGTGAACGAACTGATTTAACAAAAGGACATATTTCTCAACTTGAACGCGATTTAAATTCTCCTTCCATTGAAACTCTATTTGCACTTCTTGAGGTTTTAGGCACCACTCCTAAAGATTTTTTCGACAACTCAAAGGACTCTGCCAAGATTGTTTGTTCAAGTGATGAACAAACTGTTTTTACAGATAGCCAACTAAAGTATAGTATGCGCTGGCTTGTTCCTAGATCCAATGAAAATAACATGGAACCTGTACGAATCACTTTGGAAAATAAAGGTGAATTTAAAACATTTGAACCATCCCTTTCCGAAACGTTTATTTATGTGTTAGTAGGGAAAGTGATTCTAGAACTAGGTGATTTGAAGTACACAGCAAATGAAGGTGATGCAATTTACTATGAAGCATCAGATAATCATCAGCTATTTAATGCATTCGAAGGAACAAGTGAAGTCATACTTGTTGCAACAGAATCTTATCTTTAATACTATGCGCTTTTCCTAAATAAAGGAGGATTACAATGACAACAGAACCAATTATTCATTTTAAAAATGTCACAAAAATGTATGACGGGGAAACAAGCGTGTTAAACGATGTTTCTTTCGAAATGGAGCGTGGAAAGTTTTACACATTGCTTGGTCCGTCAGGCTGTGGAAAAACAACAATTCTTCGATTAATTGCCGGATTTATTGAACCAACTAACGGTACTATTCTATTTAATGGAAAAAAGATCAATGATGTTCCTGCTAATGAACGAAAAGTAAATACTGTATTTCAAGACTATGCCCTTTTTCCACATTTAAACGTTTTTGAAAATATTGCTTTTGGACTTCGTATTAAAAAAGTAAAGTCAGCTGAAATTGAACGTCGTGTGAAAGAAGCGTTAAAGTTTGTCAATCTCGAAGGATACGAAACAAGAGAGTTGGACGAAATGTCAGGTGGCCAACGTCAACGTGTTGCGATTGCACGCGCAATTGTCAATGACCCTGAAGTAATTTTACTAGACGAGCCACTTTCAGCACTCGATTTAAAGCTACGAACAGAAATGCAATATGAACTACGTGAATTGCAACAACGCCTCGGTAAAACATTTGTATTTGTAACCCATGACCAAGAGGAAGCACTTGCAATGTCCGATGAAATTTTCGTTATGAACAGTGGAGAAATCCAACAATCTGGGACACCTCTCGATATTTACGATGAACCCATTAACCGATTTGTTGCAGATTTCATTGGCGAGTCAAACATCGTACGCGGTAAAATGATAGAAGATTATGTTGTTGAATTTACTGGAAAAACATTTGAATGTGTCGATCAAGGCTTAAATCCAAATGAGAATGTCGATATCGTGATCCGCCCTGAAGACTTAGTATTGACGACAGTTCATAACGGAAAGCTTAACGTAACTGTGGATACCCAATTATTCAGAGGTGTTCATTATGAACTGTCTACCTATGATACAGATGGTAACGAATGGCTAGTCCATTCGACAAAAAAAGCTGAAGTCGGTTCAATTGTAGGTCTCGATTTCGATCCTGAGGACATTCATGTTATGCGCCTAAATGAAACTGAAGAAGACTTCGACGCTAGACTCGAGGCATACGGAGTACCCGCTGATGAATAATAAACCAGTTCGTACACTCTATATGATTCCTTATGCTGCCTGGATACTCTTATTTGTAATTGCACCTATTGCTCTCATTGTTTATTTTTCTTTTATGGATTTAACAGGCGCATTTACGCTTGAAAACTATGTAAACTTTTTCACATCTGTTTACTTCAAGTTGACGATTAGCTCTTTTTGGTATGCTTTTCTAATCACTTTCTTCTCTTTACTCTTTGCATACCCAACTGCATACTATTTAACTAAAACCAAACATAAACACCTTTGGCTATTACTTATAATAATACCGTCTTGGATTAATCTTCTGTTAAAGACGTATGCATTCATCGGGTTACTAGGTTTATATGGACCGGTTAATGCATTTTTAGAAGCAACAGGAATCGGCCAACAACAATTGTTATTTACAGATTTCAGCTTCGTCTTTGTTTCCGTCTATATTTTTATTCCATTTATGATTTTACCGATTTTTAATTCGCTTGATAAACTAAACCCTGCATTGGTGGATGCCGCACATGATCTTGGGGCAAATTCATGGACTACTTTCCTCCGTGTTATTTTGCCTTTAACAATGAACGGTGTCAAATCGGGCATTCAAGTGGTATTTATTCCTGCCCTGTCACTCTTTATGATTACTCGACTCATCGCCGGGAATAAAGTAATAACACTTGGAACAGCAATTGAACAGCAGTTTCTCGTCACACAAAACTGGGGAATGGGTTCAACGATAGCTGTGTTCCTCATCTTATTCATGTTCATCATCATGCTAATTACAAGTGGTAAGGAAAAGGGGGCGACAAGCAATGAAAAAATTAAGTAAGTTCCCTAAAATCTATTTAGCAGTCGTTTTCCTGATTCTTTATACACCGATTTTCTATTTAATTTTTTACTCATTCAATTCTGGTGGATCCATGTCCAATTTTGAATCCTTTACTCTTGAGCATTATGCAGCTGTTTTTGAAGATAAAAGACTTCTTGTTATATTAATCAATACGATTGTTATTGCCCTTTTATCAGCGCTTGTTTCAACTGCAATCGGAGTTTTAGGTGCACTAGCAATTGTGTTTATTCGCAACAAAAAGATGAGAAATGCTGTGCTGTCACTAAACAATATATTAATTGTCAGTCCGGACGTTATTATTGGTGCATCCTTTCTTATCTTGTTTTCAATAGTAGGAGTCAAGCTAGGTTTTGCATCCGTTCTAATTTCTCATATTGCTTTTAGTATTCCAATTGTCGTCATCATGGTTCTTCCTAAGTTGAAAGAGATGAGTCCTTCGCTGATTGACGCGGCCGTAGATCTTGGTGCATCGAAGCGTGACGTACTCACTCGAGTTATTATTCCATTCATCAAACCAGGAATTTTTGCAGGGTTTTTCCTTGCATTGACCTACTCTCTTGATGACTTTGCTGTCACTTTTTTCGTTACAGGAAATGGATTCTCCACGCTTTCTGTTGAGATTTACTCCATGGCTCGTACTGGTATTACACTAACGATCAATGCATTATCCGGGTTAATTTTCCTAATCACAATTATTCTTGTCTTCGGATATTATTTGGTTAGTCGAAAATCTAAAACCCCAATGGCGGGGGTGAGAAAATGAAGGGTATCTTACAAAGCACACTAGTTATTCTTATCGTTTCTTCTATACTTATCTTCATAAACTCAAAGCTGGATGAAGGTGGCGGTCGAAGTGGTAAAGGTACACTTAATGTGTATAACTGGGGTGAATATATTGATCCTGAACTGATTAAACAGTTTGAAGATGAAACAGGGATTAAAGTCATTTACGAAACATTCGATTCCAATGAAGGGATGATGGGCAAAGTTGAACAAGGAGGTACGTCCTATGATATATCGATGCCTTCCGAATATATGATCGAAATGATGGCTGAAAAGGATCTTTTATTGCCCATTGACCATAGTAAACTTCCCAACATTCAACATATTGATCCTTACTTTCTGGATTTAGCATTCGACCCAGGAAATACGTACTCTATCCCTTACTTCTGGGGAACATTAGGTATAGCTTTCAATCCTGAGTTACTCGACGGTCAAACGTTTGAAAGCTGGGATGATTTATGGAACCCTTCTCTAAAGCAAAAAGTGGTTCTCGTCGATAGCGCACGCGAAACAATCGGAATGGGCTTGAACTCACTAGGATATTCACTTAATTCAACGAACAAAAAAGAATTACGTGAAGCAACGGATAAGTTAAAAACACTGAGCCCGAATGTGAAAGCAGTTATTGGGGATGAAGTAACACAACTGATGGTAAACGGAGAGGCATCTATTGCACTTACGTGGTCTGGTCAAGCAGCGGATATGATGTTTGAAAACGAAAACATCGACTATACGGTGCCTGAAGAAGGATCGAACTTATGGTTCGATAATATGGTTATCCCTCGAACTACGACGAATATTGAAGGTGCTCATGCGTTTATTAACTTTATGTTGGATCCTGAAGTAGCTGCTCAAAACGCTGATTATGTAGGCTATTCGACGCCGAATATTTCGGCAATCGATTTAATGGATCCTGAAGTTACAGAAGACGAGCGCTTCTATCCCGATGAAGAAACACGGGAGCATTTAGAAGTGTATAGAAACCTCGGCTTACAAATTCTTGGTGATTATAATGAATTATTTTTAGAGTTCAAAATGGATATGAAATGATTGCATGCTCTCGCTGAATAGTGAGAGCTTTTTTTATTCCAGAAGAAGTAGTGAGGAGATGTATTTTAACTGTTTTTATGGTAAAATAATTTAGATACTCGAAGTAATATCAGAAAGCTGGGATGTGTATGGCAAGTTCGTCAAATAAATTCGCATTATCTGTACTAATGTTTAATATGTTTATTACTATGGCAGGAATCGGCCTTATCATTCCAATAATGCCGGAATTCTTGGACACCTTTGGCGCAGCGGGTCCAACTCTCGGGTTTTTAATAGCTATGTTTTCCTTCTCTCAATTTATCTTTTCCCCCATCGCAGGTGATCTTTCAGATAAGCACGGAAGAAAAAATTTAATTATTTTCGGATTAATTATTTATGGTCTTTCACAAATAGCATTTGGACTTTCTACAGAACTATGGATGCTATATATTGCAAGATTTTTCTCTGGCCTTGGTGCTGCATTTTTAGTCCCTCCAATGATGGCATTTGTTGCAGATATTACTACGGTAAAAGAACGCGGCAAAGGAATGGGCTTACTAGGTGCTTCTATGTCCCTTGGTTTTATGATTGGACCTGCAATTGGCGGTTTTCTATCAAAAATTAGTCTTGAGTTTCCTTTCTATGTTGCAACAGCTGCGGCACTTGTAGCAGCGATTATCTCCTACTTCGCCTTACCGAATACAGTTCCTCGAACTGAATCGCAGCCTGTAATGGAAAGAAAACGAGAAAACCTTTTTCAACAACTTAAACGTTCAACTGCAACTACATATTTCATTATGTTGATCGTCATGTTTGTTTTTTCATTCGGACTGGCGAATTTCCAGGCAATTATTTCTATTTATGTTGATAAAAAATATTTTTATACACCTGCTCAAATCGCAACGCTTATTACAGTGGGTGGCTTTGTCGGTGTAATTGCCCAAACCTTTATTATCGATCCTTTATTTAAACGTTTTGGAGAGATGCGAGTTATCCTAGTGAATCTAGTAATCGCAGCGATTGCAATGATTGGAATTTTAGCCGTCGATTCATTCTGGTCGATATTGTTCGTTGCAACCATATTTTTCACGGCAACTTCACTACTTCGCCCTGCCGTGAATACGCTTGTTTCAAAACTTGCTGGAAATGAGCAAGGTTTTGCCGCTGGAATGATGACTGCGTATATGAGTCTCGGTAATATGATTGGTCCGGCACTCGCTGGTATTTTATTTGGTATTGATATGTCCTATCCATTTATTATCGGAACGGTTATATTATTTATCTGTTTTGCCATTGCACTGTATTGGTCTAAACGAAGTAGTGATTTATTGAACAGTATTAAATCCTAAAACAAAATCCCCATTTCAGGTTGTACAATAAATGACGTTGGTGAAAGAAAATCCCCATTCCTTTTAAAGGAGATGAGGAGGATCTTCACTAACGTCATTTTTTATAAATATATTGGATAAAGTAATCCTGCTACTCGCTGATTTCCGTTCCGAGCGGACGCTTTCCGCGGGCACGGAAAACAACGGGATACATGGAGGACTATATGAAAAGGACTATCCTAAAAAATCAGCTTTACTGACTTCTTTGATAGCCCTATAATAACTAAATTATGGTTGGCTATTATTCCTCGTCAACGTCATTTTACAAAAATCCCCATTTCAACATTTTCACATGTTGAAATGGGGATTTTTAAATAGTATAGCCTCTTATCTTTTTTTCTTCGATCTTAAAAGCTCAGCAATATTATTTTCAGCAACAGACTCTTTTTCAAGTAACGGTTCACGTACTTTTTTCAATCCAAACCCTTTTAACATTCCAAATCTGCGTAATGTAATGTCTATAAAAAACAAAATCATAGCTAGAACAACTAGCAAACTGACGATTGATTTTTTCTCTTCACTTTTGTATGAATGGCTCCGAAATACTTCTTCAGGTTCACTTAAAAATTGCCCACCCGTTTCCTCAGCAATTTTCTCCATAAGCCGCACATTTGGTGCTGAAGGTTTATATTCATCGCTATATGGAACTGAAATTCCCGCTTCGAATAATCCACCTTTATCATCTGACACCCCGAAAAATACTAAACCAGGGTTCGCATCGACGGTTACTCGCACCTTACCTGGTGCAAGCGGTTCACTTGTATACGCAACTTCGTTTCCTTTTTCATCAACAATCGCAACATCTAAAAATGCGGCACTACCTGAACTGTCAGTTATCGTATAAGTGCCACCTCGATCGTGTGTGATTAAGTAAGGAACGTCTTTATAAGAAGGTAACATTCTTGCCACAGCATTGTTCCAAAAGTCGGTATACCCTTCCCAAGCCGCAAAATCACCGCCCCATTTTCCTGAGGAGTCCGATGTGTATGCAATCGTTCTTCCAAGACCATACATCCATTCGGCAATAACTGGATCTTCTTCAGGACTTTCACCAACAATTGTGGCCGTACTCTTAGGAGTTGTCGCGATATACGCATTCATTTCCGGGACACCATTCTTAAAGAGAGCATTCCATTCCGGAACGTTCCTGAGCGTTAAGTAGAAAGGTTCATCGACAATATACGTTCTTGTAATCATTGCTGTTTCACGCGATAAAATAGCAGGAACTGTAGATTCATCGATGACATCATAAAATCGTCCACCCCCTTCTTCCGCTAACTTTTCGAGTAAGCCGCGATCTGAGTCTGAACCGATTGCTACTGTCGACATCGTAATGTTCTTGCTCTTTCCATCAGAAATAATATCTTCATACTCAGCCGGCATCGGTGATTGACCATCCGTAAGCAGAATGATATGTTTACGTTGTAATTTTAACTCACCAAGATTTTCGTATGCTTTTTTCATTGCTGGAAAGATATCCGTCCCGCCTCCTGCTGGAACAGACATAATTTTCTCAATTGCAGAGTTCTTGTCTTCTAATTTTTCTAAAGGAATGACATCCCATACCTTATCGTCAAAAGCAATAAATCCAAATGAATCCTCATCACGTAATAATTCAACTGAACGAGCCGACGCTTCCCTTGCAAGTACAATCTTTTGCCCCGACATACTGCCTGAACGGTCCATTACAATCATTAAACCAAGGGAAGGTAATTGCTCTTTTCCTTTCAATTCCATTTCAACTGGCAAAAGTTTCTCAATCGGCGTCTTAAAATAGCCGCCCAATCCAAAACTCTCATCCCCGCCTACCATCATAAACCCAGTACCGAAGCTTTTGACAGATTGCTCAATCATCGCCATTTTTTCTTCTCCAACAAGATGACCAGGTACGTTATCAAACAAAATCGCATGGTACCCCATATAGCCCGATAATGTTTCGGGTAATTGCTTTGCATCAACTACGTCAACTTGAATGGCTTCTTGATCAAGTAATGTCGGTATGACTGATGGGTTCCGTTCAGTTTCAACAATAAGTACACGGGGTGAGCTTTCCATCATTGTTACGGAAAGCATTTGATTGTTTTCTAAAAACCCATCATTAGGAACAACGAGCTTAGCTTCATATTTTAAAAGGCCTTCACCTGAAGCATCCGTACGAAATGTGAATGAATTGTTTCCAGGTTCTAGCGAAACGGGTTCTTTACTAATTACACTATCATTGCGGTAGATGATTAACTCCCCTGCCGTACGCGAAGAAGATTCAACCTCTACATTGAGTACTTGCTTTTCCCCGATATATGCAGTTCTCGGGGTTTCAAAAAGAGTGATTGATGCATCTGTTACTATTGGGGATTCAAGCAAAACGGTGTCAATCTGAACTGGGCTCCCCTTAAACTTGGGTAGAAGTTCCTCAATCGACCCTGTTGTCTCCAACCCATCAGAAAGTAAAACAATTCGAGTAGCAACATTTTTTTTCGCTACTGAAGAGGCCAAGTCAACAGCCTTTGTGATATCTGTCCCATCTTCGCCCTGTACTTTCTCTACTGCAGAAACAGTAACCTCAGCTTCTGTCAGTAACGTATCCGTTCGAAATGTATGTGCGAACGAATAAAGACCTACGGATTGATTGGATTTTCGCGCTGCTAAACCCTCTGCAATCCAACGATCCGCATCTCCCCCACTCTTTTCAATCGAAGCCGAACGATCGACTATAAAAAGAATCTGTTCCTCCTCCACACGGAGTGAGCTATACGGTGCAGTGAGTGCAAATATGAGTAACCCGATAGCTAATAAGCGAAGGACGAACAGAGTCGTTCCTTTAGCCTTCAGACGCATACCAGACGATTTCCAAGTGTAAACTATATATAAACTAACCGGGATGAGCAAAAGAAGCCATAAAGGGTGTTCAATTCGGATATCCACGTCTTCTTTGCACCTCCCATTCAATTAGAAGGAGTAAAAGAATTGGAAGGATCAATAAAGATCCAACCATCTTTTTACCCAATTCTATACCATCTGCTCGGTCAACTTGATTCACTCGGAATGAAGCGCCCTCCTTTAATTCCTTTTCAATATCCTCAAGACCGACCATAAATAATTTCTCAGCACCGTTTTCACGAGCTTTGTAAATTCCAGGCATTGCTGGTGCTTTGAAACTGGCACCTTGGAGGATAGTCGTTACGAATTCATCCTTTGCTGTATAGATTTCCATTTCACTTCCGATAACCGCTCTTCTTTCATTTGGAGCAAAGTTCCCTAGTGAATTCGCTTCAGAATGAATCATTTCAACCGCACTCCATATGAATAAAGGAAAAGATGGATGGAGTGGCCAATCTGTCATTTCAATGTCAGAAAGAATCGCTATATCCCCGCTAACCGACTTTTGAATGAACGGTTCATCTCCAACAGTTGCAATCGTTGTAAATCCTTCAATTGGAGGATATAGCTCACTTACGTAAATACCTCCAATGTCCGAAACTGTAAAAAGAGCGTCTTTGAAACTTTTTGCCACTCCACTGATTGGTTTAGAAGATTCATCGTTTCTACCTATTAACACAACGGGATTCAATCCTTCACTCAGTAGCGAAACGTCATTAGTAACAACAATCGCGCCCTTATCCCGATTCGTCAACGACCCTGTTGAAACTGGTAATCCAATTGCCTCAAAAGCCGTCTTTACCAACTGATGTAAATTCCCGTCTACAAGAACATCTGAATACTCATTTCCTAGAAGAAAATAAGCTGTATTGTCAGCTTTATAACCATCATCGACTTTAATCTCCGCTTGGATTGCACGAGTCAGTGGTAAATCCTTAAATGACAGGAGGTGATCTTGCTTAGGTTCTACTTCAAACTTTTCTTCTGCAATCAATTTATCGGTAAGCGCATCTTTAATTAAAAGAACACCTTCATTTAATTTGTCATCATGGTTTACGATTTTAACGATAGACTCCATTGTATCTGTACGTTGAATTGCACCAAACTTATCGATGGATACATTAGATACTGCTCCTTCACTTCCATGGACTGACCAAACAAGTGAACCATCCCCATCAGGCAGTGATGTCCTATCTAAGAAATCCGTAAAAATTTGAATCTCAGTACCATTTCCGGTAGCAATCGACTTTGCAAATTCAATCGCTCGAGATATGTGCTCATGATCATATGTAGCGCCTAAATTATCAATCGCAGACTTTACTACATCGTTATTCTTTTCTTCCCGGATAATCGTTTCTGGTTCTTTGCCAGTAGTCACGATCGTAATCTGCTGACTATCACTTGATGAAACCAACTTTTTCATCGACTCTTTATGTGCTTCAAATAAAGAGATGCCGTCTTTTTCCACAAGCATCGAAGCGGACGTATCGACGACGAATATCGTTTGCTTACTCGCAATCTCTTTTTTCGTAATAAAGGGCGCTAGCAATACAATTAAAAATAAGAGAAGCGCAGCCATTTGCAAATAAAACAAAGCATTTCGTTGTAACTCCTTCAAATAAGGAGAGACTTTTGTTTCCTTCATCGATTGCTCCCAAAACAACGTTGAGGAGATTGATCGTGTTTCATATTTTTTACGGAAAAAATAATAAAGAAGAACGGCTATCGGAAACAGCGCTGTCCATGCAAATGCTAAGTTATTGAACCCCATTCAACCGTCCCCCTTTTACCTAACCCAACCAATATGTCTCATCCTTTTAGCAACCGTTTCCATTACTCCTTCAGACACCTCTGCACGAAGGAGTTGGATGCCATATTTTCTAGCAAGAGAAACCATTTGCGCTTCATGAACCGTTTTTAATTTCAAATAATCTGAACGGGAACGACTCGTCATCGTCACTTCGACGCCTTGCTCACTTTCAACATCAACAAATCGAATATCCCCTTCATAATCTGGGGATTCTTCTTCCTTGGAGTGTACAGTAACAATTCGAACATCCGCACAGATTCCAGGAAGCCTTCTAAATAACTGCTCCCACTTCTTTGTTTCTTCAAGTCCGTCTGTAAGTATAAAAAGAACCGTAACTGCTTTTGGAATATGTTTTAGTACTTGGTCCGCAAAGCTCGACACTTCTTGTGGTTCTTCGATTGAAGAAATAATTTTCGTTAGTGAGGAACGATGTGCGGCTCCTTTTTTTCGAAATAAAATGTTTCTCTCTTCTGTCCATGTAGAAAAAGAAACCGTATCCCCGCTTTTTAACCCGATATGGCCTAGTGCAATGGATAGCTGCCGAGCAAAATCCCATTTACCTTCGATTCCCATAGACTTTGTAGGGTCGAGTACAATATGAATGCGCATCTCTTGTTCATCCAAATACTGTTTGATGAAAGGCTTTTCTGTTCGAGCGTAAACATTCCAGTCAATGTGGCGAAGATCATCGCCGGGATGATACTCTCTGTAATCTGAGAAATCTAAAGAAGCACCTGTTTTTCGAGAACGATGCGTCCCTTTATGATGACCAAGACGACCAGATTTGGATACAATCGACAAGGCACCTAGTCGTTTTGTGAGTCGGTCAGGAAACAATCCAGCACCTGGCTTATTCATCAGGCAGGTGCTCCTTGTTGAACATCTACGAGCAACTTATCGATAAGCACATCGACGTCAATACCTTCCGCTTCTCCTTCATAATTAATAAGAATGCGATGTCGAAGTGCGGGCTTTGCCACCGTTTTAATATCGGCTATGGAAACGTGGTAGCGACCTGACAGAAGTGCACGAGCCTTAGCTAACTTAATAATAGATTGAAGTCCTCTTGGCCCGCTTCCATACTGAACATAATTTCCCCAATCGGTCGTTAAATCAGTTTGGTTTTGGGTTGCAGAGACTAAATCTACTGCATAATCAATCATTTCTTCGGCGATGATCACCGCTTTTACCATTTCTTGCGCACGTACAATTTCAGATGTTCCCATCACTTTATTAATTTGGATATCACGTGTACCTGTCGTTCGCATCATAATCTCTTTCAACTCGGACTTCTTTGGGTAAGGCAATAGGATTTTACATAGAAATCGGTCCATTTGCGCTTCAGGAAGTGGGTATGTTCCTTCCATTTCAATCGGGTTTTGTGTAGCTAGAACGAAGAATGGCTTTGCCATTTTCCGTGTCTCCCCTAAAACTGTAACTGTTTTCTCGCCCATCGCTTCAAGTAATGCACTTTGCGTCTTTGGAGTCGCACGGTTAATTTCATCCGCCAAAACCATTTGACTAAATATTGGGCCTTCCTTAAATGCAAATCTCTGGAGACCTTCCTCATTCCGTTCTAAAATACTTGTTCCAGTTATATCCGCCGGCATTAAATCCGGTGTAAACTGAATACGCGAAAACGAAAGATCTAGCACCTCTGAAATTGTTCGGATAAGCATCGTCTTACCTAATCCAGGAAGCCCTTCTAGTAAGGCATGACCGTCAGCGAGTATCGAGTATAATGAAAATTCGATGGCCTCTTCCTGCCCAACAATAAATTTTTCAATTTCACTAGTGACAGTTCTTAACTTTTCACTCATTTCTTTAAACTGCTCTGGTGTAAAAGTCATTTAAACACTCCCATTCCATCTCATTCGATTGAAGAAAAGTAATCCGAAAGAATACGCTGTAAATCCGGTGGTAACTTCATTTTATCTGTACTTTTTAAATAAGATTCTTTATAGTTTCCGATCACTTCGGAATATGGACGCACAGTTCCTCTTTCTGCTTTTCCTGAAGTCGTTTCATGTTCTTCACTTATTTCTCCTTCACCAAGGCTACCCCCATCAACTGTAGGGCCCGTATTGTCACCTATTCGGTTATTCGGGATTGAAAGCAAGTCTCTACCTCCAGAACCTTGACCAATCCCCGGCCCTTGACCCTGTCCTTGCCCTTGCCCCTGCCCCTGCCCCTGCCCTTGCCCTTGCCCTTGCCCTTGCCCTTGCCCTTGCCCTTGCCCTTGCACTTGCCCTTGCCCTTCGCCCTGTCCTTCGCCTTGCCCTTCGCCCTGTCCTTCGCCTTGCCCTTCGCCTTGACCTTCGCCTTGGCCTTGTCCTTCGCCTTCTCCCTGTCCTTCGCCTTCTCCCTGTCCTTCGCCTTCCCCTTCAGTCGGGTTAGCAGTCTCGTTTTGTCCGTTTGTGGGATTGCCACTTGGTTCCTTGCCATCATTTTTTCCTTCTCCAGCTGTATTGCCTGCGCTGGCAAGTGATGGTAGTTTAGGTGCTTTTCCTATTTTGTTGAGAGCCGTCTGATTCTTTCCGATACTTTGTGCAAGCTTATCTGCAAGTTCACCAAGTTCTTTTAACTCACTTTCCTCTTCAGATGAAAGTGCATCACTTGAAAGTCCCGACTTTTCAGCAAGCGCTTTTTTATCCTCCAAACGCTGCTCTTTCAATCGAATTTCTTTCTGTTTTTTTACAAGTTCTCTTAAAACCTCTTCAGATGTGGACAACTCTTCTAGTTGTAACTCAAGCTCTTTCATAATCTTTTCAACGTCTGGAATTTCTTGCTTCTGAACTAATTCTTTCACGTCCTCTTTCATCTCTTCGATAATTTCATTTTCCTTCTGAATTGTCCCTGCCTCTATTTGAGGCTGAGAAGGAAAGTAAATTAGTAACAACAGGACGACAGAAAACGCACCAAATCCACCTAGCATTTTTGGATGTAGATAATTCTTCGTTCTTTTTTTAAAGTTTGAGTAGGCATCACCCACATTTTTTTCAGCAGAACGAACGATTGCCTGCTCAAGTGGAGATTCCTTTCCTTCAACAAATACAGCCGTTAATAATAGATTATCAGGCATATATTCATCCAGTTTTCGAACCGCATCGACTTCTCGCATTCTGTTCATGTAAATAAAAAGGAATGTCAGTACGATTACTGAAATTCCTATCGTAAACGCATACCAACCGTAATTTAGCAGTATGAAAAAACGAGAGAATAGCAGAATTAGGACTGCACCGAATGAGGCAGCACATAAACCTGTTTGCAGTGAATAAATAGCTTTCTCTAACCGAAGTCTATGAAGTGACTTACGAATATACGTTGACAAAGGTATACTTTTCCTCATTCGATTCCCTCCTTATTACTTCGATCGTTTCATATTGACTCGTAAATTTTTCACCGATATGAATATTGATAAAACAGTAATTAAACTATAGATAATTAAATAACTTGCCCATATTGGAAACTTAATAAGCGTACTTTCAGCAATCGCTTCTCCAACCGCTGGTGTTAAAATCGAAGCCATCAGAATTCCAGGGTTGATTGAGGCTAGGAAGTATCCTAAGTAAGAAGTCTTCGCTCCTCCCATTAGTCCAAAAGAAAACAATTCTGTAGCGATAATAAACAGAAAGCCCGTTACAATACATAAGAAAAGCATTGTACCGTAAGTTGCAATCATAGATACAATCGTTCTTCTTATAAGCGTCGAGAACATAATTCCAATACTACCTATTGTAAAAAGCGTTACAAACAAGTATAAAAATACACGTCCAAAATCCGTTGGAGAGATTCCACCAAACAAGAAAACTAAACTATATATAGGTAAGGCTGCAACGATTAATAATAATAAAAATGCAATCGAAGACAGTAACTTACCAGATATTATTTGAAATGAACTTTGAGACGTTGTCAGTAAAATGGATAATGTCTGTTTTTCACGTTCTGTACTAATCCCACCAGCTGTAAGACCAGGAGTAATAAATAGAACTAATCCTAGTTGAATAAATGATAAGACTGTGAATAAAATAAAACTTTCATCTGGTGTGAAATAGGAAGTTCCATTTATATTTTTCGTCAAGTAAATAAAACCAAACACAAAAATACACATGGCAATTAAGTAAAACAAAACACCTATAAAACTTTTCGACGATCTAAATCTCAATTTCAATTCCTTCGAGAATACAGGATTATCAAAATTCATTTTCATGTCAATTGACTCCTTTCGTAATTTCCATAAACACGTCTTCGAGATTCGTGACATGTTCTGAAAAGGAAAGAATTGAGAAGTCTTTCAAAACCGCCCGTTTTAATAAATCAGCTTGTTGTTCTTCTGTTCCTTTAAATGTAAATGTCATTTTATTTTCAGTGTCTTGAACATCAATATTTGAAATAAATGCTTCTTCTTCAAAAAATCTCATTACAGCTTCAGCATTCCCTTGGAAACGAACTGAAATTACTGATTCACCTTGCAACTTAGCTTGAATTTCTTTCACTGAACCATGAGCAACAAGCCGACCTTTATCAATCACACCTATTTCATCACACATCTCTGCCAGTTCGGGAAGTATATGAGATGAAATTAAAATTGTTTTCCCCATTTTCTTCAACGTCTTAAGAATGTCCCTCATTTCAACACGTGCACGTGGATCTAGTCCAGAAGCAGGTTCATCAAGAATAAGAACTTTCGGATCATGGATGAGACTACGCGCAAGACAAAGTCGTTGTTTCATACCTCTTGAGAGCAAATCGACGTATTCATATCTTTTATCCGTTAAATTAACAAGTTCAAGAAGCTGAGGAATAAGCTTTAAACGTTCTTTTTCAGGGATCCCGTAACTAGCCCCGTAAAAATCCAAATATTCTTCTGCTTTTAGTTGATCGTAAACTCCAAAAAAGTCAGGCATATAGCCAATCATCTTTCGAATCTCGGTCGGATTTTCCCGAACACTAACACCGTTAATAAGCACTTCGCCTGCCGTTGGTTGCAGTAAAGTTGCGAGTATCAAAAAGGTGGTAGATTTACCCGCACCATTCGCTCCTACAAAACCAAAAACCGTGCCTTCTTCTAACGATAGCGTGAGGTCATCTAGTGCTTTAAATTGACCATATTTTTTTGTTAGTCCCTTAATTTCAATCATTGCACGGCCTCCCCTTTTAACCGAAGTTCGGGAACAGTTGTATACGTTCCTTCCCTCGAACCGATAAATTCAAGTCGAACGGACAATGTACCTTCTGGTGAAATATATTGGTTGACACCCTCAATTATTTTTACAGTTCCAGCATCTTGTTTTTCATAAAGTCCAGTTTGCACATTTAACAAACTAATCGAGTAGAATTCTCTTTGTATATTCTTCAATTCGAGTTCTGACCAGTTCATTTCCATTATTGCTAGCTCTGCAGGAAGTTCAAATGTTTGAATATATTTAGACTCATGAAAGATATATTCATTAAATTGGAAGTCCATAACTTCCGCTTCCATATTCGACTCCTCAGAAACGATTGACATAGCAAACATTTCTGTCTCAAGTGTCAACGGACCATTCAATGAGATATTCACATCTATTGGTTGAACAATCATCGTTAAGGCGGACATTTTTGGATTAACCTTTTCTAATTCAACTGGAATTACTTGCGTATCTGTGTAACCGATAATGGTAGGTTTTCGAACATCTTGCATCGTTTGGCTAGAAAAATTAATCATACCTTCTTTTCTCATTACCTCTAGATCGTCTGTTTGCTGAGGATTCATCGACTGATGATTCATCTGACTGATTGGCAATAAAGTGGGAGATGCTATTTTCTCGTCAATTTGTACTGTTTCCCCCGGACTTATATTTCCGATTGGGATTAAATCTGCTCCTGACCAAATTGAGATATCCGAAAGTGAGAATGGATAATCATTTGTTATGGAACCCACTAGTTTTTTATTTTCTACAGTGAGGTCTACATTCAATGCCCCCAGATTATCTAGTGTCAGTTCTCCGTATAAGCTCGCTACATTCCAGTAACCAATATCGCGCAAATGAATTTTGGAATTGACTACATCATTTTCAATAATCGCCTTTTTATAGTTTGCAGTCGTATTGTTACCGAAGAAATTTTCACCCAATGAGGTCGTAAACTTCGTTCCTATAGGTGCGTTGAAAGTAAAATCACCGGATTTATTAGATAATATAGATTCTGCAAAATAGGCCTTCATTTTTCCGCCGTCTTCCACATGAAGAACAGCCGATTGCTGAACTTGCGCTTGCCCAATTCGATCTTTCGCTCCGTATCCAAAAATAGCCAGCGATGTGACCAAAGCAATACTTGGAATAATCCACCATGTGTGTTCACGTTTGTCTTTCTTTTTCAATATAAAATATAAGACAGGGATAATTAGAATAATATACAAAATAATAATACCGAACATTAATGGTGCGGATACTTTAAATGATGAGAACAATTCATTTGACTGCCCTATTGTGTAAGATATAGTTTCTAGACTTCCTTGATTTTGATAGTACCCTGGCTGGAAGGACTTTCTACCTTCACTCAGTAACTTTTCCCAAAGGCCAGGCATACTTGAAGACTTTGCTATCGGTTCGTCTCCTAATGAAAATGCAGTTTGGTAGACAAAACCTTTTCCAACTTTTCGAAATGCAATAATTGCATTCCCTTCATCTTCTAGAACGATGTTCGCATCGCCCTGACGTTCTGTTTGATAAGCCGGAACCGAATCTTCAAATCCCTCTGCTTGCAGCCATTCACTAAAAGTAAGTGGATTTATTTCCGAAGTTTCCTTTAATTTTAGTGATAAGTACTCTCCAAATATGCCTGCTTCAGCTTCTACGTTATCTGATGCACCCATAACGAGTGTCCCACCTGATTCAACCCAACTAAGAAGAGCTTGCTGGACTGAATCATCCAAATCAGCAAGCGGATATTCATCCACAATGATGTGGTCAACCGCTTCCCATCCAACAGGATCGATGGGAAGTTTCGCACTATCCATTTTTGAAGCGTCAATTACTTGCGTTGTCTCCGCTCCCTTAAGATTTAAGTTTTTAATGGCGACCAATCGATCCGAATTCTTTGTGAAGGTGGCTAT
This sequence comes from Sporosarcina sp. CAU 1771, assembly GCF_054482775.1. Classification (NCBI taxonomy): domain Bacteria; kingdom Bacillati; phylum Bacillota; class Bacilli; order Caryophanales; family Caryophanaceae; genus Sporosarcina; species Sporosarcina sp. CAU 1771. The sequence goes on along the minus strand of NZ_JBTLRN010000001.1, from coordinate 268,377 downwards.
AAATGCAGCATCCATTTGAAATGAAGATGAAGTAAGTAAGCCTGAACCTTTATATTCCAACTCTTTTCCTTTTTTCCATCCACCTTCAAATAAATGGATTCGCTTGTTCATACCCGACCCAAACATATACCCATCTTCCGTATTCGGGAGTATGTAGTTAATTGACTTTGTTTCACCGGTACCGATATCAAATTGAATCGCGTGTCCTGAACCAAGACTATAAGATTGTTGTATATCAATTACAATATCACCACTAAAATCAGGTCCATTATTTTCGACTGTTATTGTTACCGGTGCACCCTTACCGTATTTTGTTTTCCCATCAAGCCCCGTAGATACGTCTACTTTTATATCCGTAGCCCCTAGCACAGGAATTCCTGGTAGGATCAATATTAGCAGCAAACAGAGTGACAGCCACGCTGAAATCTTCCTTCTCATCACATCTTCCCCCAATGAATGACATTAAATTCTTAATTATTAGTACGATTGAGTTCGCTTAAAGTTCCTTTTGCTTTGAAATATTCAGAATTTCTTAATCTTTCAGCGTGAATTTGAAGTACTTCGGCAAAGGCTTGCACTTGTTTTAATTCAAATGAAGATTCGTAACCAATTAGCCATGTGTCTCTTGTTAATTCGAATTCTTCCTCACTATTCAGTAATGGGATTTTATTGACTTTTTCGTCTCCAGTCAATGTAATCGCTGGTAGAATCGCATATCCAATACCGTTTAGTGCCAACTGCCTGCAAGTTTCAATTTGATCGACAGTAATTTCGCGGGCTGCTTTGCGCGTGAAATGGTTGTTCCACCAACGTTGAATTTCCATATGATAGTTCGAATCACTTTTAAACTGAACAAATGGGCGATTTGTATCCTGCAATTCTTCTATTGATGTTATTTCACGATCTACAAGATACAGGCGATCTCGAAACAAATGTGTTTTATGACCTTTCCAGTCTGTTTTTCCACGAACAATTCCCACATGTGCTTCGCGATCATAAAGTGCTTGCACAATTTCCGAACTCCATCCTGTCATCAATGAAATTTCAGCATCCGGATAGAGTTCAACGTACTCTTTCAAAACTTGTGGCAACCACATTTGACCGACTATCGATGCACATGCAATTTTTAACGTCCCATGCACTTTATTAATCATCGAAGATATTGTTTCAAAAACCACTTCTCTTTGAAGTATCGCCTCTTTAGCATAAGCAATGACTTGTTCTCCAGCCGGAGTTGGTTCTAATCCCTTCTGTGATCGAATAAATAGCAATGTCTCCCATTCTTTTTCAATCGATTGTAACCTTTGTGAAAGGGCTGGCTGCGATAAAAATAAACGTTCTGCCGCTTTCCGCATATTTCCTTCTTCAGCAAGTGCTTTTATAATTTCAAGTTCAGTCATCGACATTTGCTAACTCCTTCCCGCGTGGAATACGTAATATGAGAAGCAAACTAACTACAGCAAAAATGCCGCCTCCGATAAAAACCCACTGCAATGAACTGTCTAGTGCATTTTGTAAAAGGAATACTTGATCTTTAGGTAATGCCTGTCTACTTTCTTCTGTTAAAAGTTGGTTGATTTCATCTAACTCAAAATCAATTCGCTTTTCCTGAAAATGCATTAGTAAGGTGCCGTTCAAAATTGCACCAAAAAACGCAGCACCCAGAGTACTTCCAAAATTCCGCATGAACATATTTGCGGCTGTGGCTGCTCCTCGATTCTTCCTCGGTACAGCACCTTGAATTGTTACGATAAATGAAGTACTCGTTAAGCCCATTCCAATTCCTATGAAGAAGCTAGACATAGCCGCCCACCAGGGACCTGAACTTGGGCTCATTAAAATAAATAATGTAGTTCCTAAAACTAAGGATATCCCCCCGGCAAAAGATACTAAAAATGTCCCGTGGCGAATAAGTAAATGCCCCGCAAGAGATGATGCAAGTGGCCAACCTATTGACATGGCAGTCAATGTAAAACCAGCAATGATAGCTGGTTGTTCCATAACTCCTGTAACAAATGTAGGTAGATATGTTGAGATGCCAATCATAATAACGCCCGTTGTCAGCGACACTAAATTCGCATAAAGTATAACCGGATTTCTCCATATTGAAAAAGGCATCATTGGTTCGATTGCTGTACGCTCAACTAAAACGAATAAAGCTAAAGAAATAAGTCCTGAAATTAATAAAATCATACTAGATACTGATAATCTGTTAAACGAATTTCCACCTTCTACCAACCAATATAAAATGAGGGACAAGGACGTTGCAAGCAAAATAGCCCCTTTATAATCGATGTTTGCTTTCCCTTCCCTAGCCGGTTCATGAAAATACTTAGCAATTCCAATCATCGCAATAATTCCAAGGGGAACATTTACCCAAAAGACATATTCCCAACTAATATAATGGACGATAATCCCACCAATTACCGGGCCCATAACGGCCGAAATTCCCCAAACACTTGACAAATAGCCTTGAATTTTAGCTCTTTCTTCGGTGGAATATATATCTCCAATAATTGTTGTTGCGATTGGCATAACTGCCCCCGCACCAAGACCTTGAATAAGCCTAAATCCAATCAGCATCTCCATAGATGTTGCGAAACCACAAAGTACAGAACCGATTAAGAAGATGGTTAACCCAACGAAAAAAACGGGCTTCCTTCCAAATAAGTCAGCTAGTTTCCCATAAATTAAAACGGTCACTGTACTCATTAACAAATAAGAGGAAAATATCCAACTATACCTTGAAAAACCACCTAATTCGGATGCGATTACTGGCATAGCTGTTGTTACAATCGTCGCCTCGACAGCCCCCACAAACATTGCTAGCATAACTGAAGCGAGGACCAATGGCCGGTTTGTTTTTTTGATATGAATATCCATTCGTTGATCCTTTCTTTCAACAAAAAAGACCCCATCTACGGAGTCTCTTTTGTAGTCCGTTATTCCACGGAATATATATATTTTTTTAACTGCTTTAAAAGTACTCTTCTTGTTAATATACCCGCAAATGTTCCATCCTCATTCGTCACACAGAGAAATGGATGGTTAACTAGTAAATCAAACCCTTTTTGAAACCGATCTGTCATTCGGATTATCGGAAGATCCGTATCCATAATTTCATCGACCTTCAAATCTGGCAATCTTTCGTATTCAATATGAGATAATCCTAAAATCGAATCCGTTATCATTCGAATACCTAATAACCCTTGAAGTCGATCCTTTGAATCCAGTACTGGTATTGAGGAATACCCAGTTTTCGTTAGAACAAGCAGTGCATGTTCCGCATTGTTACCAACCTGGACGTGTGCAACCTTTTCAGCTGAAATGACGTAGTCGGAGATTGGCTCAAAAAGAAATTCTTTATTATTTACCGAAATCATGTAAATCGGCTCCTTCTATCGCTCTACTTTTCTTACTTTTTTCTTCTCATCTATCATACCATTATTCGGCACCCAATGAAAATTCTTAACATGAAAAAACCGATTGTTCGAGTGTTGAACAATCGGTTGAATAAAACTATATTCCTATTGGAACTATGTACATTCCTGTTTCTTTATCTGTTTTCATTACGACATTTACCCCATAAATTTCTTTGATTGATTGTGCCGTAAGCACATCCTCTGGTATGCCCTTTACAATAATCTCTCCGTTTTTCATCGCAATCACTTGGTCACTATAACGAATCGCCTGATTAATGTCGTGTAAGACCATCACAATGGATATGCCATGCGTTTTATTTAAAGTCTTAATTAATTCCAATAATTCATATTGGTAATAGATATCGAGAAATGTAGTTGGTTCATCTAAAAATAAATAGGGTGTTTTTTGTGCCAAAGCCATCGCAATCCACACACGCTGCATCTGTCCGCCAGACAATTCATCAATCGGTACGTTTCTCATATCGGAAAGGTTTGTGCAATCAAGTGCCCAAGCAATCGCTTCTTCATCTTCATCAGTTGTCGATGCAAACATATTTTTATAGGGAATCCGTCCATAACTCACGAGTTTTTCAACGGTCACGTCTGGCGGGGCATTATTTTGTTGGTGAACAACGGCTAATTTTTTTGCCAATTCTTTTGGTTTGAATGCAGATAATTCTTTTCCAATCAAATATACTTGTCCGCTTTGCGGTTGGTAATTATTTGACATCACGCCAAGAAGTGTTGATTTGCCACAACCATTGGGACCAATAATCGTTGTAATTTTCCCAACATCAATGGCACTATTGATTGCATGTAACGTATTCACTTTTTTATCATAGGAAAAAGTAATGTTATTAATTTCCATAAATACGCCCACTCCTTCTCAATAAGAATATAAGGAAAGGTCCTCCGATAACGGCCATGATAATCGATGCTGGTATTTCATTGGGGGCTATTATTGTTCGACCTAATGTATCTGCGGTTACAATTAGAAGGGCTCCAGCAAGTGCTGAAAATGGAATTAGCGCTTTGTGATCTGAACCAACTAATGACCGACCAATATGTGGAATAAGCAGACCGACAAATGCAAAAAGACCTGCAACCGCCGTTGCAACTGATGCAAGTAGTACGGCCACGAGTGAAATAACAAACCGCGCAAGATTAACGTTGACCCCTAGATTTTTAGCTGTTCGATCTTCAAGTGCCAGGTAATTACACCACGAGTAGACGACGAAAGCCAAAATAAGCCCGATTGTGCCGTATAACACAATGACATCTACGTCAGTCCATTTTTTCATTGTCAGTGTAGACGTTGTTATTTGACTGATTGATTGTGTCATTGCATTTCCACTAAATCCAAGTCCCTGACTTAACCCAGTAAACAAGGCATTGATCGCAATTCCGATTAGAATCATTCGAAGTGGGTCAAGTCCTGACTTCCATGAAAGAGAGTAGACGAGTAAAAAAGCAAATGCACCGCCTATAAATGCAAAAAGTGGTACAAAAAAATAGAGGGTTGGAAAAAAGGCTAATACGAGGATTGACATAAATCCAGCGCCCGCTGATACGCCAATAATACCCGGATCCGCCAACGGATTACGCATCACAGCTTGTAAAAGAACACCCGCAACCGAAAGGGCCGCTCCTGCGAATAAAGCGATAATAATTCGTGGTAGTCGTAAATCTTTAATAATCGAAACTTCATCGTTAGTTCCCGTTAACAATCCTTGGATTAATTCCACCGGTGTCACCTTAATCGTCCCTGTTATCGCAGATTGAATGGTAACGAGTATAAGTAAAATAATGACGCCGGCAAAACTAAGTGTTCTTTTATTCATATGAAACATCCCTTTACCTTCCTTCATTCCGGATAGAACATTTTTTGCAATTCATCCAATGCCCTGGCTGCCGCCAGATTGGCCGTCGTTCCGAAAAGTAGTTCATCCAAATCATAGACCCGATTGTTTTTGACGGCTTCAAAATGTTTCCATACGTCATTCGTTTTGAACTCTTCATCAAACATTTTAATGACTTCCTCTGGCATGCCATGGGCAGCTCTTAAAATGATGTCTGGTTTTGCCTGCTGGAGGGATTCTGTATTTGAAGATAAAAATTCAACGGTTTCACCTGTGATAACGTTTTTTCCGCCACTTCGTTTAACGAGATCACCGATGTAAGAATGTTCCGTTGCAACGAGGTAGCTTCCCGGAATTCCAAGTAATATGAGTACGGAAGGCTGAGCTCTTCCTTCTGCATTCTTGTTGATTTCGAAAACTTTTTCTTCGAACCGATTAATGATTGCCTCTGCTTGCTCTGATCGATTGTATTTTTCACCTAATGCCAAAATTTCACTATGCATTGCATCGATACTTTCTAAATTGACATAGGTCATGTCAATTTTTCTCTCTTCAAATAGGGATTCTAAATCATATTTCAGTGTTGTCACCGATAAGATTTCCGTCGGTTTCAAAGATAACAGCATTTCCATATCGGGGCTCATTGGATTTCCGACTTCTCTTGCGCCTTCATAACGTTTGGGTAGATCTTTATAGCTAGAAGGAATGCCGACTAGGTCGATTTCAAGCGCGTCCATTACTTCTGTGAGTGCGACTGTCGTAGCAATGATTCGATTCCCATCCGGATCACTTGGTATAGCAGTAGACGAAGCCCCACCTTGTGATGAACAACCTGCCAACGCGAGCAGTCCTATGAGCATCCACATTGTTTTAATTGTTTTTCGCATAGTTCATTCACAACTCCTTAATGCATATGTAAAAGTGCTCGGTTTCTATACTCATTTAGCAAAAAACTCCCGTTGAATTAAGTTAGAACTTCCGAGGATAGCACAGTTTTTGAACATTGCCTAAAGCTCCATTCAAAATTCGAACGAAACTACGTCAAACTGTACTAGATCAAGACCCTAACTATTTTACTGTTAAATTTGAGATTTTTTCTTTCTAATGTAAACGAATGCAACGCCTAGTAAGATGGCAACAATGATCACCAAGAATAGTGTTTTGCTAATGTTTGACTTACTTTCAGATTTCAACTCATCCATTACTTCTTCGTCTGCTGTTTCTACAAGCTCTTCTGGTTCTTCGGCATTGTTAACTTCCAGCTCGTCGGATTCGCTAGCTTCAGCTTCATCACTATCTGTATCAAAAGCTTCTTCATCCTCCGGTTGCACAGTTACATCGACTGACTCTATAGATTCTTCGTTTACGTTTTTTTGATTGTTCGATTTATCCGTAGCTTTCTCGTTTGTTTCTACCTTTTCTGCAATCTCTTTCATCACAATCTCTTCCTTCTTCTCGACTGGTTTTTCAGTTGGCTTTTGAGAAGGTTTTGTTTCCACTTTATTTGGAGTAGATGGTGCAGGTGCTGGAGGCGCTGGATTTACTGGCTTTTCAGGAATGGATGCCAATGGGATATTCGAACTATTAAATTTGAAGCGAATATCGTATTTATTATCATAATTAAACCCTGGAATCCCCGTCACGATGATATGAATTTTGGCATTGACCAATTGTTCAACATCTTGAATAGGAAACTTTACTACGCGCTTATCACCATTCTCACTCAATACTTGCACATCACTAGAGTTCACTTTAAAATACTGCCACCAAGAACTATTATTTAACGTCATTACAACATGTGTATTTCCGTTTTGTATAATTACTTTAGCGGGACTCACGACATATTCCGCCGTTGCTGATTGTTCATTACTATTTCCCTTTAAAACGGTAAAAGGAATTGTGTACTCACCGTCTGCAAACTTGGAATTCGCAGATGCTTGTTGTGGTGATACAATCGAAAATAGTGTCATCACAAAAAATAATATACCTAATGATGTAATGGCTTTCTTTCTCAAAGTACTATCTCCTTTACTTAAAACGTCTTAATCACCACAATGCCGGCTATCACAAATCGTACAGTGAAGCCGGCATGAAGTGTTTATAAATTAGCGTAGATTTTCGATCATGTAGTAAATGACTTTAGCCGCTTGACCACGAGACGCGTCGTTTCTAGGATCGAAGAATTTTGCGCCTTCTGTTCCTTTACCGCTAATAATCCCGAGACCCGCTGCTAAATCAACAGCTTCTTTTGCGTAATCGTCAATTTTTTCTACATCTGTAAACACGATGTTGTTTGAGACATCTTCAAGTACACTTTCATCTTTGTATTTAATCGCACGAATAATCATTGTTGCCATCTGCTCTCGTGTAATTTGTTCGTTAGGACGGAATTTACCATTGCTTCCTGTAGTAATTCCCGCTTCTGCTGCTGCTTCGATTTCCTGAACGGCCCAGTCTAAGCTAACTGGCACATCAGAAAATGTTCCCTTATACGCTACTTTCGGAAGATCTAGTGCACGGGACAACATGATTGCAAATTGTGCTCTTGATAATTTATCATTTGGACCAAACGTTGTAGGTGTTTTCCCTTTTACAACACCAATCGTCGTAAGTTCTTTGATATACTCTTTAAAATCTGATTTTTGAATGTCTTCGAATACGGCTACATCAAATGAAAGTCGGACGTCATAGTTGCCCGTGTGATTCGCTGCTGCTACAAAGACAGTAATTTTTGTGTCAAGTATTTTTGAGAGGTCTGCAACTTCGAATGCTACAGTTCTAGTGTTTTTTTCTTCATCTACATCGATAACAGTTGCATCTACAAATTTCTCGCCTTGTTTCACTTTAAACTCGGTAATTTGTTCATTGTTTGTAAATGTTAAACCGATAACTTTCACGCCATTTTCTACAGTTAACTTAGCCGGTGTTTTCATGTATCTAACCATTCCTGCAGATACTTCTGCTTTCGTAGCATGTAATGGTTTATAGTCAATCGTATACGTTCCATCCTTAATTACTCCTGGTACCGTTATTCCTGATATTTCTGGAGTTTTAATCTCGTCAAATTTCAAACGAAGGTCATATGTGTGATCATATTCTCCAATACCTGGTACATCTGTAACGATAATATGCGCTTTAATATTCAAAGGTTTTGTAAGATCTTGAACTTCAAATTTAACAATTCTTGTGTTGTCTTCTTCATTAGAGCTAACTAGTTCAGCTTCAGCGAATGTACCTGGTTGACCAGTTTGAACTTGTAGCGATTGCCAAAATGCGCTTTGTGTAAGGGTCAGAGTTGCGTATGTCTTACCGTCTTCCACACTAATTGTAGCAGGGCTCTCCATAAAATCACCTGCTGTAGATTCATCATTACTTTCGGCTTTAAGTACTTTAAATCCCAGTTCTAGGTTCTCCGCCGCCGTCAATTCAGCTGCTTCGGATGGAAGTGCGGGTAATATAGTGAATAAAATCAGTAGTGCTGAAAATACCGTCATTAGTTGCTTCTTCATTTGTTTGTCTCCTCATAATTACATATTATTTTTTTCTCTTGGCTGAACTCAGTTTACGAGCTCCTAGTAAAACGATTAGAACCGTTACTCCAATTAGTACATAAATGAATAGCTTTTGTTTGCTGCCTTTTTCCGATTCGGAAGTGGTCAGAACGACCGCTGGCTCGTCCGTTTCCTCAACGGAATCAACATCAAAAGCCATTCGGACCGAATACTTATGATCATAAGCTGGCACCATATCTTCAATAACTACATGCATTTTCAGCATTACAGGATCTGAAATATTTCCGTCGACCTTAAATGCTACTACACGGTAATCATTTTCCAAATCTTCGCTAATGACATGCATATCCTCAAATAAATCCCCATTAGGAGACTGCAAGACTTTGACCCATTTACTATGATTTACTGTGTATTGCACAAAGTACTCACCATTATCTAAAGTGAGGATTGCCGGCTTTTCAAAATAATCATTCGCAATTGAGACAGAGTTTGTTTCGGGCTGCAACACTTCAAAATCAATTTGATATGTTCCATCTGTAAGGTTAGCCGCACGGACTTCTTCCATGCTATCTATTGCAAGTCCAAATAAAAAAGCGCTAACTAAAAATGGTAGAAAAAGAATTCTTTTCACAACGAGTACGCCCCACTTCTAGAAATATATGTACGAATAGTTTTTCTCAAGCCTCCTAATAGATTATAAATGAGAATCGTTATCAATCATTACTCTTATCATACTATCTTATAGATAGTCTTTATTCAATGAGTAGATTAAGTCTTCACACTTTGTTCATATGATTATCACTGAATCATGACATTTTTATGTTGAAATGCTAAAAAAGTATCCCTAGAATAAACAATTTTCAAATCGTTTTATTCTAGGAACAGTTACTGTGAAAACTTCTTCATTTTAATTAATTTAAAATGGTGACTTATTTAAATATTGTCCTCCATCTAGCGTGACAATTTCCCCGTTCATATACGATGCTTTTTCAGACATAATGAACGCTGCTAATTCAGCAACTTCTTCGGGTTTTCCCAATCTATTTAAAGGAACCGATTCAAGTGTTTTTCTAGCTGCTTCTTCAGACTGCCACAGCCTATCCGCACCCCCTGTGCGCTCGATGGGACCTGGGGCTATACCATTAACCCGAATTCCATACTTGGTTCCCCATTCAACAGCTAACGTTCTTGTTAGAGACATCACGCCCGCCTTGGCAGCTGCAGAATGTACGACACCAGCACCCGCATCCCAAGCGTAGGTTGCAAGCATGTTTATAATAGAACCTTGCGTACCTTTTTCAATCCAATACTTCCCGACAGAACTTGAACAGTAGAATGCACCGTTTAATACGATGTCGATTACTGTCCTCCACCCATTAGGTGATAAGTCTTCGGCATTGACAATAAAATTCCCCGCAGCATTATTTATAAGCCCGTCGATTCGACCAAAACTCGAGTCTGCAAATGCAACCATAGCCTCAACCGATTCGACATTTCGGACGTCCATTTGAAAAGTATGGATATTCTTCCCGAGTTCATCCTTTGCAGCTTGTAATCGATCGGCATCTCTTCCCGTAATGACCACGTTTGCACCTTCAGCCGCAAACTTTTGCGCCATATACTTCCCCATACCATTTGAACCGCCCGTAATAATAATCACTTTGTCTTTAAACATAGCAAATCCCCCTTTTCCGTGAATGAATGTTCACTCATTATTGTATCATAAAGTGTATTCAGTAACATAAAATAAGCAGATTACAAGCTTCCCCGTAATCTGCCTCCAAAACTATTCCGCTTCAGTAAAGTATTTGTCCATTATTTCCTTTAAAGGTACAGCTTTACTATATAGATACCCCTGTGCTTTTTCGCAATTTGCGTCAAGTAAAATTTGAGCTTGCACTTCCTTCTCGACACCTTCTGCAATGACTTCCATTCCCAAATTATGCGCAAGATTAATAATTGTCTTTGCAATTGCTTCGTTTCTTTCATCATTTTCAATATCATGCACAAATGAGCGATCTATTTTTATTATGTCAATTGGATACTGCTTTAAATAACTAAGTGAAGAATAACCCGTTCCAAAATCATCAACAGAAATAAATACACCAATTCTTTTCAATTCGTTTAATGTATGTAAGGTCTCATCAACACTCGTCAATGCACTCTCAGTAATTTCAACTTCCAGAGACGAAGCAATAATCCCATACCTCTCCACTTTTTCTTTTAACTGATTGCAAAAAGATTTCATTCCAAATTGTATTGGTGAAATATTAACGGCAATTCGAACTGGACGCAACTGCTGGTCTTGCATTTTCTTCAGCTGAGTACACACTTCGTTAAGTACCCAATCTCCAATTTTATGAATCAATCCTGACTCCTCGGCAATAGGAATGAACTTACTCGGTTCAACAAATCCAATCTTTTTATTGTTCCAACGAAGTAGCGCCTCAAAACTATTCACATAACCCGTTCTTAAATCTATTTGAGGTTGGTAATATACTTCTAATTCTTCAAGCTCGATTGCTCTATGTAAATGGGATTCCAATAAGGCTTCATCAAAAATTACTGCATTCATTGACTTTTGATACATCTGATATTGAGATCGACCATTGTATTTAGCATATGACATTGCCTGTTCAGACCGTCTTAGCAAATCACCAATAACACTACCGTCTTGTGGATAGATTGAAATCCCAATAGACGCTGAAACAAAGTATTCATGCCCATTATAAATATGTGGCTTTTTAAACTCGTTTAATATGTGTTGGGCAACTTTCTCTGCACCCTCTTTGCAGTAATCCAGTAGTGTAATAATAAATTCATCACTACCATTTCTATATAATCGGCCTTTCATAGGACATATACCTTTTAATCTTTTGGCAACCATCTTCAATATTTCATCTGCTCCGCCATGCCCAATTGATTCGTTGATTTTTTTAAATCGATCTAAACCAATGTGAATAAAATAAAGTTGCCCTTTATTTTCCAATGTAGAAACTGAGTCATTCACAAAGTGCTCTTTCATTAACCTACGATTCCATAATCCTGTTAATTCGTCATGATTTGAAAGAAATAGAAGCTCTTCGGTACTCTTTTGATTCAGTGAACTTTGCCGAATTATTATGTGAACCTCACTAACTTCGCCCTCATAAACTGTTGGTACTGCTTTCAAATTAACCGATAATTGCTTCATATATTTAGTGTAAATTAATACGTTTTCCAATTCAGTAGATTCTAACGAAAATGACCTTTCTAGAAATACGCGCAATAACCCAAGATTCTCGCTTCCAAAAAGTTTACTAACCGAGAAATTTATTAACTCGGAATCCTCATAACCAAGTTCTTCATACGCAGCTGGATTCGCATGAATTACTTTCCAGTCCCGATTCACAGATAAAACAGGATCCATATTTAGATTGATCATTGATGTATATTTATGTTGCAATTGGATACGTAATTCACGTTCATTTACACGATCCTGACGTTCGCATAGTTCAATGTAGAATACTTCTTTGTTATTCTCAATGTCCCATTGTATTTCTAACTCAAACAAAACTAACTTTCCATTAACCCTAATATAAAATTCTGAGCACGCGTTAGAATCATCTTGGTATTTCCGAATTTTCACATCTATTTCTGGCCAAAGTTCACTTCCTATTATTTCGTTCAAATTGATATCACTAACAGAAAAGTAGTTCTTTGCAATTTCATTGGCATACCGAATATGTATTGTATCATTTGTATGTTTTTCAAGTAGCAGACACATTGTAGATGAATGCTTTTCAATATATTTCTCGAGGCTTTGTGCTATACTTTTCTTCAATTTACAATCCTCCGTAGGTAAGTCTTTAAAGTAGTCCCTATTTACAAATACTTTATCCCAAAACGAACTTTACGTTACATTACTAATGCAACCTATCAAATCATTGTTCAATGATATTCGTTTTGCATCGAAAATTTTAATGACTATGTAAAATTGTACAACCTTCAATAATATTGATACTATAGATGTTCAGATAATCCATTATAAAATCAGTTCATTTACTTGATTATTATTTTCAGGGAACTATTTAATATGAACTATCAAACTTTCTGTAAGGAGGACTATTTTGGATTCAAAACTCTCTACCAAAGAAATAGCGATTGCAATTTATACAGTAAATCGCCATGCGAAAACTGCTCCAGATAATAAACAGCTTTATGTATTAAAAAAAATGGCTATCGACAAGTTACTTGTGACCGGTAAAGCTGAAAAAATTGGCTTACACTTTGTCGAAAATCCAAAGTTTAGTAAACAACATTCAACTACATTAATCCGCTGCGGTGAATTTCTCTTTCATACAATTCCCGAAAAAGAAGACTTCAAGACCCTTCCTCACCTTGGTCACCAAGATCAGACTGCACGTAACCCACAAGAACGAATGGGGCTGAAAAGCGCAAAGGATCTACTAGAAAAATATGTTGAATTCCCCTCTTTATTTGAGAAACCTATGGAAAAGCCTAAAATAATAAAGACTCAGAGAAAAAAAACAAATGCGCTAAAAAACAACAACAGCTTTCGGTCATCCTATCTAGATGGTTGAAAAAACAGACTGATTCATGCTAGCTAGCATAGAATCAGTCTTTTTTTACGAATAGATTTTACTTATTCAAAGTAGCTACACTTCATTTTCAATTTTCCAGTAGTTCACTTTAACTGTTCAGCAACGACTTTCTCAAAATCTACAAGTAAAATCATTTTATTACCACGCTTAATAACCCCGGTTATTGGCACTTCATGGCCTTCGTATGTATCCGATGCATTTTCAATTTCCGAAAAGTTAATACGCTCAATTTGAGTTACAGCTGATACATCTAATCCTATAGTTGTACCATCCAATTCGGAAATGATAAATTTTGCTTCTTCATCAGCTTTCGTACAATTGTTACCTGTCACCTTTTTCAAATCAACCACGGGAATAACTTCTCCACGCAATTGAATAATTCCCTCAATGAATGGATGTAAATGTGGTAAAACCGTTATAGGGACGGGTTCTATAATTTCTCGAACATGGTTTATTCCTATAGCAAAATGATTTTTTCCAACACGGAACTCTACATATTCAAATTGTTCATGTTGCACTAGTTCTGGTTGCAATATGCTCACCATGTTCAGCTCCTTAATAAATTCTAAGAACGATTGACAAGTCCATTATTTGTTTTATCGGCATAATACTATTTTTATTTAGGCTTAATCTACTTTAGTTATAAAATTTATAGAGAACTTGAGTTCCTTTGTTTCCGAATCCTTGTTCAACAAGTTGAATGTAAGTATCTTTGGCGAGTTGCAAACCAGGTAATTTCAAATTCATAGACTCCGCCTCTTCAAGTGCAATGTTCATATCTTTCAAGAAGTGTTTTACATAAAAACCGGGTTCAAAATCTTCCCTAAGTATACGCGGTGCTAAGTTGGATAAGGACCAAGAGCCCGCCGCGCCCGATGCAATTGACTTTAAAACTGTTTCAGGATCGAGTCCCGCACTCGACGCATAAGCAAGCGCCTCACAAACGCCAATCATGTTCGTGGCAATTGCAATTTGGTTGCACATTTTTGTGTGTTGACCCGCTCCTGCTTCTCCCTGATAAACGATATCTTTTCCGAAAATCGAAAGGAGTGGTAATGCTTTCTCGAAGTCTACTTTGTTACCTCCACACATTATTGAAAGCGTCCCATTTTTAGCCCCAATATCTCCGCCCGAAACTGGAGCATCGATTGATCCTATTTCACGACCAGTTGCTTCTTTAGCAATTCGCTTTGCAAGTGCCGGGCTCGATGTTGTCATATCAATAATCAGTTGCCCCGCTGCACTCCCTTCAAATATCCCATCTTCATCAAAATAAATACTTTCTACGTCAGTGGGATATCCCGCCATTGTAAAAACAACATCTGCCCCTCTTGTTGCATCGGCCGGAGTATTTTTCCAAACTGCACCTTTTTCTAATAAATGATTTGCCCTTTCCTTTGTTCTCGTATAGACAAACACTTCATACCCTGCCTTTAATAAGTGTTGAATGATGCTACTTCCCATAACTCCTGTACCAATAAATCCAACCTTCGATATTTTCAATGTAATTTGCCCCCTTCATTTCACCCTATCGTATCAAAACTCTTGAGAATTTTCATTTTTTAATTTTCTTAAACAAACAAAAAAGGAGAACGGGTCCGGGTATGGACTCGTCCTCAAAAGGGGGAAATGAGAATGTTGCTGTGTTCAATCTTACTTTGCCCCTTTTCCAACGTAGTTAAACCTCATTCGAACAATTATTATAAAATTCGATCATTATTTTACGTATGTGCAAGCAGATTTTTCACCGTTGCTTTTGTTTTCTAAGTGAATCAAGTTGATTGAGTAGTTGATCTAATTTCTGGCTTAGCATTATGGTATTTATTGAATTGATTCCCTCAACATTTGCCACAAAATACATCTCTTTACGAATGCGTTCGACTTTTTCCTCCAATTCCCCCTCCAAATGAATCCTCCTATAAATTGAGTTCTTTTCAATTGATGAACTTCGGCAAAACAAGTACTTTTTTTATAATAAATAAAATCCTTTACGCTTTAAGTAAATTCATGCACACTATAACTAATACTAGTAGACGTTGCTCAAATGAAAAAGATGCGCATATGAAACATTTCGTTAACAGAAACGTCTATTTATATACTAAGGAGGAATTACTATGAAAATCCGTTTTATTTTTTCACTTACACTACTATCAATCCTATTGTTACTCGCTGCATGTGGCACCTCTGAATCCGTTGATGAAAAAAACAATGAAGATACAATCGAAGAATCTACAAATTCTTCCGAAACCATTGACGACAAAAATGATTCCGTAAAAGAAACTGAAGGTGAAACTCCTAATGAAACAACTAATGACAAGGAAAGCGGTAGTTCAGAAGTGAATAATCCGAGCGACAAAGAAGAGACATTAACTGCCAATCGTACAGAAACAATTGTTTTAACATATAACGATGGCGAGAACGTAAAAGAAAAAGAGGCAGAACTTACAAAAAGTGATGAACAAGATTATTCAATGTATGTCTTGCCTACTTACGAATTAACAAGCGAAGAACCCGGTCGAGATAGTTTGCTCTTTGGAGACGGAACAGTTTTTATGCGCATTGAAACAATGGTTGCTGAAGAAGGAACGCACGCTTTCGCTTTAGAGAATATTCACGCTACCTTAGAGGCCTCAAGTGCTAATGGCGTAATCGAAGAAATTACGGATGCATCCTTATTGCCTTCAAACGAAGAGATTACACATGCAAAAGGATTTTCACTCAAGCTAGATACTGTTACTCTTTCAGGATTGGTTTTTGAGCGAGACGGCATCGTCGTAAAATTAACTATTTTTGATACCCCTGAAAGAGAACATTACGATGCTTTCCTTCAAATGGCTAACACGATTATGAAGGATTAAGCACTAGAACTATATTTATTAATTATATATTCATTAAAAATGCTGCGCCTTTATATAAAGCGTCGCATTTTTTTTGAACTGACGATGCCACTCCTTCTTCGATAAATTCACCTTTCGCATTCATTGCTGGTTGTGGAAATTTAACTAGGAACTTTGTACCAATACCTACTTCGCTCTCAACAGATATAGTCCCTTCATGTTCCTCAACTGTTTTTAATACAAACGGTAATCCTAGCCCTGTCCCTTCATCTTTCGTTGTGAAATAAGGTGTAAATATATTTTGCAACTGTTTTTCTTTCAGTCCTGTTCCTGTATCTACAATTGACACCGTCACTCCGTTTTCTAGTGATTGCTCAATTGTTATCGTTAAAGTTCCACCTGACGGCATAGCTTCCAATGCGTTTTTAAATAGGTTAAGAAATACTTGTTTGAGTTTTCCTTCATCACCATAAATCGCGCAATTTAACAAAACGCAATTTTTTTCGATAATTTCAACTTTGTCTATATTTGCTTTAGGAAGAATTACTTGAACAATAGAAGATATCAAGGCTTTTAAATGAATTATCTCTTTTACACTTGTACTTGGTTTCGATAAAATAAGCATTTCACTCAATATCGACTCCATTCTAATAATTTCATCATCAATTACTGTTAAATACCTTTTGGACTCTTCTGTCGCAGACACTTTTAAAAGTTGTGTAAACCCTTTCAATGATGTCATTGGGTTACGAATTTCGTGGGCAATACTAGCCGCAAGTTGACCTATTGTAGACATTGTATCTTTACGTGCCAAACCCTCTTCTATTTTTGTTTGTTCCGTTCGATCTTCTAACTGAATTAAATACATACAAGTATCTTCTATATAAATTATTTTTATTTGAAAATGTCTTAAACCTCTTTTTTCTAAATTAACTGTCGTGTAAAATTCAGATTTCCCATTAGTAACTGCCTCTTTTAAATGTGTTTCATATTGATTATATATTTCAGGATGTAAACACAAGACGTCTTTTAATCGAGTTCCTACATGTTTTTCTCTATCAATCTGTAACTCATTTGTACAAATTTCATTAAAATCATAAATTATTTTATTTTGATCCATAAAAAACATCATGTGATTCGATTTGTAAAAAGCATTTGCATATGTGGTTTCCAATCTTTTCGCTGTAATTTGTGGTTTTTTAAAGTGTGCGATAACACCTTTAGAAGAGATAGAATATACTAGTTTAATTTCAAAAAATAAAAATGTATCCACACTAGTTTGAATTGGAAGATAGAATATTACTTTTTGCATTTTTCCGACTATCTCAAGAAACTCTTTCCATGTTTCTTTTGCTGCATCACTAAATAACTCTTGAATGTTATTCAAATTTTTCAATCGAAAAGCATTATGAAATGCATCATTCACTTGAATAAGTTCACCATCATAGCTTAAATAAGCAACTGGATCTGTTAATTCATCTAAAAAGTAATCTATCAATTCGTTGACCTTCTCAGTCTTCAAACTCTTACCTCCTAATCCTATTAATAACGGTTCGAAAATTATAAGTGGTCATGCAGGGCGTTTAATCCGCAACTATCAATGAATACTGATTATTTCATAAATAATAAAAAAATGATATAGTTCAAAAGGCTATTGTCAGTTAACTAGGATACATTCAAAACTATATTTCACTATGTATATATATACACCTGTATTATATGTTTAAACTCCACTATAGTCCTGATTTAAAGTTTACTTCCCATGCATAAAGTTATGTCCTTTGAATACCCGCTCATTTATTATACTTTTAAAATGCTATTTCTTAGCTAATATAAAGCAGATTTTTAATATTTTGTCGAAATTTGTCGTTTATTGCTCCTCATTAATAAAGGCTTTCACCTAACCCTAAAATAAGGTGAGTGAAAGCCCAATATTATCCTATGATTACTCGTTCTTTCGGGTAATGATAATGAGTCTTCTTACTTTGACCACCAAGTGTGAATAAAAATGAAATTAAACCGACTCGACCAATAAACATAAGGATCATAATAATTATTTTTCCGAAAAAAGACAAGTCTCCAGTAATACCCAGCGACATTCCACACGTTCCAAATGCGGATGTTATTTCAAATAATAATTGAATCGAAGTCATTTCTGGTTCAGTAACATGAAGAATAATAATTGATACAAAAACCATCACAATCGCCACTAAAATCACAGCATATGACCTGAAAACATCAATTAATTTAATTTGACGATGAAATACATGAATTACCTGTTTTCCTCTCGCAAAGTTAAAGAGAAATAAAAGAGCTATTGCGAAGGTGGTTGTTCTAATACCCCCTCCAACTGAACTGGGGGACGCTCCGATAAACATTAATGAACTAATTAATATATCCGTCGCTTCACCGAATTGGGTTATATCAAATGTTGTGAGTCCCCCTGATCTTGATGAAACAGAATGGAATAGAGACGTGAATAGTTTTTCATGCCAAGCCATTCCTTTGAATGAATTCGTCGATTCCAGTAAGTAAATCATCACTGCTCCAAAAACTAGAAGTATTCCAAATGTTAACGTTGTTATTTTTGTGAACAAAGAAAATCTAAAGTTCGGTACTTTCTTCGAGAAAAAACTTTTCACTTCAATTAATACAGGAAATCCTATCGCACCAAGAATAATCAAAATCATCGTTATTATTTGAATGAAATAATCATTAAAATAAGGGATGAGTGATTCGCCGGTAATATCGAATCCCGTATTCGTTGTTGCAGATACCGACATGAATAAACCATTAAGAAAAGCCTCACCGAATGAATCGTAAAATCTCATTATATAAAATGTGAATATAAGTCCACCGATAATTTCTATCAGAAAAATGATTTTAACAATTTCCCGGATTAAGTGTACAACACCCGCAAGACTATATTGGTTATGGTCGACCATTATCAATTGACGTTCACGCATACCTATTTTCTTTTTTATAATTAACCAAAAGAAGGTGCCTATTGACATGATCCCAATTCCGCCGAACTGCAGGACGATCATAATCATTGCTAATCCAAATGTTGAATAGGTGTCTGCAATACTGATTGTCGTTAGTCCAGTAACACTTACTGCACTCACAGCTGTAAATAAACTATCGATAAGTTTAACTTGTACACCTGGTTGATAAACGCCTGGTAAATTTAATAATAGAAAGGAAATAGCGATTGCCATAAAATAATAAAACACGATAATTTGCGCGGGTGTAAATCTCCGTAAATTCTCATGTGTAATTTTCAACTTTATCACCATCCCCTTCAGCAAAATAACGTGTTGAGCTTTAGTTTAATTAAGTATTTGTAAAAATGAAAGGAAAAACACTATAAAAATGAAAAAAGTCACGCCATGTAGACGCAACTTCACTTAATTTCATTAGTTTTTCTTTTTCTGATTCTTTCTCACGCCAACTAAGTACCCGTTTAAGGCAATCCCTATTAGGACAATCCAGAATGTTGATTTCCAAAGTGTTGAATGTGGAAAATCCGGACTAATAATTTGAAGTTTTTCATGTGCAAGTGTGAGGACAACCAACTTAACCCCCACCCAACCAACGATTAGAAAGGCTGCAGTCTCAAGTGAAGGAAACTTTTCTAATAAGCGTACAAATCTACGAGCAGCAAAACGCATAATAATTAGCCCTACAATCCCACCTGTTAGCATCACTGCAAATTGTGCACCGTTTATGCCACCTATATGGAAATCCCCTATAGGAGGAAGCGTAACCGCAATTGCTACCGCAGCTAACATCGAGTCCAAAGCAAACGCAATATCTGCCAATTCTACTTTAACGACAGTCATCCAGAACCCAGATTTCTTACCTGAATCTAGATGCAAATCGGAATTCTTCTTTATCTTTTTATCGTAAATACTCTTAATTGAAATAAACAATAAATATGCAGCACCTATTGCTTGGATCTGCCAAACGTTCACCAAAAATGTAATCATGAATAATGCAGCAAAGCGAAAAACAAACGCACCCCATAGTCCATAAAATAATGCTTTTTTCTGTTGAACGCGTGGTAAATGCTTAACCATAACCGCCATGACCACTGCATTATCTGCTGCCAATAACCCTTCTAATACTACAAGTACAATGAGGACCCATGCATATTCTAACAGTATTGCTTCCAATATAACTCCTCCTACCAATGCGATAATTTAAAAATCAACAATCAAAAAAGACCCTCACCTAATAAATAGGCAAAGGTCTCGCTAAGTCAGTAATGTTTATCTGGCTATCATAACCGATGGCCTAAGCCATGTATTGACGATTATGAAATAGGTTTCCCCATAGCTACTCCCCTTTGACAACAGTCAAAAGTTATTAAGTTGACGTTCTTTAAAAATAGTATACCACTTTCGGCTAAAAAGTAAACATTTACGTTATTGAATTTGAACATGATAATCAGAATTGCTTTTATGAACACGGTAAAAGTCCGTCATAGCTGGAATCGAATCGATAAAGTCAGCACACTGAATAGTACTGCCCTCAAGAAGTTGCTCAGCAACGGTTGTATCGAATGTCGCATTCCATGTTAAATACCCTAACGTTTCAACTTCAACACCAAGTAAACGTTGCAATTTTTTTGATGAAAGTCCTTTTTCAGCAATTGGATAAGGCAGTCTTCCTTTAGGCTTTTTACCAGTCAACTCCATTACCATCGCTTCGTATACTTCTCTAATCGGATGTGGAGCCGGGTCAGTAAGATGGACAGTACATCCCGCAGCTTGGGGATGACCTGATAAAAAAACAGTCGCATCGATAATATAATCAATAGGCACAACATTAATTTGAACATCCATTTTTCCGATATAAGGAATTAACGGCATCCATTTAAGTCGGTCAATCATATTCATAAAGAAATAAGGTCCATCAAACTTAATCGTTTCACCTGTTTTTGAATTCCCACGCACAATACCAGGTCGTATTATCGTTACTGGGATAGACTTTTTTAAATGCTCTACCAACAATTCAGCTTCGAACTTCGTTTCTTCATAGTGATTTTTAAAACTCTCTGGACGAATCAACTCGGTTTCTAATAAAGCACCTTCACGCATTCCTGCTACATACGCCGTACTAAAATACATATATCTTACAATACGAGGATGTGCACTTAGATATGCATTCACTTGTTTCGTGCCCTCTACATTCACTTTCCAAGCGATTTCCTCTTTAACAGCAAGATCATAAATTGCTGCAAGATGCCAGACTGTTAATGCCTCTTTCTCTAGTTTTTCCAATTCTTTTTCTTTCATCCCTAGGTTTAGTTCTGTAATATCTCCACTAATTACTTCGAAAGGTACCTGGATTTCTAACTCATCCATTAGTGCATCAGCTTTTTCAATCGCCTTTCCCATTTGACTCGGTTGAACAAGCGCATATATTTTAGTCGCTTTTCCCTTACTAATTAACTCTTTTATTATCTGAGAGGCAATAAAGCCAGGAAAGCCTGTAAAGAAATGTGTACTCATCGAATTGCCCCCTTTTAATTTACTATATCATTATACTTATGACGCTGCAAGAATATTCAGAATAAAAATAGAGCCCCCGTAATGGAGGCTCTTATCTTATCTTTTCGGAACTGCGCGTCTTCTAGTTTGTCGATCAAACAAACTATAAATGATTGGCACAATATAAAGGGTCAACAGAGTCGATGTAATGAGTCCACCAATCACAGCGATCCCCATTGGTTGGTTCATTTCTGTACCTTCTCCCAATCCTAGTGCCAGTGGAAGTAAACCTAGAATTGTTGTTAAGGCGGTCATTAGAATCGGACGAACACGATCCTTCACTGAAGAAAGAATCGCTTCATACGAACTAAGCCCAGCATCTTTTCTTTGATTAATATAATCAACTAAAACAATACCATTATTTACAACAATTCCGACTAGGACAAGTATCCCTATAACTGCAGTTATGCTAATCGGCGTATTGGTAACAAGCAAACCAACGGATACACCAACAATCATTAGAGGTACTGAGAACATAATAACGAACGGATATTTAAAGGATTCAAATTGAGCAGCCATTACGATATATACAAGTACGACAGCAAGTATGATGGCCATTAACATATCGTCAATCGCACTTTCAAATAATTCGCGGTCGCCACCGTAAGACAATTCCACTTCAGATGGCAGACCAAGTTCATCTACCAAATCATTTACTTTCGTTGTCATTTCTCCAAGCGAATTGGACGACTCATATTTAACATCAAAGGTTACCGAGTGCGACTGATCTACTCGTTGAATCGATACAGGTCCCTCAGCAATTTGTAAATCTGCAATTTGATTCAGCGTCACAAATTCACCTGATGGCGTTCGAAGTTTTAATTTGCGTAGCTCATCTATGCTATCACGGTACTTTTCATCGTATTGAACATTAACCGCATAAATTACTTCTTCTTCACCAATAATTTGTGTAGCAAATGAACCTCGAGTTACGTTATTGACCGTTTGAGCAATTTGATAAGGCATTAGTCCTTTATCAAAAGCCTTTTCTCGGTCAACATCTATGCGTATTTCTTCAACTGTGTTTAAAAGATTGTTCGACACTTCCATAACTGAATCCATTTGTGCCAATTCACTATTCAATTTTCTAACAGATTCATTTAAAACTTGCTCGTTTGTTCCGTTAAGCGAAAACGTCAGTGTATTCGGTGAGGAACCAGATGCAGCCTGTAAGTTAAAACTAATGTCAGCATCTTCACCAACAAGTTCCAATACTTTTGGTTGGACCTTATCAACAAATTCAAAAATTGAGCGCTCACGGTCTTCAAGTGGCACAAGCTTCACATAAAGTTCCGCAACATTCGCTTTTGAAGATTCTTGCGCTAAACTTTCCTGAGTGCCTCCAACTAAACTTACGTAAACTTCTACATCATCTTGTTTTTTTAACTCTTCTTCAATTTGTTTGACGACATCATTCGTCGCAGTTTTCGAAGACCCGTTTGGCAAATTCACGGATATACTAACAAAGCCTTCATCCGTAGCCGGTAAAAATTCCGTCCCGACTCTTAGTAAACCAAACGCACTTAATCCCAAAACAACCGTTGTCAATAACAAGACAATAATTCGATGTTTCAAAGCCCATTGAACCGACCTCGCAAAATTATTAAGCGACTTCGAGCGACGGCGTCTAGCCTCTTTACTCTTTCTTGGCTTTTTCAACATACGGCTGGCCATCATTGGAACGACCGTTAACGCGACAATTAAAGAAGCGAATAGGCTAAACGAAATCGTTAGAGCAAACTCTAAAAATAGTTGGCCGATCAATCCACTGATGAAGATTACAGGCACAAATACAGCAAGGGTTGTCAACGTAGATGCAGTGATTGCGCCGCCTACTTCTTTAGCACCCTCTGAAGCTGCAATACGCGGTTCTTTCCCCATCGCTAGATGTCGCTCGATATTTTCAATGACAACAATCGCATTATCGACGAGCATCCCAATACCTAGCGCCAAGGCCCCTAACGTCATAATATTTAGTGAGAAATCAGCAAAGAACATAAGAACAAACGTAACTATGACCGAATAAGGGATTGCAACACCAATAATGATTGGACTCTTAATTCCGCGAAGGAAGAGGAAGAGAACAAGCATTGCAAATATGCCACCTAAAATTAGCGATTGCCCTATATTTCCAATTGCTAACTTAACGTAATCACCTTGGTCAAATAAAATGTCTGATTCAACATCTTTAAATTCCTCTGTCTCCAGAAGCTCATCCAACGCCTCTTTAAACGATGTAGAAACATCTGCAGTATTTGCTCCAGACTCTTGCAACACAGACATTAAAACGGCACTCACGTCGTTTGCACGCGTTTCTGTTGAAGATTCAACTTCTGCAATTTCAACATTAGCTACATCTTTAATACGTACCTTTTTCCCATCAAGGGGATTTACTGTGACGATTAAATCTTTAATTTCATCCACAGATGTCAACGTACTAACAATTCGAGTTGTTAGTTGCTTGCCGTCGGTAGTTTCGATTGGCTCCCCAGGCATCGAAACGTTGTTCGCTTGAATTAATTGAACGACATCTTCCTGAGCTAATCCATTTGTTTCCATTTTCTTCTGATCAATTGTAATAAGAACTTCTTCCATAAGTTGACCTGAAACAGAAACGCTTGCTACACCATTCGTCCGTCGTAGCTCCAATTCCAATTGTTCAGCAAGCACTCGAATGTCTACATCTTCCGAAGTTGTGCGAAGTGAAAGCTGGATAACTGGAAATTGCGCTGGATCGAATTTAAGAAAACGTGGTTTATTCGCCCCATCTGGAACTGGGACTTGGTCAATCCGCTGCATAATATCCATTTGGACATCATCAATTGATGTCTCCCAATCAAACATCAACAAGATAAAGTTCGCACCCTCTTGTGATGAAGATTGCATAGACTTCAATCCTGGCGCAGTCGACAAACTATTCTCAAGAGGTTTTGTTACTTTTTCGCTCACTTCCGTTGGAGATGCCCCAGGATAACTCGTTACCACTACAGCAATTGGTGGATTCAATTCAGGAATAAGTGTGATTGGAATTCTTAAAAACGACACTACCCCAAGAATAATAATCAAAAACATAATTACAATTGTAAAAACCGGTCTTTTTATAGAAAAATCACTTATTTTCAAGACCTCTCCCCCTTTTCAGTATTAATTTCGTTTTACTTAGCACTTTTCTATCTCACTAGTTTCTTACGTGAGGTCACTTATAAGTATAGTAATACTTCAATCATAAATGAAAGAAGCTTGCAACTTCAATTTTCAGGAACTTATTTTAACAAAGAAAAACCCACCATGGCCATAATTTCGACCTTGATGGGTATCTTTTACAATAGATTATATAAATTAATTGAAGGATGTTTATCATGAAACCAGCGCATTGCAAAATCATTTTCAAACAAAAATACAAGTTTGTCGTATCGATCTTTTACAAGCATTGCACGTTGTCCCGCCATCGATTCTTTAACATCGCCTTCGTTTTCAATCCAGCGAGCCACTTTAGAACCTAGATGTTCCATCCGTACTTCCACATTGTATTCATTTTTCATGCGGTGCTCAAACACCTCGAACTGGAGCTGACCTACAGCACCCAATAAAACATCTTCCGTGTGCAATGTACGGTAATATTGAATTGCACCCTCTTGTACGAGTTGCAAAATACCTTTATGAAAATGCTTTGATTTCATTACGTTTTTCGCTGTTACGCGCATAAATAATTCTGGTGTAAACTGAGGTAACGCATCGAATACGAATGACGATTTCCCGCCTATAATTGTATCCCCAATTTGATAATTTCCAGTATCGTGAAGCCCAATGATATCTCCAGCAACCGCCTCTTCAACCGTTTCACGGTCATCCGCCAGAAATTGTGTTGTTTGAGTTAGCTTGAATGTTCGCCCGATTCTAGGCACAGTCACTGTCATTCCTCGTTCGAAAACGCCAGAAACAATCCGTACAAATGCAATCCGATCTCGGTGAGCAGGATTCATATTCGCTTGGATTTTGAAAATGAAACCAGAAAACTCTTCGGAATTCGGGTTAATTTCTATTTCATCTTTCGTCATACGCGGTTGCGGGGGTGGTGCAAATTGTAGAAATGTCTCTAAAAATGTTTGCACACCAAAGTTTGTCAGTGCACTTCCAAAAAATACAGGAGTCAATTCGCCTTTTGCAATCCGGTCAACATCGAAGTCATTCCCCGCTTCATTTAACAGGAGTACATCTTCAAGCGCTTGTTTATAATAGGAAGTTTCTTCCATCGGGTGAGGTTCTACAAGCTTCCCCTCATCATCAATCTCAAGGAATCGGTCCTCTTCATCTACGCGAACTTGTTCGATTCGGTTATTAAAGCGGTCGTAAATCCCAAGAAACTCTTTTCCCATTCCAATCGGCCAATTCATAGCATACGATTCAATACCAAGCACTTCTTCAAGTTCTTCCATCAAATCGAGCGGCTCTTTTCCTTGGCGATCCATTTTATTAATGAAGGTGAAAATTGGAATTCCACGCATTCTACATACTTTAAACAGTTTAATCGTCTGTGGCTCGATACCACGCGCGACGTCTACCATCATAACTGCCGCATCGACTGCCATCAGTGTACGATACGTGTCTTCACTGAAGTCCTCATGACCGGGTGTATCCAGGATGTTGACGCGTTTGCCATCATAATCAAATTGCATTACAGACGATGTAACTGAGATTCCACGTTGCTTCTCGATTTCCATCCAGTCAGACGTCGCAAACTTGCCGGATTTTTTCCCTTTTACAGTACCCGCATCACGAATCGCTCCTCCAAAGTAGAGTAGTTTTTCAGTAATTGTTGTTTTACCAGCATCCGGGTGGGATATAATTGCAAATGTCCGACGGGAGTTGATTTCTTCATTTATTGGTTTATCCATAGTATTATTATCTCCTTCTTACCTGCTTTTTCTATCATAGTGACACCACACCCAGATTTCAACATTTATTTTGAAGCAAAGGGCATCCAATTTTCAAAGGAAAAAATGCACGATGTCCAGTTACGGACACCACGCACCACTCTTCCGGGTTTTTCAACACTTATTCATTTCCAGCAACGCGTTTTGCCAAAGGTTTAAATAGCTTTTCTTGGTTAAGCTCTGGTCTTAATACTTGCAACTGTTCAAGAGCAACTTTCGCTCCATAATCCATACCTTGACAGCCAGCTAGAAGAACAATGTCATCTTTCTCAGCTTGTTTGATTCCATCTAATATCGCATCAGGTAATTCATCATATAATTCCACTTGGATATTCGCTTTCTTCATAACTTTTAAGAATACGTCCATTTCCTCGTCATGAACAAAGTCTTTTTCTGTAACATGAGAAATACTGCGTGTTGCAATTACTTCATTAAACCCTAATTTAGAAGCCCACTTCGCGATTGTTTCCGCATTTTCTTTATTGACGGTAACGCCTCGATCTCCACGTATCGCATACACTAATCGCACTTTTTCATAATCCATTTTTTCAAGCGTTCCGAGAGTCACATCTATATTACCGCTGTTTGCAAAGTGATCATCAATAATTTTAAAATCATCTTCGAAAATGATTTCAAATCGGCGTTCCACACCTACAAATTCAGCTAAACTTTCTTGAATTTTCTCCACCGGCACTTCACATAATAATCCGATTGTAATGGCAACCATTGAATTATAGACAGAGTGAAAACCTGGCGTCGCTAATCGAATGTCAAATTGTTGTTTCGGAATATGAACACCATTTATTTCGAGATCTTCTGAGATTTCAACTGTAAACGTAGCTCGTCCAGTTGATAAATCGAGTGTCGTACATCGAATATCCGCGTCTTGACGCTCTACACCGATTGTCACAACGTCTGCTTCGGTTTGATCAACAAGAGCTGCCGAATAGGAATCATCTAAGTTAAGAATCGCCGTTTGCCCTTTTCTAGCGTTTCGAATAAGTCCTGTCTTGTATGCTAAATAGTTATCAAAAGAGTCGTGTAAATCGATATGTTCACGGCTAATATTATTTAATGTAACGATGTCAAAATCCACACTTCCAACCCGGTTTAGCTCAAGTGCAGAAGAGGAAACTTCCATCGTTGTATGCGTAACTTCTTCCTTAACCATTTGACCAAAGAACCGATGAAGGTCAAGTGATTCTGGCGTTGTTAAATCGGAAGGTTCCGCATAATCGCCAATCTTAACGACAATCGTCCCCATTAATCCTGTTTTAAAACCAGACTTTTCCAGGATCGCATTCGTCATAAATGCCGTTGATGTTTTCCCGTTTGTAGCTGTAATTCCAATAGTTTTTAATTTTCTTGATGGATGTCCATAAAATGTATCTGCAAGAGCTGCCATAGCCACTCGACTGTCTTCCACACGAATTTGCATCACATTTACATCATCGATAAAGTCTTCCACTACTAAAACGGTTGCTCCTTGTTCTACAGCTTGTCCAGCAAAACGATGGCCATCCATCTTAAACCCTTTAATACAAACAAATAGATTGCCACTTTCTACTTTTCGCGAGTCATAAGCAAGTCCGGTAATTTCAGCTTCTTTACTGTTTCTAATTTCTTCTATTTGAATCGCTGGTAATAATATATGAATATTCATCGGTCAAACTCCTTTTCAAAACGTTATTCCTTATATCATAGCAGAAGTTACATAGGCATGAAGTAATTTTGCTGTCTCATTTAACGAATCTATATGTGTTCGTTCCAGTGCATGCGAAGATTCAATCCCCGGTCCGAATAATGCATGTTTTATATCAAATCCTGCACGGATTGCAGCCGAAGCATCTGAACCATAGTAAGGATAGATATCCAACTTATACGCAATGTCCTTTTTCTTTGATAAAGCGACTAAATGTTGAGTCAACTCATAATGATAAGGCCCACTCGAGTCTTTTGCACAAATAGAAACTGTGTATTCATCAGAAGTTTGCCCGTCTCCTAACGCGCCCATATCGACTGCTATGTATTCTACTGTTTCAGCAGGAATATTTGAGTTACCACCATATCCAATTTCCTCATTATTAGAAATATAAAAATGTGTAGTATGCGGAAGTTGTACATTTTCTTCTTTTAATGAGCGAACTAACTCCAGCAACAATGCCGTACTCGCTTTATCATCTAAATGGCGGGACTTAATAAATCCACTTTCCGTCACTTCAAAACGTGGATCAAAAGAAACGAAATCTCCTACTTCAATTCCTAAGGCGCGTGTATCTTCTGCGTTCCAAACTTTCTCGTCAATTCGAACTTCTATATTCTCTTCGTTTCGTTCTGCAGTTCCTGCATTCTTGTAGACGTGAACAGACGTCTGTTTCATCGCGATTGTGCCTCGAACTTTTTTGCCGTCCGCTTTATGAATCACACAGTATTCACCTTCAACAGCGTTCCATCTAAAGCCGCCAATCATAGTCAATTTTAGACGGCCATTGCTTTTGACTTCTTTTACCATTGCACCGAGTGTATCTGTATGCGCGGTTAGTAAACGGTGACGCTTTGTATCTTTTCCTTCAAGTGTCGCAATGACAGCACCTTTGTTTGTCTTCTTGTATGTAACGCCCATTTCAGCAAACTCATTTGCAATTAACGTCATTATGTCTGTTGTATATCCCGATGGACTCGGAGTTTCAACTAGTCTTTTCAATAGCTCTATTGTTTTTTCTTTATTAAATACACTTGTCATTCTAATATCCCCATTTCCCAACTTAATTGAATGCGTACGTTCAGTATACGTATATATTCGAGTAAATGAAAAGAAAAACCGCATCCATTAACGGATAAGCGGTTTGATTAATTTTATTTTATTTCCGTAAGGTGGAAAAGCAATTCTCATCGGAATTTTAGTACTGCGTTTCATCATTGCTTTTGCGTGCGTAAAGACCTCAAAACTTGCCTTGCCATGATACGCATTCATGCCGGAAGATCCTACTCCACCAAATGGTAAGTTTGTGTTCCCCACATGTGAAACGGTGTCGTTAATGCAACCACCACCAAACGGTAAACTTTCAATGAAGTAATCTGCGGCTTTTTCATTTTCAGTAAACATGTACGCAGATAATGGTTTTGACAATTTTCGAATTTGATGAATGGCTTCGCCCAAATTGTCGTACTCTAAGATCGGTAAGATGGGGCCAAAAAGCTCATCTTCCATCGAAGGGCTATCCCATGACACACCAGCCAGTAACGTCGGTTCTATAAATAACTTAGAATCCTCAAAGCTACCACCGTATACCACTTGCGAACGTTCTTTTTCGATGATATCTACAAGTCGATTGTACTGACGCTCATTAATAATACGCCCGTAATCTGCACTGTCTCTTGCATCTTCACCATAAAACTTCTTAATCGACTCAATCATGCGAGTAAGCAATTCCTCTTTTACTGAATGATGAACAAGGAGATAATCTGGCGCTACACAAGTCTGTCCAGTATTCATTAACTTCCCCCAAACAATACGTTCAGCGGCGTTTACTAGATTTGCGGTTTGATCCACAATGACTGGACTTTTACCGCCAAGCTCAAGTGTAATCGGCGTTAATCTTTCTGCAGCAGCTTTCATGACTACTTTCCCGACAGCGATGCTTCCGGTAAAGAAAATATAATCGAAAGGTGCGTGAATTAGTGCAGACGTTTCCTCTCGTTCCCCTTCAACAACTCGAATGTATTCGGGTGGAAATGTTTCAGACAAAATTTTATCCACAATTTTCACTGTATGAACAGCTGATTCAGAAGGTTTAACAATTGCACAATTGCCTCCTACTATCGCTCCCACTAGTGGTTCCATGACCAATTGAAAAGGATAATTGAAAGGACCAATAATTAGAACAGAGCCATACGGTTCACGTACAACAAAACTTTTAGCGGGTAGTAGGTGCACGGGTGTTTTTGCCGGCTCCGGTTCCATCCACTTTTCCACATTTTTCAACATATCTGAAATACTTGAGAGAACGAAACCGATTTCAGTCACATAAGCCTCAAACGAACTTTTCCCAAGATCTTTTTGTAGTGCTTCTGTTATTTCCTTTTCATGTGAAATGATTGCATCGTGCAACTTATTCAACATTTCTTTTCGAAATTCTACGGTTCTTGTTGCCCCCGTGAAATAAAATTCATGTTGAGAGGCGATCATCTTTTCGACATTCGTTGAATTGACATTCATGTTGTTTCCTCCACTCTTCACTCTATTATCAATACTAGTCAAAATGAGAGAAAATTACAATAATAGTTCATCAATCAATTTCTGAACTTCAAGTCCCTCATCAAAATTAACAAGATATGCTTCTTTACCCTGCGCAGCCACAATGCACTCCTCAACTAACGTATTTACCGAATTGAAAGAAGTCAATATTTCAAAAGGACTGTTTTTGTGAGCTATGCTAAGTTCCGACCAATTGCGCAGTTTCAAAACACCTTCCGCTCCATATACTGTGTATGACAGTTCCTCTTCCTGTCCAATACCAGTAAGACCATTTAATAAGATTGGAATATTTTTTTCAGTTGAACCAAATGCAAGGACGCTAGTTTCTGCCAGCTCATCTTCTTTAGGATAAATGGTTTCATGTCCACCAATTGAAATGGGACCGAACATTCTGTACATAAGCTGTAAATAGTGGGCAAATACTTCCCGAGTGAAGCCGCCTTGTTCACGGGAGGCAATCCATGGATTTTGTTGCCACAAACGTGGCCAGTGTGGGAAATACGTATTCAGTTCAATGCGAACAATCTCTCCAATTGAGCCATTTTTTGCTAGATTCATCATATGTCTAACAGCTGGTTTGTACATAAGCGGAAAATGCATCGCTGTTTGAACCGTATTCGCATCTGCAGCTTTTACCATTACAGCGCCATCTAGTGCATCATGTGCTAGTGGCTTTTCACAAAGTACATTCAATCCTCTTTCAATTGCTTTTTCGCTTAGTGATGCATGTGAAACAGGTGGCGTCCCAATGTATACCCAATCAGGTTGAAGAATAAGCACATCTTCATAAGATGCAGCAGTTGGTAAATTATATAAATTCGCAACTTCAGTAAGTCGCTTTTTGTTTTCATCAAACACCGCAACAATTCGTGCTGCTTTATTTGCGAGTAATTGATTTATAATACGTTCTCCAACAATGCCTGTACCTACAACCGCAAATGTAATTTGTTTCAAATGAATAACCCCTTTTAAAATTTTATTTATTCTGTGAAACGTTTGAAATCTGTATGGAATACTGTTTCAATTATATCATCTTGGGTAAATAAGATTAAACCAATCAAAATAATCGAGGAGGAAATGCTATGACGACAACTGAAACTTGGTGGGAAACAATTTTTGAAGGCGATCTTTCATTTGGCATCAATAAAGAGCGTTTTACTGAACTCGAAGATGAAGATTTTCTATATTTCGAAGAAAACGAACTAGACCAAGAATCCATCCAATAAATTGTACGAACCTAAAAGCAGCGTCTCCATCACACTTTGGAATCGCTGCTTTTGTTATTCAATACTTCGCCATAAATACAGTGCTGCATAACTTAAATAAGGCGACCAATCTGGGTAGCGAGCTGTTATTTCATCTTTCGTCGGCTTTCGCTCCATCCCCCATAATTTTTGCAATGCATTTTGTAAACCAATGTCCGCAAGAGGAAACAAATTCGGCCTGCCTAATCCAGACATTAGAAAGCTTTGTGCCGTCCACGGTCCTACGCCACGATAAGTAACTAATTCCGCCATCACCTCTTCGTCATCCAACTGCCGCAACCTTTCAAGATCAAGCGAACCATCCGCCACGGATTGCGACAAACCAATCAGGTATTCCGCTTTGCGTGTACTAAACTGCAACTCTCTAAGTTCAGCGACTTCCAGCTCAGCGATTCGGTCAGGCGAAGGATATCGCCAAACCCCTTCACTTTCACTCCCATACTTTTCAACAAAACGCTTGGATAGTGTGTTTGCAAAAGACATATTCAATTGTTGATGAATAATGCTTCGTAAGAGCGTTCCGTAAAGAGAATAACTTCGTACTAGAGGAGTTCCTGCGTGTTCTTCAAAAATCGGGGCAAGGTCCGTCTCCATAAAATGTGAGTGAACCTCATCTAATGACTTATCTAAGTGAAAAATCGACATCACTTCTTTAATTTGACTTTCATTAAGTGCGTTCTCTAATTGAAACTTGGGAGCTTCCTTCGTTCCCGTTCCTCGTAAAGTAATATTATTTCCTTCCTTCATCGGAATCCGAACGAAACGCTCATCGATTGCCACATAGTTCACTGGATCTCCAGACAGTCTTTCAAGCGCCCGGTCAAAGTCATACAGATAGGAGAGTGTAATTTGCTTTTCGATTGCATTCACCCACTTTTTTATTTGATGTCTTTCTAGTATACCTAGAAAAAGACTTTATCGAAATGGGTTGACTTATTTTACAGGTTAGCTATAATAGAATTTGTCCGATAAATTCGGATGACAACTTCAATTTCCGGTTCTGTAGCTCAGCTGGGAGAGCGCTACCTCGACAAGGTAGATGTCGGCGGTTCGAGCCCGTCCAGGACCATTGGGTTTCGACCCACGAGAACGCTGTAGGAACGCGGTTTTCTCGCAAACACCATCTCTTCGGAGATGGTGTTTTTTGTTGTCTAATTAAGGCTTCGGGTTAATTTCGGCTAAAATCTATTATAATGCTCTTAAACAATGGCTTTTTCATTTTCCAACTATCTATCTAATAGCTGTGCTATTAGATAGATAGTTTTTAAATAACTTGTAAGGGGAAAATTGCTTACTTTAGTTTAGCGGTTACACTACAATTGATCGAGCGAGTATTTGTTAACCTACAAATACAGTCCGGCTAGAAAAATGCCCAAAGTTTCTTCATAGATTTCAGTAAACTGAGTGATTGGCAAAGGGTTGATTCCAAGGCCTAACTCGACAGTGAATCCTGGTCTTCGCCAATCTTGAATAAACCAATCCTTGTAGCCGGCGTAGCTGTCAATTGTTTGGACTGGTTCGTAACCGCTTACCCGGCTAAATTCATTGACCATGGTTTCCGACTCCGGCGGTTCTAATCCTTGATACCCCCAGTAGATGACCTCGCCTTGCGTATGAAACGCGAGCACCCACGCAAAGTCCCGTTCTCTCGTCAGGTCTGCCATTGCAATCGCTTCCGGTTCCGAGAGTGGGCGTTCGCCACCATAATCTCGAGGACCTGGGGTTTTCGGATTACGTTCCCGTTCCAAATCCCAATCTGCCGGAAACTGATCGTTCAAATCGACACCTCTAATATTCGCTTTCCATCCAGAGAAATCCGTGCTGCCATTGTTCCACTCTACAACCCTCGTTCTCCACGGCTCCGTCTCGGGTGGCCCTTGCTGAACAAGTGTAACCCCGTCAGGATTCACCATTGGGACAATAGACAAGGTGGATTGTTGATACAAAGGGAACGTAGACAAACCGCGTATCGGAGTTTGATTTGTCAGGGAAAGCAAATAATCATTAAGGAAGGTCATAAGTACGGGCGTTGTAATCCATTCGTTTGCATGGAACGAAGCATTGTAATGAACCCGTTTCGGTCCGGTTCCAAGTTGAATCTCTGGAATGTTCCTTCCTATAACCGAATTCCCGATTGACGTGTTTTGGATAAAGGGATATACAGCTTGAAGCCTTCTCAAGTCATCGACCATCATCCCATAGCTGTACGTCTGCCTTCCGTTGACGAGCCTCCATGTAATGCGCAAAGGGACCCGGATGGTCTGCCCGACTTGCAGGCGGTTTGAATTTAGCGTTGGATTCACAAGTAAAACTGCGTCGAGGGGGACATTTCTTCGCTGTGCAATCAACCATAACGATTCCCCCTGATTGATTTGCACCCCAACCGCCACATATCCCGGAATTCGGATGCGTTGCCCCACCGAGAGAACCTGCAAGTTTACATCACGATTCGAATCTATGATCAATTGAATCGGAATCCTAAATAACTGACTATAATACCAGAGCGAATCTCCCGGTCGCACTGTAATGTCCACACCATTCCTCCTTTTTGGGAAAGTACACAATCGATACTAGTATATGAGGTAGGAGTGGGGACTCATGAAAAATATAAAACAAACTATAAATGTAGGTAGATGTCGCCGTTTCGACCCTCGAGAACGCTGCAGGAACGCGGTTTTCTCACAAACACCATTTCTTCGAAGATGGTTTTTTGTGTCTCTACAAGCTATTCTTTAATTACTAACACCAGCTTCTTATATTGAGTCGATCATTCTTTTTTCTATTTCTTCTTCGAATGTGTAATGAGCATTTTATTTATCATGTCATCCTGTATATCTTTCTAGAAGTTACAAATACTAACTGTAGTACTTCTGGAAGGAGGAAAAACTGTGACGATAACCGATTGGGGTTGGTTAGGTTTAATTGGTTTAGTAGGTCTTTTAGGGATGGAATTAATAGATAATAACAAATAATAAAAATGGCCATAAAACAGTGTTTCCACTCTTTTATCGCCATTATTGATATATGAACTTCTTGTTTATTAGGTCCCTTTAGACTCTTTAATTATACATTTCCTCTTTTATTAGTGTGTCAACTACAGGATGTGAAATGATATTTTGGGTTACCGTTGTTCAATGGTAACCCAATCCACTTCTCAGAAAGGCACACGAAACGATACAATCGTCCCAACGTTCGGCGTGCTGTTGATTTCTAAACCTTTTCCGTATCGTTGGATTAAGCGAAGATTTGTGTTGATCAGCCCAATACCGGAATCGAAGTCTGTCGTTTGTTTGAACAATTCATCGACAAACGCTTTCTCCATACCGACTCCATTATCTTCAACCGCTATTTCAACATATTCGTTTCTTTTAGAAATTTGAATTGTAAGTTGTCCGCCGCTCCCCTGTTTCATCAAACCGTGTCGAATCGCATTTTCTACTAAAGGTTGAATCGTTAACGAAGGGATCAACACATCAACGCAATCTTCTACTTTCCAAACAACTTTCAATCGATCAGCAAATCGTTCTTTTTCAATTAAAAGATAGGCCTGTACTAACTCAATTTCCGATTTAATTGGTGTAAGTTCATTTATACTACTAAATTGAAACTTTTTTCGTAATATAAGGCTAAACGCTCCTAACACATCGCGCATTCGATCCAGGTCGATTTCACTCAGTGCCATTACTGTATTTAATGCATTAAACAAAAAATGTGGTTGAATTTGTGCTTGAAGCCAAGCTGCTTCTACGCGTAACTTCTCAGACATCACTCGCTTCACATCTGTTAAGGTTCGAACTCGTGCACGAAGTTCCATCGAATCGACTGGCTTTATTAAATAATCATTCGCACCTGCTAAAAAGCCTTTTTCAATATCTTTCTGCGTACTTCTTGCAGTTAGTAACAATATTGGAAGCTCGGTTAATGAAAAACGCTCCCGTATCTTTTCCGTTAATTCGTATCCAGACATTTGCGGCATCATAACATCTGAAATGACTAAATCCCAATCCGAGTGCTCTAGTAAAACTAAAGCTTCCTCACCACTTAACACGGTCGTAACAGAATAATCTTCTGTAGAAAGTATCGTTTCAATGACTTGTAGATTTATATAATCATCATCAACGACTAAAATCTTAGGAGGATTTTCACTCAAACTACGAATGATTTCTGGAGCAGGTAAATCGGATATCATAGGTTGGTTTTCTATTGACATCGATCGGACATCGAGCTCTTCCCTAGTACCACTGCCCGCTGAATCTCCTAGTGGTAAAGAAAAGGAAAAGGAAGTGCCTTTCCCTAAAGTAGATTCTACTTCTAGTGTGCCACCATGAAGTTCAACAAGTTTTCCACTAATATTAAGCCCCAAACCTAAGCCACCCTCTGACATGGTTTCCCCGTTTCGGCCCTGTACATAAGGTTCAAAAATCGTTCTAAGTGTTTCCTCATCCATACCTATTCCAGTGTCCGTAATAACGATACGCGCTTTATCACCTTCTATATACGCTTGAATCCTAATCGTGCCTTGTTCTGTAAACTTCACTGCATTGTGTAGCAAATTAAATAGTACTTGAGTGATTCGATTTTCATCGGCCAGAACTGATGGGAAATCAGAAGGTATCTCGTTAACAATTCGAATCGGTCTACCTACCATTGCGAAGTCCAGTAGACTTATCACACCAGTTGTCATTGCCTGCATTGAAGTCGTCTGGATTTGCAGATGCGGATTCCCATCTTTTAAATGGGTCATATCGAGTAATTCCTTGACCATCGCTGACATTCGACGACTAACTGTTAACACCGTTTCTAAATCACGAACACTTCTTTCTTGTAGAGATGAATATTCTCTATCCAGAACCGCCTGTGACATATTCAGTATGCTATGAAGTGGATTCCGTAATTCATGTGAAGTGTTCGCTAGAAATTGATCTTTTGCTTTATTTGTTTCTTGTAGCTTCGCAGCTAGATTTTGGGTATCTATATACATTTGATTGTATTGTTTAAACCAGACACCCGCGAAGCAGACCACTGCTATAATTAAGTCAAATGGGTAGTAAATTACTTTTACACCACTTGCTAGTCCATACGCCCACCATAAGTAATGACTTCCTAAAGCGATAATGGATAAAGCGAGCCAAATGCCACCCCTAAATTCTTTTTGATGGCGAAGTAAAGCAGCAATTGTAATTATCGCAGCAACGATTAAATAATAAAAAACAAAATCAGATGCACCCGATAAATATTTCATTGGTAGGAAAGGGATAAGAGCGATGATTCCCCAACTAATTAGTGTATAAATCGGTATAAACTTTCTACTAACGTTTTGTATTTGTGGGCTTGCACATTGAACGAGTGCCCAAGACGTTAGGATAAATAACACCATTGCCAGTTTAAAGCTTGTTGTATACCCCATCGGCATATATTCAAATAATACTTTTTCATCGCCCCCCATTAAGTTGGTAAGTGCAACTGTAATAAGAAGAAGTGCAAAATAAAGCAATCGTTTATCTCGTATGCCTATAACATATAAAAGAGTTGCAAATAGAGCGTGAACAAAGAAAATCACCGCAGCGGTAATTTGAAGCAAAGTCGAAAATCCAGTCTCTGATGCTAGGACTTCTTCATGTCCAAATTTAGCAGATCGAACAAAACCACTTGAGCGCGGTTCGATGTAATTAGAAACCCGTAAGACAACTTCAATTACACCGTTCTCATCTGCTCGAATTGACTTTGATGAATAAGGAACATTGATTGTTTTGGAACTTTCTATACTTTCTCCAACTTCCCCAGATTTCCCCATTAACAAACCATTCACATACAACTCTGATGCACTACGAATACTAGAGATACGAATGCCATATGTTGTTTCTACTTTAGGATCAACTAAAATACGCAATCGGTAAGATCCAAACCCGTATGGAAGGTTCGTTTCTGGATTTAAGGAGCTAGACCAGTCACCTGGCACTTCTATATATTTTCCATCATTTTTCATTTCATCTGCAAGCGATACATACGGAAGAAATTCCCACTCGCCATCTAACGTAATGGAATGCTTTTCTGAATTATCCCAACCTCGCAAGTCGAGTTGACCATTCAATATAGGAGGTTGTTCAGCGCGGCTAAAAGTTTTAATCCAAAGTAATCGACAACTCGTAAGGATGATTGCAAATATAACCACAATTAATATCGATTTCCAAAGATGTTTTTTAGATTTAAATATACTCAATTAGCTTCCCCCTTAGCAACATCATACTTTAATATGAGACTTCTGTGTACCATAAATTGGTGTCTTACTTGAAACAATTACGTTCGTCTGCATGTGTCAATAAGACACGTGTAGACGAACGTAATTAATTCAGCTGCTATAAATAGTTAGTCTTTAGAAAGTTTAGTAAAGAGCGAAAATCCCCAATGCCCGCATATTTCAACAAAAAAATAGACAACCAATTGTCGTTCTAATTGGTTGTCCATTCAAGATTTCAGTTCGGATTCCGGGATTCTTCACGTTCAACTGAAACAAATTTATTCAACTTTGATTTGTCCCATCATGCCGTTGTCCTCATGTTCTAGAATATGACAATGGAACATGTACACGCCTTTATGGTTGAATTGGATGGCAATTTTTACTCGCTCCCCTGGGTGAACGGATATACTATCTTTCCAACCTTGTTCATTTTCCGCTGGTTCTTCTCCATCCCGTGAAATTATTTTAAACTGTGTTCCGTGAATATGAAATGGATGAATCATGCCGCCCATCATATCTTTTTTATTGTAGATTTCCCACACTTCTGTGACACCTTGCTGTTGTGTGAAATCAATTCGTTCTGGATCAAATTTCTTTCCATTTATCGTTACCATGTGCATCATTCCGAAAAGTTCAATCTTCTTCGTGACAGGTAAATTCTTCTCTTCGGAAGTTAATAAGAAGTCATTTAGCATCTTGCTCATCTCATCAGTTTTTCCACTTTGATCTGAGACATCAAAAGGTAAAAGGACAGAACCATCTTCATTTATTAACGCCAAGTCATTTGCAGTATTAAGTTCCTCAAAATCAACAATTATTTCCGCTCGTTCGGACGGTGTTAGTGTAATTTCATTCAGTCTCACTGGTGCATTCAAGAAACCACCATCTGTGGCAATCTGAACAAAGGAATCTCCTGTGTTCAATTTAAATGTGAAATTCCTCGCATTCGATCCATTTAATAAACGGAGGCGTACCTTTTCTTTATTTACAGTTAACTTTGGATTGAGTGTTCCATTTATCAATAATGTATTCCCGATTGTTCCGTCTTCATTCATAGCTGCACTGTAATTCAATTGTTTCCTATCATCAAAT
This sequence comes from Sporosarcina sp. CAU 1771, assembly GCF_054482775.1. NCBI lineage: Bacteria > Bacillati > Bacillota > Bacilli > Caryophanales > Caryophanaceae > Sporosarcina > Sporosarcina sp. CAU 1771. The sequence goes on along the minus strand of NZ_JBTLRN010000001.1, from coordinate 228,801 downwards.
CTTTTGTCTTGAAAAATCAACGGTACATCATTCTTTCCGTAATCACTTGGTAATCCAAGAGCTTTTGAATTCTCATCCTCTATATAAATCAATCCTGCAAGACCGTTATATACTTGTTCAGAGGTTTTCCCATCAGGATGGGGATGAAACCAAAGCGTTGCCGCTTCTTGTTCCACTTTAAATTCAATCGTTTTTTCTTCACCCGGTTTAATCAAATCATGTGGACCACCATCAACATCTGCGGCTACTTCAAGTCCATGCCAATGAAATGTTGTATTCTCATCGAGCTCATTAATCGTTCTAATTTTAACTGTATCACCTTTATCCATACGAATCATCGGCCCTAAAAACGTCCCATTGTATCCATACGTTCTTGTTTCTATCCCATCAAATATTTCAGTTTCTCCAATTTGTGCTCTAACAGTGTATGCGACTTCACCTTCATTATCACGTTCAAGTATCGATGGGATTTTCAATTCATTCTCACCTGTCGAGTCATTTAAACTTATAACTTCATCGTGGCTCATATGCTCATTTTCCGTCATACTCCCATCCATATCCATCATTGAATCATCCATTTCTTCATTATTCATCATGGAATGATTTGGTTGTGAACTAGGATTGCTACAACCACCAATAACCAACATACCTAGCGTAAGCGCGGTGATTTTTATTTTTATTCCCATTACATTTCCTCTTTTCTCTTGATTATTTCATTCGTATTGTAACAAGATAATATGAAGAAATTATGGAGGCGAAAGATCTGTATTGAAACCGTCATATTAAATGCATACATTCTGCATCTTTTGTTTGAATCCTAACAGGAAGATTAATCCTTTAGATGCTTCTACTTGTGTTATTTAGGTCACCTTTTTTCAACTATGTATTATTGAATAAAGATAAGTTTACTACTCAATAAGTCTCGTTCATAATTTTGTCTTATCCTCTCCATAGAAATTGGATATATGATAGCTATCATTATGTATAAGAGGGAGACAAAGAAAGCAATCCCCAAACATATAGGAGGTTTTCATTATGAAGAAATTTTTATTGTCGGCGGTTATGTTAAGTGTTTTGTTAGTTCTTGCCGCATGTGGCGGGAAGGATACTGAGAAGGTAGAAAACACAGGTTCATCGGATGAAGCAAATGTGGACAGTGATATAAATATTTCAGCAATCAACTTTGAATTTGACCAGGCTGAATACACTGTCAACGCCGGTGAAAAGGTTAAAATAACTTTTAAAAACGAAGAAGGAATGCATGGAATTGCTATCGATGGACTTGATGTGGACATTAAAGGTGACGGTGAAGCAACTTTCACACCTACTGAGCCCGGTGAGTATACAATCTATTGTAATATTGCTTGTGGAGCAGGACATGCTGACATGAAATCGACATTGATTGTCAAGTAATCTGATGATCGATGAATCAGCCTGATGTGCGCGTTAAATAATTTCATTAACTTATATGAAAAGTAGACAATCAAAAATAGATCATCGAAGTTTATTTTTGCACAAGGTGAGGAGGATAAAACTCCACGCCTTGTTTTTTATTTTTGGATAAAACTATTTTATCCTTTACATACTTTCTATCAGATCACTACATCCAATTTCGTCATTACTATAAATCCAATCTAAAAGTACATTGGGTCATATCTCTATTTCCACTTTCTTGTAAACTCGATATAAGCTATTCAACTACTAAAAAAATCATCGCTCCTGTCACAAAACTCAAAGTAAACCGGTAGAGTGGTACCATCAATGAAGCAGACAATATTCTTACCCAAATGAACAGATATCTGCTCGGCGGACGCTTTAATTGTAATCAGGTATTCAATTCTTATTCTTTACCGTAGAAGTTTCGACATCAAGAACCACAATTGGTATTCCACTTAATTTTAAATGCGTTTTCATCGTTTAATTAGGGTGAATAATATTCCTTTAACTTGAATTATTAATCGACTTTTTCCCCTTACACTACATTAATCACATAGGGATAGACCATAACTTCTCCATCAATTTTAAATTCAGCCCATAATTTATATAATCCAGGCTTATCAAATTGTGTTTGAAACAGTGTACTCTGATTTGAAACGGGATGAACATGAATAAAGTTTTCTACTTTTTCATCAATAATTACCACATGACCTAATGCTCCTAAGTAAGGCTCAGCTATGGCGTTTTTGATGTTAAAATTAAGTTTAATATCCTTTCCAGTCTCCAATGAATCATGCTGAAATTCAACGATTACCCCGTTAATCTCTTTTGTACCTTGTTCATCTATATTTAAACCAGTACTTATGTTATGACGAGCATCAATGTTACCACCCGTTGACACGGTAATCCCTTTAATCGTGTAATTTTTCCTTTTAGGTTTAATGTCCACAAAAGCCATATATAAGGGACCCGTCAATACAATATCGATTTCGAATGCTTGATCATTCTTTTGAACAGGATGTAGGTGAAAATATTCATTTAAATCTTCACTCACAATAATAAGATGTAGTAGTTTCTCGTGATTAAGCTCTAATTCCGGTCCTTTTCCTTCATCATCTTCTAAATACAATTTTATGACCTTATTATGGTAATAAATACTTACCTGAATTTCATTTTCCGCTGTTGTATCCAAATGATTTTTATGATGTTGCTCCATCTTAGATTCCTCCAATTTATTTTAATAGTTATTAACGCATCCGGACATAGTTTCTTTTGACGTCTGAGGATGACATTCATCTTCAGCATCCTTTTTAATAGAAATCCATTTACCACGTTTGAATTGTATAGTTAAGACCACAGCCCTAAAAGCAATATCTATACCAATTGCAATCCATACTCCAAGAAGTCCCCATCCAAGTTGAATTCCTAATACATACACAAGTAATGTTCGAATTCCCCACATACCAACGGCTGTCAGGTACATTGGAAACTTGGTGTTATTCGCTCCTTGAAATGCACCGGTAAGAATGAGTAATAAAGCGAGGAATGGCTGGAAAACACCTGATACTTTTAAGGATGTTCCGATATTTTCAATTACCTCAGCGTCGTTCGTAAATATGCTGCCAGCCCAGTTTCCTAAAGTAAAAAGCAGAACACCTATAATGGTCATCAAACCTATACCGATCCCTGTACAAAGGACTGCATATTTCTTTGCTTCGCCTATGTTTCCTGCACCAATTTGCTGTCCAACAAGAATGGTTGCTGCCGTCGCAAAACCGTAGCCAATCATATAGGATAAAACTTCCACGTTTCCTGCAATTTGATGAGCTGCAAAAACATTTGTACCAAGTGCGACAATGAATCCAAAGTATACGATTTGTCCAATCCTCATGACTAGCCTTTCACCAGAAGCTGGGCCTCCAAGGGTTACTAATTCCTGTATGTGTTGTTTATCTGGCTTCCAATAATCCTTCCTAAAAGCAAGAACAGGGGTACGCTTTATATAATAAAAGAGAGCAAAGCTACCAATAATTCTTGAAACAACAGTTGCTATAGCAGCTCCAGTAATACCCATTTCGGGAATTAACCAGAATCCAAAAATTAAAATATAGTCCAATACACCATTAACTATGTTAATTAAAATACTAACTTTCATTGGAGCACGTGTATCACCCGCTCCTCTTAAGACTGCACTTAATACAAACATTAAAGACATAAATACAGAGGGAATAGCTACAATTTTAAAGTAAATAGCCCCTGCCTCGAGCACATTATCATCTATTCCCATCAGCTTTAAAAATGGTTCTGCAAAGAAAATAGTAATAATTCCCGTCAATATGCCAATCAAAATAGCCAATATAACTGATTGCTGGGCAATATGTCGTGCTTTTTCTGGCTGTTTTGCTCCAATGAAATTTGCTATTCGTACATTAGCTGCAACGCCAATTGCCATAAACAAAGCAAAATAAATTGCAAGTAAAGCATTAGTGACACCTACAGCTGAAACTTCAGCAAGACCAATTTTCGATACAAAGTAAGTATCAACAAAGCCAAGAATCGTCTGAAACAAATTCTCTATCACTGCTGGCATCGCCAGTACGAAAATTATCTTAATTTTATCCTTTGTGTTTTCTGTATTAGGTATGATATCACTATTATTTTTCACAATAACCCTCCCACGATTATTAGTATTACCGCTTATAAGCTTCTTAAACTTTAGATTAATGGAGAGAAAAAAGCTGATACTGGGTATACAATGATAGGAAGTGAATCATGAAGTGAACTGATTGAAATGCAGAAGTTGAAGAGGAAATAAATTTCGCGATTATTTGACCGATTCGTAAAGCCAATCCATATCGACGTAAAGCGAAAGCGACGAAAGAACATCCTAGATGCCCGAATGAATTCCAACTTAACTTTAAACAAGGTGCTGCAAGAAAAGTATTATTAACCAATAATACGTATTTAACATACAAAAGTAGTTGACGTTCTTATTTATGAACGATCAAAGACGATGAACCAAATGACGTTCTGTCTAATGAAGTTTGGAAATCGCACTCTACACGTTCCTTAAATTGAAGAAGCATCACCATTTAACAGTGGATGCCTTTATCTACACGAGTCCACAATTACAAGCCTTAATGCAGGAAATGGAATTAGTTCGATCGATATCACGCTGAGGAAACTGTTGGGATAACACCATACAAGAATGTAAATCATTAGATGACGTAAAACAAGATATTAAGGGTTATACGTCCTATAACACTCATTATCGGGGCCAATGGATTTTAAAAAATCTGCCGCCTGCGAAATGCAGGCAACAGCTTAAATTAGATTCCTAGGATACTTTTCAGAATGTCCTTTACAAAGCGGTACACTTTACTCTATCATAGGATTTTTTCGGTATTATTCTTTTGTTAATTCTTTAAATTCACTTTCTGAAGACGCAACGCATTCAACACCACGGATACCGAACTAAACGCCATGGCAGCCCCTGCAACCCATGGGGCTAACAAGCCAATTGCCGCAATTGGAATTCCAACCGTGTTATAGAAGAAAGCAAAAAACAAGTTCTGCTTAATATTCCGCATTGTTTTCCTACTCATAATGATTGCATCTGCAACGCTATTTAAATCACCACGCATAAGTGTAATGTCTGCCGCTTCAATAGCAATATCTGTACCTGTACCAACGGCCATTCCGATGTTTGCCATCGCAAGCGCTGGGGCATCATTAATTCCGTCGCCCACCATGGCAACTTTCTTGCCTTGATCTTGTAGTTTTTTGATTTCATCACTTTTTTGTTCTGGTAACACTTCTGCTATGACGTGCGATAGACCGACTTGACGAGCAATCGCCTCCGCAGTACGCTGGTTGTCACCCGTTAGCATGACGACTTCTAAACCCAATTCCTTCATTCGTTTAATTGCTTCTTTTGACGTTTCTTTCACCGTATCTGCAACCGCAACGACTCCCGCAAGTTGTTTATCTACCGCAATAAGCATCGCTGTTTTTCCGTCACTCTCTAGCTTTTCCATAGATGCTTCTGAATCTAAAATCCCAATTTTTTGTTCATTCATCAATCTTCTCGTGCCGACCAATACTTCTTTACCACCAACAGTAGCACGAATACCGTAGCCAGGTATTGCTTCAAAGTCTGTGGCCTCAAGAAGTGATAGACCTTTTTCTTTCGCGCCAAGGACAATCGCCTGAGCCAATGGATGTTCAGACTGATTTTCAGCTGTTGCAACTAACTGTAGAACTTCATCTTTTGTAAACCCCTCTGTCACTGTAATATCTGTTAAAGCAGGTTCACCTTTTGTGACTGTACCCGTTTTATCCAACACAACTGTATCAATTGAGCGTGTATTCTCTAAATGTTCCCCGCCTTTAAAAAGTAAGCCCATTTCAGCAGCTCTACCTGAACCTGCCATAATCGACGTCGGCGTTGCCAGACCTAGGGCACACGGACAAGCAATTACCAAAATCGTAATTGTTGGAATAAGCGCAGAACGTAAATCACCAGGTGCTACCGCGAAATACCAGATAAGGAATGTACTAATCGCGATAACTACGACGATTGGTACAAAGACACTGGAAATTCTATCTGCCAAACGTTGGATATCAGCCTTGGATCCTTGTGCTTCCTCAACCACTTTTACAATTTTCGCTAAAGCTGTATCTTTACCAACATTTGTCGCTTTAATTTGCAATGAACCATTTCTATTAATTGTTGCACCAATGACTGTATCGCCTGCTACTTTATCAATTGGAAGACTTTCACCCGTAATCATCGATTCATCAATTGCGGAACGGCCTTCAATGATTTCTCCGTCCACTGGAATACTTTCTCCAGGCCTTACAAGGACGGTATCACCTGTGACAACTTGTTCAATCGGTAGTTCCAATTCAACGCCGTCTCTTAACACTCTTGCTGTCTTCGCCTGCAAACCCAATAGTTTTTGAATCGCTTGACTCGTTTTTCCCTTTGCACGAACTTCAAACAATTTACCGAGTACGATTAATGTGATAATGACAGCAGCCGCTTCAAAATACAGATCAGCATGTCCAATGCTTCCTGCATTCATCCATTCAAACGATAAATAGAGACTGTAGAAATACGCTGCACTAGTGCCGAGTGCAATCAATACGTCCATATTGGCACTTTTATTTCTAAGAGAATTAAATGCACCTTTATAAAACTGGGCACCAACGATGAATTGTACCGGTGTTGCAAGTGCAAGTTGTAACCAGGGGTTCATAAGTATTTCCGGCAAATAAATGAACGATAAAAATTCAAAATGTGCAATCATCGTCCATAACAAAGGAAATGTCAAAATAGCCGAGAAAATAAACTTATTCTGCTGCTTTTTGATTTCTTGTTCTTGGTGATCTATCTTGTCTTTCCCGTCTTGCTTAGGGATTAATTCATAGCCTAGTTTCTTTACTGCAGCGATTATTTCAGTCGTCTGAACTTGTCGATAATCATATTCTACCGCTATTGTTTCTAACGCAAAATTGACATTTGCATTGGTCACGCCGTCCATCTTACTAACTCTTTTCTCAATCCTCGTCGCACATGCCGCACACGTCATACCGGAAATATTAAACGTTTCTTTTTCTTGGATGACACTATATCCAAGTTTTTCAACTCTTTCCACAAATTCATTCACATTCGTTTTCTCTGGGTCATAGACAATCGTAGACCTCTCCATTGCATAGTTGACATTTGCTTTTTCGACACCTTCAATTTGCGACAAACCTTTTTCGATTCTGTTTGCACAAGCTGAACAAGTCATGCCATTAATTTGCAATATTTTTTCTATTGTAGCCATTTCCCTCTCCTCCTATACTTGTAGGGGGTATACTTTTTTTGAAAAAGAAAGATTATACCGATACGGTACAATCCTAACCACCAACTTATACTCCCACATGGTGTAAGCTTAATTTTCCGTAAAAATGTCAGACAAGCTCATAGCCTTGATCTTCAATCGTTTCTTTAATTTGAGCCAATGTCTCTGTATTGTCGAATTCCACAGAAACTTCATTATTATTTAGATCTACTTTAACTGCGGAAACACCTGCAAGTTCCCCAACATTCGTTTCGATTGAATTCACACAGTGATTACATGACATACCTTCTACTTTTAATATTTCTTTCATATTAAACGCCTCCTAATTTTATTGTTCTTTTAATCAACTTAACATACCCCGTACCGGTACATCTAGTTGGATATCTTACTACCTTTATTATTTTGTCATTGTTTTCATGACACTCATTAACTCTTTAATCGCTGCTTCACCATCTTTCCCTTTAATTGCGTTCGCTACACAGTGGTGTGTATGATCTTCTAGTAAAGCTAATGAAACCTTATTCATCGCTGATTGGATTGCGCTAATTTGGTGTAAAATATCTACACAATAACGGTCATTCTCAACCATTTGATGAACACCTCTCACTTGGCCTTCGACACGTTTTAATCGATTTAGAAGCTGTTGTTTATTTGGCTGAACTGTTGTTTTCGAAGTTTCTTCCATGATCTGCCCTCCTTAATAAACGCTCATTCCGTATACCCTATACCCCTATTTTAACACATCATTAAAGTAGGGTCAAACTATAATCTGTGTTCAATTTTATTTCGTCTATCCGACTCATGCAGCTATTTCGCGGGAATGAAAAATGAACCCCCATCTTTTAAAAAAGATGGGGGTTCATTTTATGGGGATACTTTAGTTTACCGAAATTGCAGTAAATATTGCTGCGGAAAAATCTGCACGCGATGCTTCTTTTCCGTGATTAAAGTTTGATGTATTAAAAACTTCTGTTTGATCAAGAGTCTTCAATGCATGAATTGCTTCAGAAGCCCAGTAACTTGTAGAAACATCACTATAAGAGGAGGTCGCCAATGCTTTATCCTCCATTTTTTCTTGAAGTTCGAATGCACGATTGACAATAACCGCTAGGTGAGTACGTGTAAGTTTATCATTGACCCCAAATTCTCCTGTTGAATACCCTTGGAGAATTCCCGCTTCATTCAGAGCAGCAATATCAGACGAGTATGCATAATCTGAAGTTACATCTTTGAATGTCACTTTTGTCGTTGCTTCTAACTTAAGCACACGATTTAACATCGCTGCTGCATGTCCTCGTGTTATCGGATTTTCCGGTTTAAACGTGGAATCAGGATAACCGTTGACAACGCTCTTTTCATTAAGTGCAATGATTGCGTCATGTGCAAGATGTTCCAGCGGTAGATCTTTGAATTTCCCACTCATTAATTGGGCTTTTTCTGCAGTGACAGGTTCAGGAGACTTGGTGAAATTTGCTACACGTTTAGCTCCCGCGTACTTAGGCGCCCAATATGAACTTGTCCTTATATTCGCTTTCAAGACCCCGCCGTTTTTCGCAGATATGAACTCGTCATTTCCTAAATAAATTCCAGTATGAGATATACCTTTTTTGTATGTGTTCGCAAAGAACACTAAATCCCCTGGTTGGAGTTCATCTTTACTAACCGCAGTACCCACTTTGAACTGATCCACAGATGTTCTTGGTAAGCTAATATTGAAATTATTATATACATATCTGATATAACCCGAACAATCAAATGCAGCAGGAGTTGTCCCACCGAACTTGTACGGTGTACCATGAAATTTTTTCGCATAGGTCGCAATCTCATTTGGAGTTGCCGCACCTACTTTATTTGTAGAGATAAACGATATTGTACTAAAAATAAAAACAGCTATTAGTATTTGAATAAATCGATTTTTCATTTTCCACCTCGAATAGTTTTTTTATTTCATTTTTGATTTTTCATTTTTCGACGTTTACTATTTATTACTTCCTGTATAACTTTAGCATAAGAAATGTCGGTAACGTTTTACAATCACATTACAATTGCATGACTAAATTAAGGATTAATTAAGGAGGAGTTCTGCAATACTTTTAAACAATTAACCTTTTATTGTCGATATGTTGAGCGCACATAAAAAAACGTCTAGATTCCAAATCTAGACGTTTTTTATACTTATGATTTTCATTGACATTTCCCCTTCTCATGACCCCTCTCAATTCTACTAAAAAGAATTGAAATAATTACTTAACCACCTAAAGTCCAGCTTCAATTAATTCAGACTTTCAACAAATTCTTTTATCATTTTTTCATCCATTGGACCAATAAACTTATGTTTGATTTTCCCATCTGTGCTAATCATATACGTTGTTGGAATTGGCACAATCCTATATAAATTCATTACTTCACCATCACTATCAAGTGGTATCGGAAATGTTAGCCCATATTCGTCTACAAACTTCTCGATACCCGCAATCCCACTTCTCTCTGCGGTCGTCAAATTAACCGCAATAATTTCTACGTTCGCTGAATCTTTATATTTCGCATAATAGTTTTGCATGTGCGGCATTTCTGCCTTGCATGGAGCACACCACGATGCCCAAAAATTGAGTATAACTTTTTTTCCTTTGTAGTCACTTAGTTTTATTTTGTCACCTGTCAGAGTTGATAGTTCAAAATCAGGCGGTGTATTTCCTGTTTCAAGTCCGAACTCGTATTCATTTGTTGTACTAGCTGACCCAACAACAACCTTATCAATCGGCTTCGCTGTTTCCAAATTCGATTTAACCGTCATAACAACCAACGTCCCGATAATTAAAGCGATTATTACCATACATACAGTTCGGTTATTCACGATTGTACCTCCGTTCCATTTTCTTTGTAGCAGCCTAAAAAATTATTTATCTAATATTTTTACAGTTATGGATAGTATATTAACTACTGATTTTCCGGATCCATCCGTACCATCAACATGCCCGAATTCATCACTGGTAAATTTTAAATCAATTTCATTTGCTGCAACTACGCCATCTTTATATTTTTTATACACATTTTTCATTAATATCATCATAAACGACCTAAAGTAATAAATACGTGATTTAAACCATCCTTCAGTAATACCCCTTTACATGGATTGAATTATTACAGTGTTTATTTGGTAGATCAATATTTGTATTCAGCATCCCACTGCTGCACTTGTGAAAAGCAAGTTTCTACTTAGATAAAATTCTCCTCCTTCAAATCCGAGTATACTCAGTATTTATGCATTTTTAGTGAAGAGCGAAAAATATGCAGGAAAGAACTGGTCTGCTGAAACTTTTAAAGCCCTTAAAAACTCCTTTTGGAGTGTCTAAGGGCTTTAAAGTGATAATTCTTGATTCATTCCTATTGGAGATATTTGTATTGTAGTGGAGTTTGAGCATGATTAGTTTTTTGCTAGACTTTCGTTCATTATTATCTGTGAAATTGCTTTTGCGAGTACAGCGGACGTCCTATTTAGTTCTGCTTCGTCATTTTCAATTCCGCCCATTTCAACAAGTAGAAGACGTTTATGAAGATCCTGATTATATTTTCCATCCACACCATGACCTGATTTGAATACGATATTCTTTGTTATATTTGGCACAATTTGTTCCATGCCGGCCATTACTTTCTTAGCTAAATCTTGATTCATTTTGAAGTTATCATGGTCACCACCGATTACAAACACGACTTGAGCAAACCTTTCACCTTCGTAAGTGACTGTTGTTCTGTCTGCTTTGAGGGAGTCTCGGTGTATATCGAGTATGATGTCGTAATCCACCTCGTTTAACGATTTCTGTACATACGGCCTAACTACATCATACGATTTGTGAAAAGGAATTCCTGCTTTTTTCATTTCCGCTGTAATGTCGACGTCGATAATATCCGCACGTAAACCATTTAACTTCAAATGCGATTTAATCGTTTCGCTGAGATTCATAATATTCGCTTCCGGATGGTAAACTGCAGTTTTTCCGTCATGCTTAAGTGTGATGGGTTCAAATGCCTCCTGTGAATGTGTGGCATATAAAAGTGCACGCTTTCCAGTTTGGATTACAGGGTCCGGTTCGATGATATTTGCCGCGTAAACTAATTTTTGCTCATCGGATGAAATGACCGCTACTTCTTTCCGTATTTCATTTGGAATCTGTTCCAAAACAATTGGAAATAGGAAGAGGAAGAAGATAAGTACGCTCCAGATTTTTAACGATTTCCGCATAGGCAACCCTCCATCAACCTATATATGCAACTTAGGTATGTTAAAGTATTTAACTTACAATAAATCGTCCTATCATCCCAAATTCCTTATGTCCTGGAATCGTACAATAAAATTCATAAACACCAGATTCGGTTAGCGTAAATGAAAGAGTCTCCTTATTTTTAGGTGCAGCATGTAAATGTAACAAATCTTTATCTTCTCCATGATTATGTTTAGATCCCTTAATCATGTTGAAAAAGGTAGTCCTGATTTCAATATCATGCTCAATCGTATCCAGATTTTTGAGTGTTAATGTAATTGGTTTATTTTTTTCTAGAATAACTTCATTTTGTGAGTATTTCATATCAGTAGTTTCTATAGTAATAACTTGACTATTCTTATTAAATTCTTCTGTACTATTAATTATCGATGAATGAGCACCATGTTGTAATTTGGAATTCATCGGTTTCTTGTTCTCTTCCGCCAATAAATTACCGGCTATTAGGTATACCCCAATAAATATTGATAGTAAAACCGGTTTTAAAAACCATCTTTTATTTTCTATTTTACTTTTTCTCGAAGTTTTTAAAATGACAATAATGAAAATTGTACTAATAGAAAGGAGTAAGAAAATCTGCGTCAAGTTAGTTGACTGGTTGACATTAATCATTTCACCTAACATTGCCCCCATCATGCCACCCATCAAACCAGCCATTACTCCTTCTAATGCAGAGAGAATGCCGAAACAATAACCGCATAAAGAACCCGCAAGTATACCAATAATTATTGATAGTATTGTTGAATAATACAAGTTCCCTTGATATGCTGCGCCTAATAGAACACCTGCAGTCAAACCTACATTCATCCCAAAATACATTGAAATAATCATCCCTTGCATCGTTCGAAAAGCTTTTCTCCAGATTATCGCTAACGTAATAACCACAACTGTTAACAAGCCAAGTGAACCTAATATAAATAATTCATAGTCCCCCATCATACCCCACCTTTTTCAAACTAAAAGATAATTATGTTTCCATATTGCAAAGAAAGATTATATACCTTACAAGGGTATGTAATATATGTGAACTACATGACTGACATCTGGGGATATTTGTATTCTTCTAAATATAAAAAGAGCATATCTTCTGCATAGTTCTTGCGTATTTAATAGGTATACTATAATTGGATAAATCTGGGGGGGTCAATTGAATATCCAATCATTCACACAATCGCTATGAACCGGAAAAACATATTGCAGTTGGACAGCATCCTAATTAGGTAGAACGGGATTCTCATGAAGGGCATCGTGTGTACAATGCATACATGGTCGAACAAATAATGAATCGAATCACTTAGAACATAACTCTAAAAGGGTATTTAGCTATCGTGTGAAAAATTTATATATATTACGTTTATAGATGTTAACACCCACCCCACTAAATTCCAATATCTTGTATAAAATACAAAAGGAGGGGAACTGTGGAATCCAATGTTTTAATCCAAAGTAAGTTGAACGAATTAAAGTGTATGGAAAGTTGTGACCCAGTTGTACTTTTAGCGGAATTAACAATGAATCAACAAAAGATTAAAACAAAGCACGAATTATATTATGATCAGAAACAAGATCAGACATGGATTGAACATTATTACTGTACGATTTCTTTTAGTCATTCGACATCTATACAATTACACCGAGAATTACAAAGTTTAGTAAAGCAAACTCATAAATTTCAGTATCCATATTATATTAGTAAAGATCAATACCTGTATACGTGGGTGGATCTTCAACCAAATGGACAATTAATAAGCATCTACTCTGGAATACAGAAAAATCCTCAAAAAATTATCGAAGAAGAATTCATAACCATTCAAAGACGATTCGACCTTTATGGAAAACTCATTAATAACAAAAAGGACTCCAGTAAAAATATTGATAAACAGGTTCGAAAAATTTCAAACCAATATAAATTTAATGCTGAACACGTTGTGCCACAATCTTGGTTTAAAGCAAGAGAACCAATGAAAGGAGATTTACATACTCTATTTGCTTGTGAACCAAAATGCAATAGCATTCGATCAAACTTTCCATATTACGAATTTGAATCAAAAACAGATTCCAAAAAAGTTCATAATCACTGCGGATTTTATGCAATGGGCCGCTTTGAACCGGAATATGGAAAAGGTACTGCCGCCCGTGCAACGCTTTATTTTTTATTGCGTTACCCTAAAACTATTATAAAGAGATATAGAAAAGAAATAAATTTGGCATTATTATTTCGATGGCATGAACAATTTCCCGCAACTATTTATGAAAAGCATAGAAATAAAGCGATTTTTGAAATTCAAGGAAATCGAAATCCTTTCATCGACTTCCCCAACCTGACAGAAAAAGTAGCTTTTTCATAGCAAAAGACGCAGAAAAAAATCCAGTAAAGTCAATATACTTATCTATGAACTCGATTTTCTAATTGAAGAAATCGTTTTTGATAATACAGGCACTTTAACACAAGGCGAATTCACTGTAACAAATATTGTTAATTTCACACAACAAAAAGAGGGACACTGAAGTATGGGGGATATATAATAAACCGGACGAAATGGGCAGAGTGCTTTATCCATTCCATATTCACGGAGCTCAATTTAAAATATTTTCAGATATGGGGAAGAATCACCGGAAAATGATTGGCACTGTAAAAACAGTAATTTACTATTCACTCAGGTGAGACGGTTACAATAACCTTATAGTTTAAGGATAAGGGTGTGTATATGTTCCATAGCCCCCATTCCTATCTCCTTGAACATGAAGACAACGGCATGATGGGACAGGTAAAAGTAGATTAATCTTGATTCTAATAATGTGTGAAGTCGATTAAAATTACGACTGAATCATAAGGAGAAACGGCGCAATTTCTTATTAACGAAGTTGTTAGTAAGGTCAAGATTATTTAAAACGACTTGTGAAAAACTCCCAAGATGATTTTAGATGATACCTGAAAATAACTAATTACTTTATTTATGGAGGAAAATAAATGACTACAAGAATAGCTATTAATGGATTTGGGCGTGTAGGAAGAACTACATTAAGAAGATTATTAGACACGAATACGGAACTAGAACTAGTTGCAATTAATGATTTGGCAAATATTGAAAACTTGGCTTATTTATTAGAATTTGACACAACTTATGGTCGATTAAAATATGAAGTAGGGGTTCGTGAAAATATCATGGTTGTTGATGGTAAGGAAATTAAAGTTTACCATGAAGCAGATGCAAAAAATCTACCATGGAGTGAATTGGAAATTGACATCGTGTTAGAGGCAACCGGTTTTTATGCAACTGCTAATAAGGCTCAAGCACATCTGGATGCAGGTGCAAAAAGAGTAATCATAACTGCTCCAGCAGATGAGAAAACTAAGATGATTGTTTACAGTGTCAATGAGGACATTGTTACAAAGGATGACAGAATAATTTCTTCCGCCTCTTGTACAACTAATGGCTTAGCCCCAGTGGCGAAAGTTTTACATGATAACTTTGGAATTGTAACTGGTTATATGGGTACAGTTAAAGCCTATACACCATCACAGGCATTGCATGATAGGCCTAATTCAGACCTAAGACGTGGACGAGCAGGCGCGATGAATGCAATTCCAACCTCCACTGGAGCAGCAAAAGCTGTTGGAAAAGTCATTCCTGGGTTAGACGGGATTGTTGATGGTACAGCGGTTAGAGTGCCACTTTTAGGTGGAGCTTTAGTGGAATTGTATACAAATTTAGAGAAAAATGTAACAATTAAAGAAGTAAATAAAGCAATGAAAGAAGCAGCTAATCCTTCATTCGAATACTCTGAAAAACCAATTGTGTCTTCAGACATTATTGGAACTTCAGCCGGTGCTATTTTTGATGCAACTTTAACAGATATCGTTGAAAATGATAATAATCAACTTATTAAAACTGTTTCTTGGTACGACAGTGAATATGGCTTTGTATCTAATCTTGTTCGTTTGACAGAACATTTTGCTGAAATAAATATCAACTAAAAAGGTTGGTTGGTTCTACGAAAGATAGTGTAGCCTGAATTATTCATAGATTTACTACAAATGGCTATAAACACCCATCTTATCAATCTGTTAATTAATTGTTTGTGCACGAAATAAATGAAATAAAGAATCCATTTTTGCTAAAGTTAAATCACGATAAAATAACCAGTAGAAAGAATTCTTATAATGGCTACTTTACCGCAAATCAAACTTAATTTTAATCGTCAAATTAAAGTAAATAATCTGTCGATATACTTATTTCGTACATTTATTGTCTAAACAAGGGAGAGGAGTTAATTCTATGTCAAATCATTCACACGACCATCATAATGAAAATGATGAACATCTTACTCACGAAAATTCGCAGTCTCATGAAGGCCACCACAATCACCATGATCATCACGCACATATGGTAGAGGATTTTAAAAAGCGATTTTTCATATCATTAATTGTGACCGTTCCTATTTTAATTTTGTCACCGATGATTCAAATGTTCCTTGTTGTTGACTGGCGTTTCACGGGTGACTTGTACATTTTATTTGCACTGTCAACGTTTGTATTTTTTTATGGGGGATGGCCTTTCCTTACGGGTTCAAAGGATGAACTAAAAGATAAGACCCCTGGCATGATGACACTGATTACATTGGCTATTACAGTAGCTTATGTGTACAGCACAGCTGCTATATTCGGTTTTGCAGAAAATGATTTCTTTTGGGAATTGGCTACACTCGTAGTTATTATGCTACTTGGTCACTGGATTGAAATGCGTTCTGTAATGGGTGCTTCAAAAGCTTTAGAAGAGCTCGCGAAGTTAATGCCTTCGGAAGCTCATCTCATTGACGAAGAAGGCAATATTACAGAAGTAGATGTAACGGAGTTGAAACAAGGAGATCGTGTACTCGTTAAGCCTGGCGAAAAAGTACCGGTAGATGGACAAATCCTTGAAGGTAAATCGACAATTGATGAATCGATGCTTACAGGTGAATCGGTCCCTGTTGAAAAAGAAGCCGGCCTAGAGGCTATCGGTGGATCCATTAACGGTGAAGGGTCTCTTGTCATTACTGTCATGAAGACCGGAAGTGAAACCTATCTCTCGCAAGTTATTACCTTGGTCAGGGAAGCTCAAGAATCCAAATCACGGGCTCAAGATCTTGCCAACAGAGCTGCAAAGTGGTTATTTTATGGGGCACTGGCAGCGGGCTTGCTAACTTTTATAATCTGGATTTCACTTGGTTATCCCGTGTCATTCGCGATGGAAAGAATGGTAACTGTACTCATTATAGCTTGTCCACATGCTCTAGGCCTAGCAGCTCCACTAGTCGTCGCCGTCTCTACATCCATAGCGGCCAAAAATGGACTTCTAATACGTAATCGGGCAGCTTTTGAAGGTGCTCGAAATATTGAAGCAGTTGTTTTCGATAAAACAGGTACACTTACAAAAGGTGAGTTTGGTGTAACAAACATCCACACATCCAAGGACTTCAGTGAAGAAGATGTCATTTCCTATGCAGCCGCAGTCGAGGCACAGTCCCAGCACCCCCTTGCTAAAGGTGTTACTAGGAAAGCAGAAGAAATGGGTATCCCCCTTCTACGAGTTGAGAATTTCCAATCATTGACCGGGAAAGGTCTGGAAGGAACTGTTAACGGAAAGCAGGTCTTAGTCGTTAGTCCAGGCTATGTGAAAGAGCTGAATCTTCAATTTGATACTATTCAATTTGACAAATGGTCATCTGAAGGAAAAACGGTTGTATTTACGCTAATCGACCAGCAATTTGCGGGTATGATCGCCCTTGCAGATATCGTCCGCGAAACAGCGATAGATGCCATCAATAAGCTAAAAGTAATGAACATCAAATCAATAATGCTAACTGGAGATAATATAAAGGTTGCACATTATATAGGCGAGCAACTGGGAATGGAAGAAATTTTTGCTGAAGTCCTTCCACATGAAAAGTCTGAGAAAATTGAGCACATCCAAAACGTTGAACGCCTTCGAACGGCTATGACTGGAGATGGAGTAAACGATGCCCCTGCTCTTGCAAATGCAGATTTAGGTATTGCTGTAGGCGCTGGAACTGATGTAGCGATTGAAACAGCAGATGTTGTTCTTGTCAAAAGCAATCCCCTTGACGTTGTAAATATTATAAAGCTTTCGAGGGCTACCTACCGCAAAATGACACAGAACTTGTGGTGGGCTACTGGATATAATATTCTTGCAATCCCGTTAGCTGCTGGAGCACTCTATAAGTTTGGAATTGTTTTAAGCCCTGCAGTCGGAGCAATTTTAATGTCTCTTAGTACCGTTATCGTAGCAATCAATGCACGTTTGCTGAAGATTTGATTAAATAATAATTAATCACTTTTCTAGATACAAAAAACTCCATGTTTTCTACATGGAGTTTTTGTATCTCTTGTAATCAACTGTTTAATTTCTTCTTTTGAAAATCAAATCTGTTTCACTTCTTAAAAAGATATAAATCCCAAAGGTCCTTTTCTACTCATCAAGATAATTTTCACCCGTTTTATGGACATAGCGCCTAACTATAAAAATGATGACTGCTGTGACAATAGCTATGGCGGACACAAGCTGTGCCGCCCGAAGTTCACCAATCACATATAAGCTATCTGTCCGCATTCCTTCAATGAAGAATCGTCCGGCGGAATACCAAACGAGGTAAAATAAAAATATTTCCCCACGCTTTAAGTTCACTCTACGCAACAATATAATAACGATAAGCCCCGCAACATTCCATAGCGATTCGTAAAGGAATGTCGGATGATACGTCACACCTTCAATCGTCATTTGATTCATGATCCAATCTGGAATGATTGTTGCCTCTAGGAATTTCTCCGAAACTGGGCCTCCGTGCGCTTCTTGGTTCATGAAATTGCCCCACCGCCCGATTATTTGCCCAATCAAAAGACCGCCAACTGCAATATCAGCCGTTTTCCAAAACGATACACCACGGCGCTTCGTGTAAACATACGACGTAATAAAAGCACCAATTAACGCACCATGGATAGCGATACCGCCCTCCCAAATCTGAATAATTTGCCCAGGGTTTTCTTTATAGTAATCCCAAGAGAAAATAACGTAATAGATCCGTGCACTTATAATTGAAATCGGGACCGCCCAGAGAAGAAGATCCGTCAGAAAATCTGGATGCATACCACGTTTCACCATCTCTTTTTGGACAAATATAAATGCAAGAACGATACCGAGAGCTATTAAAATCCCATACCAACGAATTTCAAGTGGGCCAAGCGAGAATGCAACAGGGTTTATTGCTAGTAGATTAATCATGTATCAACCTCTTCCCTCTTGATGATTTATAGTAGGTGTTACTTCTTATGCGTATGAATGCAAGCCTGCAATAATCAAGTTCACTGCAAGTAAATTGAACATAATGATTATGAACCCAATGACCGCTAGCCATGCTGACTTCTCGCCTTCCCATCCACGGGAGAGCCGTAGATGAAGATAGGCCGCATAGAATAGCCATGTAATAAGTGCCCATACTTCTTTCGGATCCCATCCCCAAAATCTAGACCACGCTTCATGTGCCCAAATCATTGCGAAAATAAGCGCACCTAGTGTGAATACTGGAAACCCAATCAAGACCGATCGGTAACCGATTTCATCCATAACTTGAGAGTTCGCCTTTTTCGCAAACGGCTGGAATAATGTTGCAACCGGACGGCGTACAATAAGTCGGAGTAACAAATAGAGAACAATACCCGTTGCAACTGACCACACGAGCGTCGTTAACGTCTTTCCATTGACAATTGCAGGCATTTCCACAAATGGTGTCATCTTATCCGGTGTAAGCGATTCGTACTCATTCATACCGAATAACGGAGGATAATTATAGACAATTTGAGCTAGTTGCTCTTTTTGATTAACATAAGTGAATTTGGCTTCATATCCGATAACAGCAAATGTTGATGAGGACAAGATGAAGCCGATAAAAAGAATTAGTGTGAACATAACCGATTCCAACCAAAAACGTTGTTTCGACTTTTTCGTCAAGTCAATATTTTTCAATAGGAACACAAGGCCTGCAACTGCACTAATTGCGAGAATCGCCTCTCCGATCGCTGCTGTAATAACGTGAACCGTCAACCAGTAACTTTGTAACGCTGGAATGAGTGGTGCAAGCTCCCTTGGAAACATACTTGCATATCCAATAATAATTACTGCAAGTGGCAATGCAAACAAGCCAAGTGATGGTGTTTTGTATAGGAAAAACAATAAAATGAATGCCCCAACAATCATCATTCCAAATGCAGTCGTAAACTCGAACATATTACTTACCGGTACATGTCCAGAAGCAATCCAACGGACAACAAAGTACCCTAAATGCGTTATGAACCCGATAATTGTAATAACAATTGCAATATTTCCCCATCTATTGTTTTTATATGTTGCTTCCGACTTCGAACCTTTTACTGCTCCGCCGAAGAACATCGTCGCTACTAGATAAGCGACAAATGAGACGAGGAGCAAATTAGCACTTAAAGACGCAAGTTCCATTATTCATTTTCTCCTTTCTCTTCATCCGAACTGGTTTCAGAATCCTGTCTATCTTCATAATTTGGTAAATCTGCAAAAACTTTCACTTTTTCAAGATCCTTTTTTAAGCCAAACCAATTTTTGTTTGTATGACCCGCGAGGACTATCTCATCGTTTTCAGTTTTTTGGATCCACAACCTTCTATGATTCCAATACGACCCTTGAGTAACCCCAATCATAAAAATAATCCCTCCGAGAAGTAATATATACAATGTCTTATCCTTACGAACAACGAGCCCAGTCATATTTCGTGTTTCCGCACTTTGAAATGTAACTTTGTAATCATTTTCTTTCGTTTCAATTGTTTCTCGTATCGCTACAAAACTCATTTCACCCTCTGGGGTATTAGGTGTCACCATTTTAAAGAAGAATCCCGGATTGTTTGGAAGAGGCGTCTTTGAAACAGGTTTTCCATCTTCAAAACCGTCAAAATCGGGGTAATAATCCTTTAATTCCACAAATGTATCTTCTGCTAGTTCGTAAATCGTCTCTGGACTTATAAGGTCAATCGTGAATTCACCAAGTGATGCATTTGTTGCTTTTTCTGTAAGATGGAATGTCATCGATTTTAGTTCATCGAGACGATAGTCCATCTGAAATACATTAAATCCGTCAAAATTAAGCGGTTTGTTAACGGTAATTGAATAATCTTTAATAAATTCCAGTTGTTCGGACTGACCTGGAAGACCACCCTCAGCTTCTTTATATAACGTGACGTCTGACTGGAAGTTTTTCACGATTGTTCCAACGCGGTCTATTGCCTCGCCAAAAACTGCGTCTTCTTCTTTAGAATAGGTCTCAATAATGAATTCATGGCTCTTCAAATAATACCCAGGTGCCCCAGGTAGTGTGCGTGTCTCCCCATCACGTAGCCAAAGTGTTTCATCTACATAAAAACCAGGGAGGCCTCGCAGCAGTACACCAAAAAGAAAGATAATCAGCCCAACGTGGTTGACATATGGGCCCCATCTTGAAAATCGACCTCTTTCTGCTAATATCGCTCCATCTTCGACTTTCACATTATAACGAAGTTTTTTTAGTTTCTCTTCTGCTTTCGCCATTGTCAGATTTGCATCCTCAACCGTATCTAGACCATAAATACGTTGTCTTCTCATGAATGAGACATGGCGTTTCGTACGTTGTTTTTTTAATGATTTGTATAATGGAATGACCCTGTCGACGCTTGCGATGATTATAGAAATTCCAAGCATTCCAATTAATGTGATGAACCACCAACTGTTGTACATATCATAAAAGCCCAACTTATAGTAGAGAACACCCGCAACTCCATAATACTTTTCATAATAAGCCGCTATGTCCACCTCTCTTACTGCTGGAACATAAAGTTTTTGGGGAAACAGTGTCCCAAGTGCTGAAGTGGCAAGAACTGCAATAATAATACTAACGCCTATTTTAACGCTAGAGAAAAAATTCCAAACTTTGTCGATAATAGACCTTTGATATGTTTGTGATCTTCTTGCAGAACCTTCGTATCTCATGTCAACAAGCTTACTATTTTTCGCCTCTTCTGTCTGTGGTCTTCCACATTGCTCACAAAGTACTGTACCGAATGGGTTTTCATGACCACATTGGCATGTTATTTTGCTCATGTTTGGATTGACTCCTTTATCATTTATACTGTTGATGGACCATGGCTTTACTAGTTCATTAAAATATTCATAGAACCTCCTAAATTGAATTGTACCTAGTAAATGTGCAGTATTAATGGATTCCTTAAGACAAGTATGTGAACACCTAATTTGTCAATTTTCACCACTAGAAACTTCCTTTATTAATCTTAAATAGTTGAACAGAAAAAGCCCGCACACTACCGCGGACTTTAGATTTGAAGTCTATTTGACTGAAGTGCTCTTTTTCATCATTTTACTAAGGTGCCCCCATTTATAATAAAACAAGTGAATTGAATAATTAATTCCTAATTAGGTACTTCATCAGAACCCCATAAATCCGCCAAAAAATGGACTAATCCAAATTATGATGTAAGTTAGACCGTCGAAGAAGAGGAGTATACCTAGTGCAATCATTAAGTAGCCCCCAACTTTTGTTATTGTTCGGTTGTACTTCTGGATCCATTTAACACGAGTAATAAAAATGGATAGTAGGAAAAATGGGATTGCGAACCCTAAGACATAAACAAGCATATACCACATTCCAGACCCCGGATTTTGTGCAGCCATCATGAATACAGCTCCCGTTATTGGTCCTGTACAAGGAGTCCATCCGGCTGCAAATGCCAGACCTATAAGAAACGTACCAAAATAACCGGCTGGTCTATTCTTAAATTGTAATTTCTTCTCCTTCATAAGAAACTTAGGTGTAAAGAAACCTAAGATCATCAAACCGAAGATGAAAATAAAAATCGCACCTATTTGACGAAGTAAATCTTGATACTGATAAAAAAATGTACCCACTAGCGATGAACTATAACCGAGAAAGATGAAGATAACCGAAAAACCTATCAAGAAAACAATTGTATGCAAAATTCCACTCTTCCGAGACTTCCCTTTATCTGAGTTCAATTCGTCAATCGACATTCCCGTTATGTAAGATATAAAAGCAGGATATAACGGTAGTGTGCATGGCGATATAAAGTTTAAAAAACCAGCTCCAAATGCAAGTAACAAGTTCAAATCTGCAAACATCTATCTAGACTCCTTCTCTATTCCATTCCAAAGGACACATTAAACTCCACTGTTTCTCTTTGTATTAATAGTTTTTGGAATTAAATCCCCCAAAAAGTGATTGTGTCCATGATCCCTATAATTATTAAAGTAACACCAGCAAACCGTTGGACAATTCTTCCTATCCTCATACTTCTTTTCATAATAAGACGCTTCGCATCAAAAATCCATATTAAAATAAACAGGAGAATGAGTGGTAGCGAAGTTGCCACTCCGAAAACAGCAGGCAAGACAAAACCGTAAGAATTAGTCACAACAAGAGGCATAAGCCAGACAAAGTAGATTACAAACATAGTCGGACAGAACGCTAATGAAAAACTTACCCCCAACATAAATGATCCTAGCTTTCCATTACGTAAACGCATAGGAATATGCTTTGTTATCTTTTGTAGGAATCTAAGACTAAGAACCCCAAGCAATACTAAACCAGTGAGTATAATAAGTGGTCCGATTACTTTTCGGAACAATGGAAATAATTCTGTTAGAGACGTTTTGAATGATTCACCAAAGAACCAAACAAATAGGCCAATTGAACTGAACACAGCTACCTTTCCAAGAATAAAGGCTACAATTTCAGCCATATTGTCCTTCATTTGAATTGTTCTGTTTCCGTATAATGTGATTGCGCTCATATTTCCAGTTAGTTGACAAGGGGCAACCGCTCCAACTAGCCCCAATAAAAATGCGACTAGCAGTGGAAATTGTTCAAAATTATTAATTAAAATTGTCACAGGCTCTGTTATTGTTTGACTGATTTTCGACATCAAACTATACATTTATTTAAGCACCATCCATTTTCTTATTTCGCCAATGTTCCCTTCTCTGCAAGTGAAGTCCAATTGCCCCCTTTGTCTTTCGTTAAATAAATATCATTAGAATACGTTGCGATGACGATCTCATTCTCATCCTCTGGATTCACTGCGATAAAAACAATCGGACTCATCACTTCAGCTGGAAGTTGAATTGCCCTTTCTTGATCTTTATCATATGCAAACGATTTGAGTTCCACTGTTTCATTTTCATAACTCGAAAAAAGTCCTTTGGTTTCAGTCAGCGTTAAATATAGAACCATTTTTGTGTCATTAAAAAGTTCAAAGTTTTCACCGTAGTCCTTCGAAAGGAATATGCCATCTTTACTTCCAATGGCAATCACTTCTTTCTGTAACGGATGAGCTGCCAAATTCGAGATGAACTCTGAATCGAAATCATTCATAGAAGCCTCTTCCCAAGTTTCACCCTCATCTAACGTATAGTGAAGACCACCTGCTAATTCTTTTGTCGGCATTTCATTTAGCACATAAATTGCGTTTGAGTCATAACCCGCTGCAAGATAATGAAAATCGATTTCTCCGTAAAACGCTAACTTTTCAAAGCTCGCACCACGATCTGTACTTTTAATTAGACCAAGTGGGTTTTTATAGCTAGTTCCTGGTTCCGGATGACCACTCGAGAAAAAACCTTCTCGTATTGTTTGAAAGCCCATATAATCGTGCTTTTCGCTATTTGCTTCTTTCCATCCTTCATTTGCGTATTCGTATAGTCCATCATGCGTTGAAATTACAATATCTGGTCCTCCGCTTATATATCCTAGACCATGTAAATGTTCAAACTTATTATTTTCTACTTCTTCAAAAGCATAATTTTTACTTTCCTTATTACACGCAGCCAATAAGATAGCCATGGCAAGTAGTCCAACGATCAACATGTTATTTTTCATATGATTCCTTCTCCTTTAATTCCATTTGTACCCAATTCCCCATACTGTCTTTAAAAATTCTTCATTAGGGAATCCAGCATTTTTAAGTTTATCTCTTAAATTTCGTATATGTGAGTCCACTGTTCGAATGTCCGTATACGTGTTATACTCCCATGCGGCAAGCAACAACTGCTCACGAGTCAACGTCCTCTTGGGCTGAGTAATTAACGCTTCAATAATGTAATACTCTTTTAATGTAAGCTGCACAGCTTTGTTTTTATAATGGATTGAATAGGAATCTTTATTTAGTACGAAGTCCTCAAAGACGATATTTTCCGAGTTTTTTTCATCATCTGGATAACGTCTTAACAATGCGTTCACTCTAGCTGTAAGCTCCCCTTCATCGAAAGGTTTTGTAATGTAGTCATCAGCACCATTGTCTAACCCTTTTACTAAGTCTGTCTTGTCTGCCCTCGCTGTGAGCATGATCACGGGTACGTTTGAAAATTCACGTATTTGCCTACACACTTCCCAGCCATCCATTTCTGGCATCATTACATCCAGTAAAACAAGATTAACTTTTTCACTTTTTAGTAGTTCAAGACCTTTTTTTCCGTTATCTGCTTTTATGCACTTGAATCCATGAGGCGCTAAAAACAACTCCAGCAAATCCATCATCCTATGTTCGTCATCTATCAGTAAAATTGTCCGCATTTTTTCAACTCCTAGTGGATTTATAGTTTTATAGTGAACGTACTTCCTTTCCCTAACTGACTCTTTACTTCAATTGTTCCATCATGCGCCTCCACTAGTTCCTTTACTATTGCAAGACCTAGGCCAGAACCTCCAAATGTTCTTGAACGTGACTTTTCAATTCTGAAAAGTTTTTCGAAAACTAAATCGATTTCTTCCGAAGGGATTCCGATTCCTTCATCTGATACAGATAGGATAGTCTGTTTATTTTCTTTAAATAATTCTACTGTTACTGTTGTCTTTTCATTTGAATACTTTAATGCGTTGTCCAAAAGATTTAATACTACCTGTTCCAGTCGTAGTGGATCTGCATGAATTTGAAATTCCTCTTTACAGATTAGATTCAGCTCTATGTTTTTCAATTTATATTCGGGATAAACAAGTTGATGAATGTCTTCTAAAAAATGTTGTGCTGAAAAAAAGGTTTTGGAGACTGAAAACGCCATTTCATCCATTTTTGCTAAATCCATTAAGTTTTTAACCAGATCTTTCATGCGATTTGATTCTTCAGCAATTATCAGTAAGTATTGATTTCTTTCTTCCTCTGTTAGATCGTCTCTCATAGCCACTTTCAAATACCCTATTAAATAAGTTAAGGGTGTACTCAGTTCATGAGATACAGAAGCAAGAAACTCATTTCGTTCTTTTTTCATTCTTTCAAGGTCGGTAGCTAACTTCATGATCGCAATTGATAATTCACCTAACTCGTCATTTCCGCCTGATGGAAGACTTACGTTAAATTCCCCTTCACTTAATTTCTCAGTCGCTTCCTTCATTCGAATCAACGGCCTCGTAAGAAATTTCGATAAAATCGAATAGATGACAAAAAGAATAACTATACTAGCTCCTCCTGCCAATCCAAAGTGTTGATTTAGTTTACCTACTAACCGTTCGATTGGCTGACTACTTTGAAACATTACTAAGTAGCCGGATTGTTCTTCATCCACTTTATATGGATGCACACTTACAATATGAGATGAGTCCTTCCAATCAGGTATGAGTATACGATCATTCAGAATATCAGAGGTTTGTATCAAGGATAGATATGGTAGAAACGCATCAATATTCTCTGTCGAACTCCGGATAATCTCGTTATTCGTTCCAGTAATGATAACCTCTCTATCGCTTTCGGCTTCCATCAAAACAATGTGGGTCATTGTATCGTATGAATAGTGATCTTCAAGGACATTCCGATGATTGGAACCACTCGCCAACAAACGCGTATACTCCTCATCAACCCTAGTGTGAATAATATTCCAGTGTAAATAAAGCATGAGTAACGTTTCAAGTACAAGGAATGAAATGATAAAGTAAGCAGCTAATTTTGTAGATATTTTATGCATATAAGCACACGTCCTTCTCCTTATGTAATCAGTATAGAAAAAGAATATGAAAAAGATATGCAGATGGGAATGTATTGTTTAGATTCCATATGGACTTTTGACGTCTTTGTGTCTGCACACTTTTTTCATACCTCATTAGTATACTAATGACTAAAATGATATTTCGGGTGAGAGTCGATGTCCTGAAACGTCTAGATAAGGGGATTTAGAAATTGAAAAACAAAAAAACACGTTTGCTATTTAGGTCTCTCACACTAGCCCTATTAGTAGCGGCCATTATCTTTACAATATACACAAGTATCACAAAAGAGAAATATGATGTTTTACAAGTCGGGGATGACGCCCCAGACTTTGCACTTATTGATTTAAACGGGGAAAACCATCAGTTATCTGAGTACAAAGGACAAGGGGTCTTTTTAAACTTTTGGGGAACTTGGTGTGCGCCTTGTAAAAAAGAAATGCCTGCGATGGGTCGACAATACCAAGTTTATAAAGATCAAGGAGTACAAATTTTAGCAGTGAACATTGCAGAATCTGACTTCAAGGTTCGAACATTTGCTGATCAATACGGTATGGTTTTCCCGACTTTAATTGATACTACGAAAAGTGTAATGGAAACTTATAATGTTAAACCACTGCCTACCACACTTCTTATTAACCCTGAAGGAAAGATTGTAAAAATAGTAACGGGAGAAATGTCAGAAGATGATATCAAAGGCTATATGGAACAGATTAAGCCCTAAAACTAGACTTAATATTTTCTTGTGAACATTATTGATTTCCCTAGAATTGAATACTCTCTTCGAGAAATGCAATATAAACTCCAAAACACAATGAAGAGGTAGACCAAAGTATTTTCACTTCGGGCTACCTCTTCTGTAATTCATTTAAATAATGAAATTCTTAACCAAAATACTTCTTATGCCAAATTAGAAACATATAGATGGTCCATATTTTCCGTCCATTATTCGCTTTCCCCTTACGATGTGCATTTAATAAATCCATAATTGACTGCTGATTAAAAAATTGTGCAGCTTCTATGCTCTCAAAATATGACTTGATTTTCAAATAGTATTTTTCTTCCCGAATCCAATGACGAATGGGAAGTGGGAATCCAATCTTTTTACGATTTGCATATTCTTCGGGCAACTTCCGTTTTGCAGCGATACGAAATGCATATTTGGTATCTATATCATTTACACGGTATTTTGTCGGTATCTTTGACGCGACTTTCATTACTTCCCGGTCTAAAAATGGCATCCGCACATCAATAGAATGTGCCATACTCATCTTGTCTGCTTTCAACAAAATATCATCTACTAACCAAAGGTGTAAGTCTAAATACTGCATTTTTGTAACATCGTCTTCATTTTTCACCTGATCATAATATGGTTTTACAATTTCTTTTACAGTTGGAGCGTCATTATACTTACTCATTAAAATGTTACGAACTTTCTTTTCATCAAATATTTTGGCTTGACCAATAAACCAATCGTCTGGTGACAAACCACCTTTTATTAAGAAATTTCTTCCCTTTACTTCCGGTAAATGTTTAGATAGTTGCCCCAATGATTTGCGTATCGAAGGAGGAAACTTTTTATATTTTTTCAAAATGGCTGGAGTATCATATTCGGAATAGCCCCCAAATAATTCATCGGCACCTTCCCCAGAATATATAACCTTTACATCACGGCTAGCAAGCTCCGACAAAAAATATAATGGTACGATAGAAGGATTTGAATGAGGTTCATCCATCATATATTGAATTTCATCCAACTTGTCAAAGCAGAGGTCAGAATCTAAGACTTTATTGTAATTTTCAATTCCTAATGCTTCGGATAAAGTTTTTGCATTATTTATTTCGGAAAAGCTTTCATTGCCAAAACCCACTGAAAAGGTTTTATTCGGTTTTAAAACAGATGCTATATAGCTTGAATCAACGCCGCTTGATAAAAAAGAGCCAACCTCTTCATTACTATTTCGATGTGCATCGATTGATTCCTCCATAACTCGATCAATTTCTTCTACGATATCTTCCAACGGTTGATCTGTTGGACTGAATTTTGGAGTCCAAAATCGTTGGGTCTTAATCTGACCGCCCTCAAAAGACATATAATGCGCCGCGGGTAATTTATAAACACCTTTGAAGAATGATTCGTTTAATACAGGAAACTGGAAAGTTAAATAAGGCTTTAAAGCATTTTCGTTTAGCTCTTTTATAAAGTGCAGATGTGGCAAAAAGCTTTTAATTTCAGAACCAAAGAAAAACGTATCATTCATATATGCGTAATATAATGGCTTAATACCAAACATGTCCCGTGCAGCAAATAGCGTTTTGTTTTTTCGATTCCAAATGACGAATGCAAACTTCCCACGTAATTTTGTCGTAATATTTTCCGCATAGTGTTCGTATCCGCAAATAAGTAACTCTTGAACTGTGTTAGTTTCGATCAAATGCCCCTCATCAATAAGATTTCTTCTTAATTCTTCGGAATTATTAATTTCGCCGTCCATTACCAAGACATAGTTTTCATCTTCATAGTAATACGGTTTACCTTCATTCTCTAAATTACTAAATTGTAAATGCCGATATCCAATTGCTACTTCATCTTCTATAAACGTACAAGACGAATCTGGACCACGATGGATGATTTTTTCTAACATTTGTTCTAAAACAAATTCAGCATTTTTTGTTTCTCCGATAAAGCCGGTAAATCCACTCATATATAGGAACTCCATTCTTTTTGATTGAACTATATTAATTCTCACATCATTTTTTTAATTAAAGCATAGGAATGCATTAGTAAAACTTGGATTTACTTTAAATCTTTATTTTCCATAACTGTTTCTAGTAGCTTTTTGAAGGCGTAAATTAGTATATCTTTTAAATATGCAAAAGCTTTGCATTAAAGGGATGTACTAAAAATATTTTTTTCTAAATATATTTTAGTTGCAAAGTGTTTTCTTTTCTTATATTATGAAAAACGTTAACGTTTTAAATCGTAATGATTACTATTTGAAAGAGGAGGTTTTTGTCTTATGAATAAAATACTGGTTATCTTTATTTCATTATTTGCGATGGTACTGCTTGCTGCTTGTAGCAATATAGGCAATGAGAAAGAGAGTGAGGAACAACTAACTGTTTTCACAACCGTCTATCCACTCCAATATTTTACGGAACGAATTGGTGGCGATCATGTTGATGTGGAATCCATCTATCCCCCAGGTGCAGAGGAGCATACTTTCGAGCCAACACAAAAAGAAATGATGACTCTTGCCGACTCAGATTTATTCTTTTATATCGGATTTGGTCTTGAAGGCTTTGTAGAGGATGCGAAGAAAACGTTGAAAAACGAACATGTGAAAATGGTTGCCACATCTGAGTCAATTACAGAAGAAATGCTTGGTGGGGAGCATCTAGATGAAGAGCACGAACATGATGATAGCGACTTCGATCCACATGTATGGATGTCGCCTATTTTGAGTGATGCGCTTGCCTACTCAATTAAAGAGGCCTTAATTGAACTAGCTCCCGATAAAAAAGCCGATTTCGAGAACAATTTTGAAGAATTACGGGATGATCTTCTTAAACTAGACCGAGAATTTATAGATATGGCATCTAATGCATCCGTTAAAACATTTTTCGTTTCACATGCTGCATTCGGTTATATTTCCGAAACCTACGGCCTAGAGCAAGTAGCAATTGCTGGTTTGAATTCACAAAGCGAACCTTCTCAAAAAGAATTAGCTTCCCTTGTCGAATACGCAAAGGAACAGGACGTAAAGTATGTTCTCTTCGAACAAAACGTGTCCTCTAAACTAACTGACGTACTAAGAAAAGAAATTGGAGCTGAATCACTTATGCTTCATAACCTTGGGGTATTAACGTCGGATGATGTGAAAAACAAAGAGGATTACTTCTCATTAATGAATTATAATATTCGAACGCTTGAGAAGGCTTTGAGCGGAGAGTAAATCGACAAAAAAATGAGGAGTTAGAGAGACCACTCCTCTCCATATTCCTCATATCGAAAAAACGAATAAAATCCAACTTCCGTTTTGATTGACCAATAACTTATAATAAAAGGCCTCTTCTGTTGCATTTCAATGCATTCGCATGATTTCCGCTTAATCGGGAAACCTAACGGCTGTATCAATACAGAAAGGAGCCTACAATATATGCACAAGAAAAAAGAACCTCATAAACAAATGACCGAGAAGAATAATAACCTGACTTCCACTCAAGAAGTGCTGTATCAAGAGGTGTTCAATAAGGCCGATAAAATTAATAATGTTAAAAGGAAAACATAAACTTTAAGTATTATTGCAACATGCTCTCTTTCACATACCTTGAACATTTTCCCACGTGTATCTTCCGTGAAATAGCAAACAATAGGTTTATCACGACAAAGGAGTGTATGTGTAAATGGATGTAAAAGATCAGGTGGAGAAAGAGCTAGCCAAGATTGATGTTGAGGAAAAAGAAAAAGTGTTAGAAAACTTCAGACACTTTAAAAAGTTTCTTGGCGACAAAGTTGAAATTGGTGAAAAGATGGGGCTGAGTGAAGAGAAGTTAGCCAAGACTACCGAGATGGTTGCTAATTATCTTGCGAAGCATGAGGAACCTCGGAATAGAGAAGAATATTTATTAATGGAGCTCTGGAAGTCTGGATCTAAAGAAGAACAGCATAGCCTTGCGCATATGCTGTTGAAAATGGTAAAGAAAGCTTAAATGAACTAAGAACAGACGATCACTCTGAATGGGTGATCGTTTTCTTACTTTATTTCCCTGAGAAATATACCCGTTTGACAATTGTTGCTATCAGTCCGACCGTATCATCTAAAGACATTGTTCCAGAAGCTAATTGCTTTTCATGGTCATTTGTACTTAAAATACCTGATTCACGTGACAATCGAAATAACTCCTTCGTTTCTTCTTGGAAAATCTTTCTTGTAGGACTGTAAAAGTTGGAGTTTTCGACATGTTGCTTTAATTCCATATCATCGCCACTGAGTACTTTGGCAATAAAATCCGACCAGATGGGGATAAGTTTTCGAGGACAATTTTTTCCAGACCAATGTTTATGCATGACTACATTTCCTATTGGAATCGTATGTTCTTTCATTAATTTCCTTATGAGCCACACTGCATTATCATTAGCTTTTCCTTCATTAATTCCTTCATACTCGCAAATTTCAATACCGATGCTTTTTCGATTTCCGATTCCATTCTTCCCATCACCTGCATGCCAACCGTTTTCGTTCAAAGGCAAATGCTGATAGATCACATTTTCGTCATCTACAGTAAAATGCCAACTTACCGCTGTCGATGGATTTTTCACAAATCGTGCATGCATTTGCGCTGTAGCACCTTTACGAGAATTCCCTGTGTTGTGAATCGTGATATACAGAGGCTTCATCAAATTGCCCGGTCGATTCCCGTTTCCCTTCGGAATTAACTCTTCTTTTATCTTCATTCTCTCATCCCTCCATACAATAAGATTGAAAGGTAGCTCGTGAACGTGAGGCTCACTTACCTTTCATCTATTTATATAGAAGGAAAACTGTTGAATGAGGACATTCTTCCTAATTGCCATTTAAAAAAGCCAAGAGGAAAATTACCCTCTTGGCTTTCTTATAGACCAAACGAAAGCTAGTTACACTTCATTCGTCGATTCTGCACCAGGTGAAACATCCTCAAATGTTTCACCAGCTTCTTCTATATCACGCGTTTTGTGGGCAATTCTTGATGAAGCCGAAGCTGCAATACTTGCAACCAAATCGTCAAGGAAAGTATGTACAGATCCACCTTTTTTCGAATCCAATTCTTGAATAATTCCAGTTTTGTTTTTATCTAAATGTCCAAAAGTAGTTACTGCAATCGAGCCATATGTAAATACAGCCCCCAATGCGATTGTTTCATCTACACCAAATAGTCCTTCATCTGACTTTACGATTTGCATCAACGGTTCAGATAATTTTCCTTGCTCCGCTAACTCATCGAGCTCAATTCCAACCAATATTGCGTGTTGAAGTTCGCGTTTTCTTAGAACGCCTTCAACTGATTCGAGGCAATGTGCCATCTCTAAACCTGGATTATAAGGCAACTGCATTTCATAAACAATCTCAGCAACATCTGTTAGCTTTACTCCCCGACGCTCGAGCGCTTTTTTTGTCGCCTCTTCAACGATTTTCGAATGTACTGGATCAGCTTTTTTCCCCATAAACGATCATCCCCTTATTTAGTAGACTTTAAATAGTTCTTTAACCATTATACCCGTTAACTTGAATATGTTACAATTTGAAATATATACATAACCAAGGAGGCACTCCACATATGAATTATGGAAAAATTAAAGATATATCAATCTATAGTGAATCACTCGAAGAAGAAATGCAAATTCTCATTTACTTACCACATAATTATTCGGAGCTTTATAAATATTCAATCCTTATTGCATCAGACGGAAAAGATTATTTTCAATACGGTCGAATCGGACGCGTCGTTGACGAATTAATGGATGCGCGTGCAATTGAAAATATGATAGTTGTAGGTGTTCCTTATAAAAGTGTAAGTGAACGAAGACGCTTATATCACCCTGAAGGCGACCGGCATGAAGCCTACCTTCGCTTTCTTGCCCGCGAACTCGTTCCCTACTTGGATGAAAACTACCCGACCTACCAGATTGGAGAAGGTAGAGGCTTAATTGGTGATTCGCTTGCTGCAACAATTTCACTTCTCGCTGCAGCAAAATATCCAAATACATTTGGAAAAGTAATTCTACATTCTCCTTACGTCGATAATTCCGTTTTGGAAGCTGTAAATAATGTCAAAGATCCCTCACGTTTTTCAATTTATCACGTAATTGGTAAAGAAGAAGACAAAGTTGAAACTTTGGCGGATGGCGTCCAAGACTTTCTAGCTCCAAACCGCGAATTAAAAGCAATAATTGAATCAAAAGGATTCTCTTACTTCTATGAAGAGTTTCAAGGTAATCACACATGGAAGTATTGGCAGCCAGATGTACGCAGAGCTGTCACAAAGGTTTATCAACAATAAGAAAGATAACTGACACTTCATCTTCTGTTCTGTTATAATTAAATATAGAACATTTTCCTATTGTTTCATTATAAAAGGAGGTCTTTCCATTATGAAGTATGGTATTGTTGCATTTCCATCAAAGAAACTTCAAGACTTAGCAAACGCTTATCGGAAAAGATATGACCCACATTATGCTCTTATTACACCGCATATGACAGTAAAGGGTGTATTTGACGCAAATGAAAAAGAAATCGAAGAAGTTGCGTTAGCAATTAAAGAAGTAACTAAAAAACACAGTCCTTTCGAATTGCGTGTGTCTAAAGTAAGCACATTCGCTCCAATTACTAACGCAATTTACTTTAAAGCCGAATTAAATGATGAATTACAAGCATTACACACCGATTTGAACAGTGATTTCTTCACAAATGAATCTGATTATCAGTTCGTGCCACATGTTACAATTGCACAGAAGCTCACTTCGGGTGAACATGATGATATTATCGGTCAACTAAAAATGATTGGCGTTGATCATTCAGAAACAATCGATCGACTTCACCTTCTTTATCAGCTAGAAGACGGTTCATGGACAGTTTACGAAACCTTCCGCCTTGAAGGGCAGAATTAAACGTTGTTCAATGTAACAATTGCGCAAACTGATGGCGAACGGCAAGATGCATTTTTCATTCGTCAAAAAGTTTTTGTAGAAGAGCAAGGAGTTCCACTAAGCCTCGAACTTGATGAGTTAGATAAAACAGCTACTCATTTTGTAGTTTATACTGAAAACACCCCCATTGCTGCCGGAAGATTTAGGGAAACAACGGATGGTATTGGGAAAGTTGAACGTGTCTGCGTATTAGCTGATTTTCGCGGAAGGCATCTTGGAAACCTTATTATGAATGCACTTGAAAAGCATGCATTAAATAAAAAATTTCAAAAAATTGTTTTAAATGCTCAATCTTATGCAGTTCCATTTTATGAAAAACTTGGATACACAATCACATCCCCTGAGTTTATGGATGCTGACATTCCACATCGTGCAATGGAAAAGATTTTGAGTTCAAATTAAAATAAGGGAAGTTCACTAAGTGAACTTCCCTTATTTTTTATGCGTAGGTGTTGATCGTGATACCTTTTCCAACAGAAAGTGCAATTTGCGAAGATAGTTTAGTAGGGTTGGGTGGAATATAACCCCGATACGGGTTAGGAGCCGGTGCCTTAGGTGACTTCTTATCCGTATTTTGTTCTTCACTTGTAAAGTCAGATTGGTTATGAAATTCATCCAGAAAATTAGAACGTAATTTTACTGATTGAACGTTACCGATATACGCAAAGTTATAAGGAGCCATGCTCATTCTATTTGCATATTGTTCTGATTGGATTGAACGAATAGGTAATAAGTATCCCATGCAGTACACCTCTCTTAGTAATTATATTTATCTTATTACTATTATACCCTTACTACACATTATTAAACAAGGAATATTCCAATCTTTCTGTTAACTACTTTTATCGTCCCAACATATCTTGAATGTCTTTAATATTCATTGCCTTACCATTATTCACGATGGATCGCACAAGCTCATCTTCTGTATGTTGGGGTACATTTTTCTTAGCAAGCTTTCCAACGTTGCGAATAATCTTGCGCACTTGCCTTTCGTCGCTAAAATCAGCATACTGAATTGCATTTGCGAGTGCGAAGACTTCCTCCATTGGTACACCTGTTTTTGATTCGATTTTCCGGAAAAATGAATCATTCATCCGCTATTCCCCCTCCCTTAGCAAAAGCTTTGCCCCACAATTATGAGCAAGATGAAAAGAACAACGATTAGAATGAAAGTTGAACCGCCAT
Organism: Sporosarcina sp. CAU 1771; assembly: GCF_054482775.1. Classification (NCBI taxonomy): domain Bacteria; kingdom Bacillati; phylum Bacillota; class Bacilli; order Caryophanales; family Caryophanaceae; genus Sporosarcina; species Sporosarcina sp. CAU 1771. Next base: position 193,298 of record NZ_JBTLRN010000001.1, on the reverse strand, counting down.
TCGATTCTCTTCCCGGTCCACAGCCATATCCAGGTCCATATCCAGGGCCAGGTCCATAACCAGGGCCATAACCAGGTCCTCCATGATTTCCACAAGCATATCCAGACATAAAAAATACCCCCTTTCTTTTCTATATATCCTATGCTAGGAATATTCAAAGGGGGAGGCACTTACATATTTTTTACTTAAAATTTATACGTTTCCTTTCGGCTTAAAAATAAAGGATGCGATAAAACCAAATAATATTGCAGAACTTATTCCCGAACTTGTGACTTCAAACATTCCTGTTAGAACGCCAATCAAACCATGTTTTTCTGCTTCTGCCATAGCACCATGGGTCAATGCATTTCCAAATGAAGTGATAGGTATCGTTGCGCCTGCCCCAGCAAAATCGATGAGTGGTTCGTACAAACCTAATCCATCAAGCACCGAACCCGCAACAACTAGTGTTACTAGTGTATGTGCGGGAGTTAGCTTTGCGACATCGAAAAGGAGTTGACCGACGACACATATTAGACCCCCAACTACAAAAGCTGTTATAAACATTGAAACCATCCTATCCACTCATTTCATTGTTAGTTCGATTGCATGTGCTATGCAAGGGATTGTTTCACCTTGTTGAAAAGATAATGGGGATAAAAGCGCGCCGGTCGCTATAAGAAGTACACGATTGTATTCTCCTGCCATCATCTTGGAAAAAACATCTGTAAAGTAGGTTGCGGCTGAGCATCCAGATCCACTTGCACCCGACAGAAATAAAGGATCGTCACCATAAAATTCAGCACCTGCATCCCGAAAATTGTTAAATACATGTAACACTTCTTTCTTTGCCAGTACTTTGTATATTTCAAATCCCACTTTACCCAAATCACCTGTAATGATGGCGTCATAACTCGTCGTTTTCTTTCCATGGCCTTCTAAATGTCTTTTTAATGTGTCTGCTGCAGCAGGCGCCATTGCAGCACCCATGTTTAAGGGATCTGTTAATCCTAAATCAATCGCGCGACCAATTGTTGCGCATTCTATTGAAGGAAAACCTTTTTTATAAGGAGTGACAGCCGCTACACCTGCAGCGGTGACTGTCCACTGAGAGGTTTCAGGTTTTTGTGAACCATATTCAATTGGATATCGAAATTGACGCTCAATTGCATTGTGCTGGCTTGAGGAACCCGCTAATGAGCACTCAGCCATACCCACTTCAGTTAGAAGGGCGGCAATAATAAGGGAGGATACGGATGTTGCGCAAGCTGAAAATAAGCCAATATACGGTATCCCCATAGATGCAGCACTAAAACTAGATGGTGTCATTTGATTTACTAAATCTCCAACAAGTAGAAAGTCAACGTCATTTGGAGTGAGGTTTAACTTTTCCAATACAGTTAGACAAGCATCTTCCAGCATTTCCGCATGCGCTTTTTCATCTGTATCCATATCGCATCGTTCGTCTTCATAGATTCTATCAAAAAGAGGAGCAAGAACACTTTTTTTCTCTAACGGACCAGCAGTTACTCCTGTAGCTACGATAGACGGCGTTGATGTAAATGTTAGAATTCCTCTTGTTACCATGAAATAACACCTAATTTCACAAGAATTGTCTTAATAAGTGCTACGGCGAAGGCTGAGAATACACCGAAAAGAATAACCGAACCAGCAAGTTTGAAAATATTACCACCAACACCTAGTACATACCCTTCGCTCCGATGCTCTATTGCTGCCGAGACAACGGCGTTGCTAAACCCAGTAATAGGAACTGCTGCCCCTGCGCCTCCAAACTGAGCAATTTTTTTATATTGTCCGAAACCAGTAAGTAGCATCGCAATAAAAATCATCGTTGCAACAGTAGGATTGCTCGCTGTTCGTTCCGTAAAATCAAAAAAACTCATATAAAAGAGAGTAACAAACTGGCCAATTAGACAAATTGTTCCGCCTGTGAAAAAAGCAAAAGCAACATTTTTTAGTAAAGGTGTTTTTGGAGATATTTCTTTTACAATTGCTCCGTATTTTTCTTTTTCCATTTACGTCTCTTCTTTCATTAGCTTTTTTACTTTCTCAATTTTTTTCCCCATCTTGTTCATCTCTTTCGATTCAACAAGCTTTTTTGTTTCCATCAAAATTTTATGATCTGCGGAGACGTTGATAACTAAGTCTGAATATACTTCTTCTAGTTCTTTCGTTAACTCTTTCTCAATTGTAGCTTTCTTAAATCTAGAAAAAGTTTTAACCGAAACTCCTACAATCAAATCTTCTTTATAAAAAACAGCTACTGAACTTGTTAAATGATCATTTTTCATCAGAATCGCGCCCACTTTTTCTTCATTCTCATCTGTACTATTAAAAATTTCTATTTTCTTGTCATTTCCGTTGCAACCTGAAAGTATGAGCGCTATTGCAATTAGATAAAGAGTGAAACTTCGAATGTTCATCCCCCCTCGTTTTAGATAGTATGTCAGTTCACTGCCAACTTTATTCATAACCCGTGCGTTTGCCCTAACACGATGAACTTTGTCGCATAAAGTATTAAGAGTTGAAAAGGGGGTGGAATTAATGGGATGTGGAAGAAATGAGAATGTATCAGACTCAAATCGTCACGACAACTGTATTTGTGAAGTTGTCCGTGCGATTAGGCGCGTTCAGGATATTCGAGAGGATCGGGATTGTGATGATTGCAAAACTGATTGCTTTTTGACTCCACTCGGTAGCCTTGTAAGTCCTTCACGCCAACGTGCAAATACACGCGTATTTATGTTAATGAATGAGAAGGGTGATCCATTTAAAGCAATGTACGATCACAGAAGAACCCGCAATCAAAATCCAAGCACTACTGGTGAAGGTGCAAATCATAAACATTGCAATAGCTGTTTCTCTGTCTTCTTCAGAGTACAAAATGTATTTGATAACTGCTGTGCAACACTTCAAGTACTAGAACCACGCGACAGACATGGACGTAGAGTAAATTTATTTGTAAATGGAAAACTTGATTACGATGCGATGTGTGAAGTTGAACGTTTTGAAGCAACAGGCTCTTGCGTTACAGTTGACTTAAAATGCTTCTGTGGGATTCAATGTGTTAAAGATGTTTTCATTGACTGTGAAGATTAAAATCGATTCTTGCAATGCCCATTTTGCGCGGTCTGTAGAAGACCGCACAAACTTTATAATTTTAAATAACAAAAAAAGGTTGAGAGAATCAATGTTTCATTCTCCCAACCTTTTTTCATCCTTCTATAAATGGTTGACCTCGCCAAAGTATTTCTTCGATACTCGCGAGTTCTTTGGCAATTACTTCATTGCCCTCCCCTACTATTTCTATAAATACTTTTTCTCCTTCAACTTTGTCAATTTTCCCCGTCAACGTTTCTTCACCTATAATAAATTGAAGTGGGCTGTAAACCTCACGCTGAAAACCTTTTTCCAAGTAAGTTAATCTTCTCCTTATCGATGGATTTAAATTCAGAACAGGATCAGTAGTGAATTCGACCTCATCTTCTTTGATTGACTCTTCCTCATTCAAAAGAAATACTGACGTGCTCTCTTCATCCATGGCGATAACTCTAATGAAAATCGGCGGTCCCTGAACAAAAAGTAAGGGCTCTTTGTATGAAATGATTTGCACATCCTTTTTGAGCTAGTATATGCATTTACCATTTTCGATGTTCTTCTGTTGAAACAACTTGAACTGGCTACAAATCCCCAATAAACAAAGTTGCCAAACCAAGATAAATAATTATACTTATAATGTCATTCAGTGTTGTGATGAAAGGACCCGATGCTACAGCTGGATCGACTTTCATTTTGTGCATGAATAAAGGAATAAATGACCCTGAAATCGTTGCAACAAAAATCGAAACCAATATGGCTGCACCAACTAAGAGGCCTATTAAAAACTCATGCTTCCAAACGTAAATCAAACCTACAACAAATACCGCACAAATCAGACCTGTAATCAGACCCGTTCCAGCTTCACGAATAAGCAATTTGAATTTACTCTCATCTTCAATATCTCTCGTCGCAATTCCACGAACAGCTACTGCAAGAGACTGTGTACCACTATTACCGGCAGTTCCAGCAATAAGTGGAATAAATGCAGCAAGAAGAGCTACTTTTGAAATCGTTTCGGTAAATAAATCGATAAGGTTTGCTGTCAGCATTCCAAGGACTAATAAAATAAGCAACCATGGAAGCCGCTTTTTAGCAGCAGTAAGTGGACTTTTATCGAACGTATCCATATTCGAAACAGCAGCAAGTTTGGAGTAGTCATCGGATGCTTCTTCATCGAGGACATCGATAATATCATCGACTGTTATAATACCTAACATATGTTGTTGAAAATCCACAACAGGGACAGCTAGGAAATTATAGTCCTTTATCATGCGAGCGACGTCTTCCTGATCGTCACTAACAAGCACACTAACCACACGATCATTCATAATTGAACTGATCAATGTATCTTCATGGGCAATGATCAAATCTCGTAAAGAAACAACTCCGGTCAAACGCTGTGACTCATTTACTACAAAAATATAGTAGATTGTTTCAGCTTCAGGCGCTTCATTTCGCAAAATTGTCATTGCCGATCGTACTGTTGAGTTTTCTGGAACAACGACATACTCCGTTGTCATAATCGAACCAGCAGTATGTTCTTCGTAATGAAGGAGAGCTTTAATTTTAATAGCCGCTTCTTTGTCCATAAGCGTTAAATAGCTAACGGTTTGAGACTTATCAAGTTCGTTCAGGACATCAACCGCGTTATCCACGAACATGTAAGAAATCATGTCTGCAGCATACGTCGAGTCCATCTCCTGAAGGAACTCTTTATATTCGTGATCATAAATTTCACTTGTCTCAAAAATCTCAGCAAGTTCTTTTGGTGATAAATATTGATAAATTAACTGACGTAGTTCGGGACTCACTTTTTCATAAAAGGTTCCACGATCATAAGGATGAAGCATTAAGTAATCATGACGAAAAGCTTGCATATCATTACTTTCTAATGCTTCTACTAAATTTTCTTCGTTGTATTCGATTACTTCAGCCATAAGACACCTTCCTTTATAAACCTAGGTTCAACTTTTTTCGTACAGCTCTCTCATTTCAATCGGAGCTATACACTTGAACTCTTTACTTTCCCTAGTTAGAGGATGATTAAACTTTAACTGGGTGCAATGTAACGCTTGTCGATCTAACAAAAAACGTGATCCACCGTATAAATCATCTCCAACTAAAGGATGTCCTAGAGAGGACATATGAACCCTTATTTGATGAGTTCGCCCGGTACGAAGGCGTATGGCCACCCTTGTTAGTTTTTTCCCATTCTTCTCAAATCGTTCAAGCACTTGAACGTCTGTTAGAGCAAATTGACCGTCTTCGCGAACAGTTCGTTCAATAATGCTGCCTTCTTTTCTTCCAATTGGCGCTTCGATACTAAATTTCTCTTCCTCTACGTGGCCTTCAACAATAGCCTCGTACTGCCTGTGGAAAACGGAATCCTTCATTTGTTCTCCAAACAAGTGGTGGATATGCCGATTTTTTGCAATACAGAGAAGACCGGACGTATCGAAATCGAGACGAGTCACAATGTGTACGGTTGTAGGAATCTGCTCCTGCTGAAATTTTCCAGCAAGAAGATTAGCAACTGTTCCCGAAAGATGATCTCTAGAGGGAATTGTGCTTTGTCCTGGAGGTTTGTTAATAATAAGGATCGCATCATCTTCATAAATGATTTCCAATTTACCCTCTTCAGGTACAAGCCCCTCACTTACATTTTCAGGAGGCAAGATGACCGTAATTATATCCCCGTCAATTAGATGGTGCCGGACTGTCCTTTCAATTTCATTCACATAGATTTTTCCGCCGTCATACTTAATTGCAGTCAACGTTCGTTTGGAAATATCTTTTCCCGCTAAAAATTCTCGGAGGAGTTGACTTTCACCAGTAAAGCGAAACGTTAAAATAAATTGAGAATTGGAATGTTTATATTCAATCATCGCTGTCAATAAACGAGTCACTTACGCGTTGCCAAAACGGAAACGCTCTAAATCGTGCAAAACGTACTCTTTCTTTCGACACCTGATATTCAATCGACTTCACATCTTTATGAAGGAGTTGAAGATGATCCACAGTCACCATAAAGTCAGGCCCTTTTACGGGCTTCAGAACACATTTATGATGTGCGGGTAAAACGAGCGGAGAACCAACTGTTCGAAATACACGGTTGTTGATTGACGCCATTTCAGTTAGTTGCATTGCAGGCAATGAAGGATGCAGAATAGCTCCTCCTAAAGCTTTGTTATATGCCGTAGATCCTGATGGAGTCGACATACATAATCCATCTCCTCTGAATCGCTCAAAATGATCTCCATTCAACTCTACATCCATGACTAATGTTACGTCAGGCGACTTTACCGTCGACTCATTCAGTGCAAGAAAGAGTGCACTATCTTTTTCATTTCGATAATTAATCGTTACGTCTAGTAAAGGATATTCAATGACATCGAATTCTTTTCGTGCAATAGATATTACGAGTTTCTCTATTTCAGAAGGTTTCCAATCTGCGTAAAAACCTAGATGCCCAGTGTGAATCCCAACAAATGCTGTTTCTTTTAGTCGATGACTATGTTTATGGAAAGCATGGAGAAGTGTTCCATCCCCTCCAATAGAAATGACTATATCGGGTTCTTCTTCATTTAAAACTAAACCAAAATCGGTTAAGTAATCTGTTGCTTCGGACATAAGCCGATTCGATAAATCATCATTCCGTGACTGAATCGTAAATTTCATGTCGTATATCTCCCTTCCTTTTTATTTTCTTGATAACTTCTGGCAGTTTCTTTATAAGCGGTAAAGTATTGCTGAGCATCTTGAATTTCATCTCGAATAAGCGACATTTCTTCATCCAATCGAAATGCAGCTTCTGCGGCACGTTCCAGTCGAATACTAATTTCTTCTGGCACTTCACTTTTATACTTATAGTTGAGAGAATGTTCGATTGAAGCCCAAAAATTCATCGCAAGTGTGCGAATTTGTATTTCAGCAAAAATGGTCTTTTCGCCGTGAATTGTCTGTACAGGATATTTGATAATCACATGATAGGAACGATAACCACTCGGCTTTTTATTTGCTATATAATCCCGTTCTTCAATCACTTCGAGGTCTTTTCGACGTTTCAACGTTTCAACAACTGTTTGTATGTCATCCACAAATTGACACATTAAACGTACCCCAGCAATATCAGGAATTTCTGCTGCTAGTTCATTTGAAGGCTCGAACGGGATACCTCTTTCAAGCGTTTTATCGTAAATACTTGCAAGAGGCTTTACCCTTCCTGTAATGAATTCGACGGGTGTATGTACATCTTCTAGGTCATACTGGGACCGTATCCCTTTGAGCTTTACTTTCAATTCATCTACTGCTTGCTTATACGGTTCAAGAAATTGACTCCACTGCCCCATACGTACCCCTCCTAGTGGTCATACTACAATTTAAACTGTCTTAGCGAAGTTTTTTTCAATTTGATTTGAAAAGACACTTCGGGATTGTTCTTTACATATCACACTGTGTTTAGTTTATCATATGGAGCGAGGTCTTGCAGTTCATAAATGTGTTTTCTACCTAAGCTTGGTATACTAGTAGGAGAGAGTATTTTATTGCTAAGTAAAGAGGTGTTTTATAAATGGATGCACGTACAATTCGAACGTTAATGGATATCAATGCATTGCAGTCACTTGGATCTGTTCGGTCGCTGTCTGAACAAAGTTCAACTTCTTCTATGTTTAATAAAATGCTGGAAGAAATGTTGGCTGGAACTCCGATTTCAAACTCGCTTTCTTCAGCTTCAGCAAATATGCTAGGAACTAATACAAGTATGGAGAACTTACTTTATAAGGGAAGTAACCCCGTTTTTTTCCCCCATATGTTAGAAACCGTACAAACTCCCGCTCATTCACTTGCTTCAACTCAAACTAAACCACTCCCTTCTGGAAGTGGACAATACACTGAAATCATTAACCAGGCCGCTGAAAAATACAATTTACCTGCAAAACTTATTTCTTCTGTAATTAAGCAGGAATCTAATTTCAACAACAATGTGGTTAGCCACGCGGGAGCAGAAGGTCTAATGCAACTAATGCCAGGGACTGCTAAATTCCTAGGCGTAACCGATAGCTTTAATCCAAAACAAAACATTACAGGGGGCGCGAAATATTTGAGGCAAATGCTCAATCAGTTTAATGGCAACATGGAACTAGCACTCGCCGCTTATAATGCTGGACCTGGAAACGTTAAAAAGTATGGTGGTATTCCTCCATTTAAAGAGACTCAGCAATACGTAAAAAAAGTATTGAATTCCTTCAATTCATAAGGATTTCTCCACCTGCTACCGCTTCGAGTTAAATCGATTTGTTTGTTAAAATATCGGTGGGTTGATAGAATATCAATACAGTCAGAGCAAAGGAGAATACCAACATGATCAGAAAACCTTTGATTCCTTATGAGGAGATCGGTGCAGAGAAGTTGTCGGAACTTATCGACTTGTTTTATGCCAAAGTAGCTGTCCATCCAGAACTTATCCCGATTTTCCCGGACGACTTAACAGAAACTGCGAGAAAACAAAAACAATTCCAAACCCAATATTTAGGCGGTCCTAACTTATTTACCGAAGAACACGGTCATCCTATGATGAAAGCTAGGCACATGCCATTTCAGATTACACCATCTCGAGCTGATGCGTGGCTTTCTTGTATGAAAGAGGCGATGGATGAGGTAGGACTTGAAGGACAAATACGTGACTTTTATTATAAACGCCTCGTGCTAACTGCCCGTCACATGGTAAACAGGAACGAGGAGGGCACATAGTGAATCGACATACATTTTTAGAAAGTTCAATCAGTCCATCAGCACTAGCTAGACCGATTGAATTATATGCTTTTATCGATCCTCTTTGTGATGTCTGTTGGTCCTTACAGCCTGTTTTACGAAAACTACAAGTGGATTATGAACGCTATTTTACACTTCGCATTGTTCTACGCAGTACACTACCTGCGATGAATCTACAATGCGTAAAAAAGGTTAAATCTAGCGAATCTTGTAGTAAATCACACGCAACTTTTCCTTCTATTGCAATTAAAGCAGCAGAATTTCAAGGTAAGCGTGCAGGATTTAGATTCTTATCCAAAATGTTGGAATATTCCTATTTGAAATCAAGAAATATATCTTCTTTTCCTGTACTTTTAGAAATTGCAGAAAAGCTAAACTTAGACGTAGATGAATTCATTCGTGATTTTTCTTCCAAAAATGTTTTGCGTGCATTGCAAGTGGATATGTACATGGCCAAAGAAATGGAAGTAGACCAATCACCGACTTTTGTCTTCTTTAATGAAAACATAGAAGACGAAGGGCTCAAAGTGAGTGGTGCTTATGAATACGAAGTATATGAACAAATTCTTGAAGAACTTATTGGTCAATCCCTTATTCCGGACAGCCCCCCACCACTTGATGACTTATTCGGTAGATTTGATACACTTGCCACAAAAGAAATTGCCGAAATTTATAGAGTCACAGAAAAATCAGCAGAGCGTGAACTCAAAAAACGTCTTTTGCAACAACATGTCGAACGTTTACCGTTCCAAGACGTTACATTATGGCGTAAAAAACGTCTAGAATTATAAATAGAACTGCCTTTTATAACCGATTTTCACTTTCGGTATAAAAGGCAGTTTTTTTGAGTTCTCACGCTATTTTTCAAAACAAAAAGAGCATCGAATCCTGGGGGGGATTGACGCTCTTTATAAAAGGGAATGGGAGAAATTTCACGTTCAAACAAAAGGGGTGTATGTTTGTTATGTGATTTATTTCACAAGCTAATCTTATCATGAAATTAAATGAACATCAACACCTCTTGAGTATTTTCACAATAATGTCACATCCGGGATTGAATGGGGTGCATACTCCATAAGAAAAACAGCCGATTCCTCCATTTCACCAGGAGGTTCGGCTGTTTTTAAATAGTTATTTATTAAGAAGAAGCGCCTCAAGTTCATTCAATTTCTCTTCAAAGACACGACATGCTTCTTCAATTGGTGCAGCACTTGTCATATCGACGCCTGCTTTTTTCAACACTTCAATTGGGTAATCAGACGAGCCTGCTTTCAGGAAATTATTAATATACCTTTCGACTGCTGGCTCCCCTTCGTTCAGGATTTGATTACTTAATGCAACTGCGGCACTGTAGCCTGTCGCATATTGATAAACGTAATAATTATAATAGAAATGTGGAATTCTAGCCCACTCAAGACCGATTTCTTCATCAACAACTAGATCTTCACCAAAATACTTCTTGTTTAACGCATAATACTCTTCAGTAAGTTTTTCAGCTGTTAACGCGACCCCGTCTTGATCGAGTTGATGGATTAGATGCTCGTATTCAGCAAACATCGTCTGACGGAAAACCGTACCGCGGAATCCATCCAACCAATAATTCAATAAGTAAATGCGTTTTTGTTCATCATCAATCGTTTTCAGTAAATGATCGTTTAATAAAGCCTCATTTACCGTTGAAGCAACCTCCGCGACGAAAATTGAGTAGCCGCTATACACGAACGGCTGATTTTTACGTGAATAGTAACTGTGTACGCTATGGCCAAATTCATGAGCCAGCGTAAATAAATTACTCACATTGTCTTGCCAATTCATCAAAATATACGGATTTGTTCCATAGGATCCGGAAGAATATGCACCAGACCGCTTCCCTTTGTTCTCACGAACGTCTACCCAGCGATTGTCTAGACCTTCCTTGACAATGGACACGTAATCTTCCCCAAGCGGGTGGAAGCTCTCCAGCATTGTTTGAGCCGCTTCTTCGTAAGGGATTTTCATGTCCACATCTTTTACAAGCGGTGCATATAGATCCCACATATGAAGCTCATCGAGTTCATACACTTTTTTTCGTAGAGCGACGTAACGTTGCAATAAGTGAACATTTTTATTAATCGTGCCAACTAAATTTTCGTAGACCTGTTCAGGTATGTGATTGTTTGACATCGCCGCCTCACGCGCCGATGAATAGTTTCGAATTTTAGCGTTCACATTATCTCTTTTTACATTTCCCGATAACGTGGAAGCAAACGTATTGCGAAACTTTCCATAAGTTGAAAACATAGCTTTAAAAGCATCTTCGCGAACTTGAGGATTATCACTTTCGAGAAGTCCTATATATCTTCCGTGTGACAATTCAACTTCTTCCCCATCATCGTTCTTCACCGAAGGGAATGTTAAATCCGCATTGTTCAACATTGAAAAAGTTTCCGAAGAACTTCCTGTCACCTCAGAAAGTTGAGCAAGTAATGCTTCTTGTTCTGCTGGTAACACATGTGGACGTTGCGCGTTAATTTCTTCGATTTCTTGCTTGTACAAACTTAGTCCCTCATGTTCTCCAACAAGCTTACTTAACTGACTTTCGTCAATCGATAATAGTTCCGGCACCAAAAAGGATAGCGCTGTCGAAACTTTAACGAATAACGTTTTCACACGACCATCCAACGCCTGATAAAAACTATTCGTAGTGTCCTGGTCGGTTTTCAGATGTGCATATGTGTATAATCGACGTAGCCTTGTAAAAATTTCATCGCGATACGTTAATGCGTTTAGAAGTGTTTCGGCCCCATCACCAAGAGTTCCTTTGAACGTCTCTGCTTGTGCTGAAAAAACCTCTACTTCTTTAAATTCTTCTTCCCACGCCTCGTCCGTTGCAAATATATCTTCTAGACGCCAAGTTTCTTCCACTTTTACTTCATCACGATTTAGAACTTTGTTTGTAGATTCCGATGTCATTAATAATCCCCCTTCTCCCACTAATTAGGGATGCGAATACGTTCTATTTTCTCAATACTTTAGCTGCTTTGCAAGGAAACGTTCTGCAAATAGTCGAACTATTTTTTCCTCCCCAAAACTCACCATCTTATATGGGGATTCGACACCGATGGTAATAAGTAAATCTCGATAAGCAAGGCAAGCTTTAACTTGATCATCCGATATATTTTCATTTCGAAAAACAAACCTTCGTATGTGGTTTTTAGTAAGCCCTTTTACCCCAATTTCATTCCTTCTCAAAAAAAGAACGAGTTGCATTTGCCATTCACATATATGCTCACGAAAAGCATTTGAAAATGGGACAGGTACTCCAATCCAAAGTGGTAATTCAGCAGGTACTAGTCTTAATTCGTAGCAACTTCTTAAAAAAGGGTCATTTATCCCTCTTCTGTTTACCAATACACGGGTTTGTAAAAACTTGAGACGACTTTTTAAAAATGCTTTGACATACAGATGTAGCTCATCATTCGTCGGGATGTTTGGACGTGCGAAAGGAAAGGTTTGCAATGCAATCGGTAATTTTCGGTGAAGCCCTACATATTGCTTACCTGCTATGTGTACGAGACTACTAAAATAATGGAATTGCTCGGATTGGGGATTGTATGTGAGGAATGATAAGCCTTCGGGGGAAGTTTGTTTAAAAAATGACTCGTTAAACTTAGATAATTGAAAAGTTCCCACTCCTTGCGGAAGCATGCTTAGTTGTTTTGGAGTATGCACTATCCATATAGGTTTCATACCAGCACTTGTATAGCCTCTTGTCCTGGATTCGACTTTTTCAATTGGGATTGTACTGCACTGAAACTCGATTGGATATTGAACCGATTGTCTCGTGACGAGAAGATCTGGCCGTTGAGATAGAAGCTTTAAAAATGGTTCAAGTACGACGTTTTCTACTTTTTCTTGGAAAAATTCGTACAACTGAATCTTTCCATCTAGATGCATTTGTGATTCCCCTTCCGAAAAAAGGGTTGCGCACGATTCTTCCTTCTCATGTGCAAAATGGGGAATTACAATTTCACCAACTTTTAAACGGACAACTCCTCCACATTGTATACAGAAATACTTTGTTGCCTTCCGTGACTCTCTTAACTTTTCTTTATCCAACCCTCGGGACAAAGTAATGACTGATCCATCAGACGTTTTTGCTGTTAATATGAACATCTCCTCCTCTCTTTATAACTTTACGAATTTTCAGTTAAAAAAGCAACTTCTTTTTGATTTTTACGAATCCTGTGGATAAATCGTTACTTTGCTTAGACACTCGGAAGACATTAGCCAACACAGGGCAAGAGGGGGCACAACTGAAGGTCCCCTGCCCATTTAGCGCAAAAGTATACCAGAATCTTTCCAGTAGCGAGAAAGAGGCCTCTCAGTCGATAATGGGGTATGGATATTTGAATGAACAGTTCAATTTCAATTGTTTTCCGCCATAAAAAAAGTAGCTACCTAATTAAAGGAGCTACATGTTCTATCCACTTAAAACTAGCTAAAGTATTTGTTAATTTGATTAAAAACATCCGAAGACATAATCAAATCTCCATACTCCTTTAGTCGATGGATTGTCATATTTGACGGTGTACCAAATTCAGTAATTACACTGTAAAAGTCAGTTTTTTGCTGATCATCCATTTCCTCCATATTATATAGCGCATGTAAATAATACACGCCTTCGAATGAATAAAGTGAAGTTTCAACTTCAAATTGCTTCATACGATTGGAGAGTAGAATTATATCGTCAAATTCTTTAAAGACAAATGTGTTTTCCGTCCATTCCAGAAGGTTTTTGGATCCTGTTGGCATAATTTCACCATCTTCTTCAAAAACGTCTGCACCGGGTAGAAAAGAATTATTCATATCACTGTCTTCAAACGGTGATTCGGATACCTGATCATCACCATTCGTTTGAGCGCGAGTTACCGTCACTTCTATCCCGCTGTTCATCGCATGGACTTGAATCCATAATGGTCCATCCACTTCAAATTCGGCCTCTTCATTAATTTCATCCATCATTTCCCAGAAGAGTTCTTCACTTTTATCTCGATTATACCAAACCTCTTCACGAGTGAATCCGCGTTCTTCAATGTCTTTATATGATAAGAAAAACTTAACTGTATTTTCATTAATACGCTCGATTTCCATCCCACAATCTCTCCCTTCTTAAAGAACAGTTTTTATTTGTTCTTTCTAATGATATGCAATCTATCTGCAATGCCTTACCTTTAATATATGACCGCTTTCTAATATATGAAAGGGTTTCGCCTTAGAACTATAAATTTTGATAGTAATAGCATTGTAGAGAACATTTTGAAGGATTGCAAGAGAAATAGAAAAAGCCGATAGGGTCAAGGCATTTTTCAATGTCCACCTACCAGCTTGTAGAAATTTAAACTTTAGTTCACCATGCGCCTTGCTTCAAGCAGCTGGTAAGCTCTAACTTTTCTCGGAAGAAAACGTCTAATTTCATCTTCGTTATATCCTACTTGCAATCGTTTTTCATCAAGAATAATTGGTCTTCTTAACAGACCTGGATGTTCCTGAATCAACTCATAAAGACGTTGCAAAGGAAGGCTCTCAACATCAACATTCAGTTTTTGGAATATTTTCGATCGTGTAGAGATGATCTCATCTGTTCCGTCTTCTGTCATTCGTAAGATTTCTTTTATCTCATCAATATTCAAAGGTTCTGAAAAGATATTTCGCTCTGTATATGGAATTTCATGCTCCTCTAACCATGCTTTTGCTTTTCTGCATGATGTACAGCTCGGTGAAGTAAATAATGTAACCATCATATGCTGACACTTCCTCTCAAATCGGTAATATCAAACCTATTTATTTAGACTAAAATATAATTTAGAATAATTATAAACTGTGCTTATCTACTTAACATTATACACGTCTTTCAAAGCGATGAATACACTTTTCAGCAAATAGTTCAAGTTTTAAGATTTCCTGTCACAAATTCTTAACATTACGGGTTTTCCACAAGACTAATGTTTGCTTTTTCATCTACTATCATGTTATTCCCTTTAATCAGGAGAATTAAACATACGTTCAATACTTTTACTTTATTCTCAATTAGTTACTTTTCATTGAAAAAATAAGTTCTACTTAATAGTACGTTTATGTCCCTATAAAGGTTTCACATTTTCTGAACTATTATTCGCTCTGACTCCTTTTTATGGCTTACGGTTTATAGTTCACTCCAGGTGAGTATCTATTTCCCGCATTCCATAAAAGGTATTCATCAATCCCATTATCTTTTAATCCTTTGATTTGTGCTTCAACTTCATTTTTTCCATATTTCAAATAATTTCCAGAACCTAACCAAGAAGCAGTAAAGTCTTGAATCCACGGTCTTGATACTGGTGGATTTTCAAGAGCACCGAGCACTTCGTTTTCTACTTTTGCATACTCTGCTACAAGTTTATAGGGCTCAAGATCCGGTTTTGAAATTCCAAAATAAGATGTCCAATGACTTGGATAAATCATGGAAGAAATCACATCGACGTTTTCTGATATTCTTGAAAAGTTTTGTCCGATTCCAGGAGCTTCAGGTAATGTTGCTGCATAACCAAAGATATCCACGGATACTTCTACGCCATACGGCTTCAGTTGTTCGCGCGCATACGCAACAAAATCCGTGATTGCCTCTACTCTACGTTGAACAGGATCAAGTTCGGATTCAGCATAGTCTTCGAATTCATACTTTAAAGATTCATACCTTTTTTCGAAGCCTTCAGGAAATCGTACATAGTCAAATTGAATTTCTTTAAAGCCCATTTTTGCTGCCTCTATTGCGATTTGGACGTTATGGTCCCAAACTTCTTTTAAAAATGGGTTCACAAATGATTCACCGCGCCCATTCTTCCAGACCTTATCTCCATCAAGGAACGATAAATCTGGACGTTTTTCAGCAAGAACACTATCTTTGAAAACAACAATTCGACCAATAGGATAGATTTCTTTTGCTTCGAGTTCCTTCATCATTGCTTGTGGGTCTTTAATGTAAGGCTTGCCAATATCGAGCTTGGCTAATTCAGAATCTGCTTCCGGTGTATATGTGATATAGCCGAAATCATCTTTAATATCGATTACCATTGCATTTAAATCTGTTGTGTCTAGAAGATTAACCAAAGTATTAAATCGCTCTCCGCCTGCCGAATGACCAGTCACATAAACACCACGGACTGCATCTGGATAGTCAAACGTAAAACCAGAGTCATATATAAATAATTTTGATGATGAGATTAATTTCGGATCAATTTCTTTAAAATTGTATGTACGTTCCGTAAAGTTTTCAATCTTCTCTGTTGTGTCAGCTTGTGCTGTTGCCGGAACTAATATTCCCGCTGCAATTATCATAGTTGCCGCTAATTTTTTGAGTTTCATTGTACGAACATCCCTTTCTCTTCACTCTTAATCTTAGCAAGGATTCTACTGAATTGAAAGAAGAATTGAGAATCTCATCTATTGCAAATTTTTTCAAGAAAGATTATACTACATAAAATATCATAAATTGATTGGCATTGAAGGAAAAAGTATTTCCGTATTGGTTCATTAGAGAGTCTGTGGGTGGTGTAAACAGATAGCCGTACGGAGTGAATTGGGTTCCCGAGCCTGGCAAATGAAACTGCGAGTAGTTTGTCACGTCTTCCCACGTTATGGGGAATTTGAGTGGCCTTCGGGCAATTCGGGTGGTACCGCGGTTGATAAAAACAGCCGTCCCTATATGTTATTAGGGACGGCTGTTTTTTTGTGCGCCTACAGGACGTAGGTGTGTATCTGTTGCCGCAGGACGCGGTGCTCTACAAAATGCTTTCATTTAATTAATGCAGTTAAATAAATAGGAGGAATTTATTCATGACAACTATTTTTTCAGGCGTTCAGCCTACTGGTACAGTAACAATTGGAAACTACATCGGAGCGTTTCGTCAATTTACAGAATTACAACACGAAGCGGATTGCTTATTTTGCATTGTCGACCAGCATGCAATCACTGTACAACAAGATCCTAAAGAGCTAAGCAAAACAATTCGTTCACTCGCAGCTTTATATGTAGCGAGCGGTATTGATCCAGAAAAAGCAGTATTATTTATTCAATCGGAAGTCCCTGCCCACGCGCAAGCTGCATGGGTCATGCAATGCGTTTCTTATATCGGCGAACTTGAGCGAATGACTCAGTTTAAAGACAAATCCGAAGGTCAAGAAGGCGTATCATCCGCACTTCTAACTTACCCTCCATTAATGGCAGCAGATATTTTACTGTACAACACAAATATCGTACCTGTTGGCGATGATCAAACGCAACATCTTGAATTAACACGTAATCTAGCCGAACGTTTTAACAGTAGATATGGTAAAGTGCTAACGATTCCCGAAATTCGAATTCCAAAAAATGGTGCGCGTATCAAGTCACTTCAAGATCCAATGAAGAAGATGAGTAAATCAGACCCAAATAAGCGCGCTACGATTTCACTCCTTGATACACCTAAAGAAATTGAAAAGAAAATCAAAAGTGCAGTAACGGATTCAGAAGGCGTTGTAAAATTCGATGTTGAAAACAAGCCTGGTGTTTCAAACTTACTTACGATTGAATCTGCAATGAGCGGAGTATCGATTGACGAGCTTGTTGCAAAATACGATGGACTTGGTTACGGAGCATTTAAAGCCGGCGTTGCTGAATCCATTATTAACCACTTAACACCAATACAGGAAAAGTATTATGAGCTTCTTGACTCACCTGTTTTGGATGAAATACTAGACCAAGGCGCGTTGAAAGCAAATGCCATCGCTTCCGTCACTCTTCAAAAAATGGAACGCGCGATGGGGCTCGGTAGACAACGGTAAACACTAGCGTTATCGCAGCCGCAATAAATAATTTAAATTCAGCCGTGCGCAAAATATAATAAATGACTTGATTCCAATCGTATCCAAGCGAACGGTAGTTAAAAAAGAAAATCATATGAGAAACAGTGACGACAATAAGACCATAGCTAAGTAGAAACAAAAAGATTCGTGTAATCAAACATCGTCCTTTGGTTTTTCTTTAACCATATGAACAAGCCCCCTTCTTTAGAAGAAAGGGGCTCGTTTTGTTGGTGAGATCTTCTTTGGTTGGTGTTTTCTGTAGCGGTTGGTGTTGCTCCTGTATTGGGCTGGTTTGTTCTCGCAACGCCCGGTGTTGCTCCCGTAACGCGCTGGTTTGCTCCCGCAACGTAGAATCCTATCGATTTGTTGTCGTAACGTCGGGCGTTGCTCCCGCATTGGGCTTATTTATTCCCGCAACGGCGAGTTTATTCCCGTAACACACTAGTTTGCTCCCGCAACGTAGAATCCCATCGATTTGTTCTCGTAACGTCGGGCGTTGCTCCCGTATTGGGCTTATTTATTCCCGCAACGGCGAGTTTATTCCCGTAACGCGCTGGTTTGTTCCCGCAATGACCAAATCACATGGTTTGTTCTCGCAACTCCCGGCGTTGCTCCCGTATTGGCGTGGTTTATTCCCGCAACGGCGAGTTTATTCCCGTAACTCACTCGTTTGCTCCCGCAACGTAGAATCCCATCGATTTGTTCTCGTATCGCCAGGCGTTGCTCCCGTATTGGCCTGGTTTATTCCCGCAACGGCGACTTTATTCCCGTAACGCACTGGTTTGCTCCCGCAACGAACAAATCACATGGTTTGTTCTCGTAACGCCGGTGTTGCTCCCGTATTGGCCAGATTTGTTCCCGTAACGGCGAGTTTATTCCCGGAACGCGCTGGTTTGTTCCCGCAACGAACAAATCACATGGTTTGTTCTCGTAACGTCGGGCGTTGCTCCTGCATTGGGCTTATTTATTCCCGCAACGGCGAGTTTATTCCCGTAACGTGCTGGTTTGTTCCCGCAATGACCAAATCACATGGTTTGTTCTCGCAACGCCCGGCGTTGCTCCCGCATTGGGCTTATTTATTCCCGCAACGGCGAGTTTATTCCCGTAACGCGCTGGTTTGTTCCCGCAATGACCAAATCACATAGTTTGTTCTCGTATCGCCCGGCGTTGCTCCCGCATTGGGCTTATTTATTCCCGCAACGGCGAGTTTATTCCCGTAACGCGCTGGTTTGTTCCCGCAATGACCAAATCACATGGTTTGTTCTCGCAACGCCAGGCGTTGCTCCCGCATTGGGCTTATTTATTCCCGCAACGGCGAGTTTATTCCCGTAACGCGCTGGTTTGTTCCCGCAATGACCAAATCACATGGTTTGTTCTCGCAACGCCAGGCGTTGCTCCCGTATTGGCCTGATTTATTCCCGCAACGGCGACTTTATTCCCGTAACGCACTCGTTTGCTCCCGCAACGACTAAATCACACAGTTTGTTCTCGTATCGCCCGGCGTTACTCCCGTATTGGCCTGGTTTATTCCCGCAACGGCGAGTTTATTCCCGTAACGCACTGGTTTGCTCCCGCAACGACTAAATCACACAGTTTGTTCTCGTAACGCCCGGTGTTGCTCCCGCATTGGCGTCGTTTATTCCCGCAACGGCGAGTTTATTCTCGTAACGCTCTGGTTTATTCCCGTAACGCACTCGTTTGCTCCCGCAACGACTAAATCACACAGTTTATTCTCGTAACGCCCGGCGTTGCTCCCGTATTGGCCTGGTTTATTCCCGCAACGGCGACTTTATTCCCGTAACGCACTAACTTGTTCCCACAACGACTAAATCACCCGCATCAAAAATTGATTAACCAAATAACTTTCCATTAATTTTCCCCAAAACAAAAGCACTCCAACAATCGGAGTGCTCATCACCTTATATTTTCTTGAAAACGAGTGTTGCGTTGTGGCCACCGAAACCGAGTGAATTGCTCATTGCATACTCGATGTCAGCTTTACGTGCTACGTTCGGTACATAGTCGAGGTCACATTCTGGATCTGCTGTGACAAAGTTTGTCGTTGGAGGTAAAATACCTTCTTGCAAAGCTTTTACTGTGAAAATCGCTTCGATTCCACCAGCTGCGCCTAAAAGGTGACCCGTCATCGACTTTGTTGAACTCATCGCAAGTTTATATGCGTGCTCTCCGAAAACCGTTTTTGCCGCCATTGTTTCGAATAAATCATTGTATGGCGTGCTTGTTCCATGAGCGTTAATATAGCCGATTTTGTCGGGACTGATTCCGCTTTGATCGATTGCTTGTTGCATCGACCTTGCAGCGCCTTCACCTTCTGGAGCAGGTGCTGTTATATGATGTGCATCGCCTGTTGAACCATATCCTGTCATTTCAGCATAGATTTTCGCACCACGTGCAACAGCGTGTTCATATTCCTCAAGAATTATAATTCCTGCACCTTCACCAATTACAAAGCCATCACGTTCTGCATCAAACGGACGTGATGCCGTTTCAGGATCTGGGTTTAAGGATAGTGCTGTATTGGCACAAAAACCTGCAACAGCCATAGTTGTTATTGGCGCTTCTGCACCACCAGTAATCATGACGTCTGCGTCGCCACGAAGAATTGTTTCAAACGCATCTCCGATTGAGTTCGTCCCCGATGCACATGCTGTTACGGTACACGAATTAATCCCTTTTGCTCCATGATGAATCGCTACCTGCCCAGAAGCCATATCCGGAATCATCATCGGCACAAAAAATGGACTGACTCTGCGATACCCTCTTTCTAGAAACGTTTTGAATTGTTGCTCATGTGTTTCCATACCGCCGATACCTGATCCAATCCAGACACCCGTGCGAAGTGCAAGGTCTCCATCAAGCTTTCCTTCAAAGCCAGCGTCTTTCATTGCCATTATCGAAGCACCAAGTGCATAATGCGTGAAACGATCCATTTTGCGTGCTTCTTTTCGTACAATATAATCTTCTATGTTAAAGTCTTTCACTTCTGCGGCAACTTTTACTGGGAACTGATCGCTGTCAAGCCTTGTCATCATGCCAATTCCTGACTTGCCATTTATTACTGCTTCCCATGACTCTTCTGCTGAATTACCAACTGGAGATATTGCACCAATTCCAGTTACTACCACGCGACGTTTTGTCATTCTACGTACTCCCCTTTAATTGTTGTTATTTAATCCATACTAAATCAATTGCTGCGAGATGAATCATCTTCCCCATTTAATACACAAAGCACCCCAAGTTAAGCCGCCGCCAAAACCGACTAATACAATCACATCGTCGTCTTTCACTTTACCTTCTGCAATGTCATCGAATAGTGATAATGGGATCGATGCAGAAGACGTGTTGCCATATTTATGAACCGTTTTCGACATTTTTTCTATTGGTAAATCCAGTCGTTGACGGGCAGATTCCATAATACGAATGTTTGCCTGATGTGGAATTAAGAAATCTACATCTTCTTTCGTGAGACCTGCTTTTGCAATCACATTCTCTGCAGATTCTCCCATTTGACGAACAGCAAATTTAAATACTTCTCTACCATTCATAACGAGTTTTTCATCTTGATAGAGATGTTTTCCACCTGAGCCGTCTGCACCAAGTTCAAACGATAAAATCCCTCTGCCTTCACTTACTTTACCAATAATTGCTGCACCGGCACCGTCTCCAAAAAGAACAGCTGTATTCCGATCGTTCCAATCTGTTATTTTAGATAGTTTTTCAACACCAACAACGAGTACGTAATCATACGTTCCTGACTCGACAAATTGTTTTGCTGTAACGATTCCATACATATACCCAGCACATGCAGCTGAAATATCCATAGCTGCGGCATTTTTGGCACCTAGTTGGTCCTGGATCATTGCTGCAACCGATGGAAATGGTTGGTCAGGTGTGACCGTTGCAACTAGTATGAGTCCAATCTCCTCTGGTTTAATCCCAGCATCTTTAATTGCATCTGATGCCGCGTTGAATGCCATATGAGATGTGTTTATTGAATCATCCGCAATACGTCTTTCTTCAATACCTGTCATCGTTCGAATCCATTCATCGGATGTATCCATTCGCTTCTCTAAGTCTGCATTCGTAAGTATATTTGGGGGCACGTATTTTCCTATGCCAATAAGTCCTGCATTCATTGAATATCCTCCATTCATTATCATCTGTTATTAGTACCTAGTGTTAATCATAAAAGAAATGAAGCTATTTTACAACCTAGCGACACCTTTTCGTCAAATAAAATTAAATACTCTATAGCTTTTTGTTTCTACACTGAAAAGCATATGCTATACTATTAATCAGAAATAGTAATGTAGAGGTGAGTTCAATTGAGATTTATTATAACTTTAGTTTGGTCACTTATTTTGGTTACAATGCTTAACTATGTAACAGGAGCAATTGCAAATACTAACCCATTTGATTTTGTCTCTGGTGCCATCGCGTCTGTTTTTCTAGCACTCTTTATCTTTATTATCGGTGAATCTTTACCGTCAGAACCAGTTTCGGATAATTAATTCACAAAAAATGCCACTTGGACGCTTTCTGATCCAAGTGGCTATTTTTATGCTTTTATTAGATTTAACTTACCATCAACCATAGTAAGTGCCAACACTTCTTCGTTCAAAATATCTCCACGTATAATTTCCTTTGCAACAAGCGTCTCGACATGTCTTTGGATAAATCGTCTGAGTGGACGAGCTCCAAAATCGGCGTCCGTTCCAAATTCGACAATCCAATCCAACACATCGTCGGTAAACGATAAGTGCACTTCTTGAAGTGAAAGTCTGCCAACAAGATCTTCAAGCATTTTTCGGGCAATGAGGCGGAAAGAATCTCCTGTTAATGAATGAAATATGATAATATCATCCATTCGATTTAGTAGCTCTGGCTTAAAATGATTTTTCAATTCTGCCATAACAAGATCCTCAGCTGCATGATTCTCCGTTTCTTCCAATCCGTGCACTAAATACGAAGAACCGATATTTGATGTCATGATGATCACCGTATTTGTGAAATCAACAAGTCTTCCCTGACTATCTGTAATTCGTCCATCGTCGAGTACTTGCAGAAGAATATTGGCCACGTCAGGATGCGCTTTTTCGATTTCATCCAAAAGAATTACTGAATAAGGATTCCGTCGAACCGCTTCTGTTAACTGGCCGCCTTCTTCATATCCAACATATCCAGGTGGCGCACCTACCAACCTTGAAACACTATGCTTTTCCATATACTCAGACATATCAATTCGAATGAAATGATCTTCAGAATCAAATAACGTTGCGGCTAGTGTTTTGGCAAGCTCGGTCTTTCCGACACCCGTTGGTCCCAAGAATAGAAAGGAACCAATTGGTTTTTCTGGATCCTTTATGCCTGCACGTGCACGCCATACTGCCTCTGTAACAAGTTGAACTGCGGCGTCTTGTCCTATTACGCGCTCTTGCAACGTTTCACCTAAACGCAACAGTTTTTCGCGTTCGCCTTCCACTAGCTTTGTCACAGGAATACCTGTCCAACGGGCTACAATCGTTGCAATTTCCTCTTCTGTTACTTCTTCACGTAATAAACGATTTTCTTTTGTATCTAAGAGAGGTGCCTCAAGTTCAGCTAACTTTTTTTCTAAGGTAGGGATTTTTCCATAACTTAGTTCTGCCGCCTTCGTTAAATCAAAGCGATTTTCTGCATCTTCCAATTCGCGTCGATATTGATCCAGCTGTTCACGCTTCTTCTGAATTTTACGCAACGTTTCTTTTTCCGAATCCCATTGTGCACGCATATCAGCAGATGAATCTTTCAGTTCTTTTAACTCACTGCGAAGAGCTTCTAATCGGTTTTTACTCGCAGCATCTTTTTCTTTTCGAAGCGCCTGTTCTTCAATTTCTAACTGCATCATTCGACGAGTTACTGCATCGAGTTCTTGCGGCATTGAATCGATTTCAGTCCGAATCATTGCGCTTGCTTCATCGATTAAATCAATCGCTTTATCCGGCAAGAATCGTTCCGTTATATACCGATTCGATAAAGTGGAGGCAGCTACGATTGCGCGGTCATGAATCCGAACCCCGTGATGCAATTCAAAAGCTTCTTTTAATCCACGCAAGATCGACACCGTATCCTCAACGGATGGCTCGCGTACAAGTACTTGTTGGAACCTGCGCTCTAAGGCTGGGTCTTTTTCTATATACATTCTGTATTCGTCGAGCGTCGTCGCTCCAATGCAATACAATTCTCCTCGAGCAAGCATCGGTTTCAGCATATTACCGGCGTCCATTGCACCTTCTGATTTACCTGCACCAACAATTGTGTGTATTTCATCGATGAACATAATAATTTGTCCTTCGCTGTCCTTAACTTGCTTGAGCACGCTTTTTAATCGTTCTTCATATTCGCCTCGATACTTGGCTCCTGCAATAAGTGAACTCATATCCAATTCGAAAATTTCACGACCTTTTAATCCTTCAGGAACATCGCCTTTAACAATTCGCTGAGCGAGTCCTTCTACAATTGCCGTCTTTCCGACGCCCGGTTCACCAATGAGGACGGGATTATTTTTGGTCTTTCTAGATAATATTCGAATCACATTACGGATTTCTTCATCCCGTCCAATGACAGGATCCATCTTTCCATTTTTCACATCTTCAACAAGGTTTCGTCCAAATTGTTCAAGTGGTGTGCGTTGATCTTCTTGCTCGCCGGCCATTCGCATATCAAATCACCTTTCTATTCATCTGACTTTGACCATCTTTGATTAATTAAATTATAAGATGAAAATATGCAGCTGTAAAGGAATTCACTCTATCAATTACACCCCGGCGTAATCTATGACTTCCTCCGAAAGATAGAAAAAGGCTGTACAACTTTAGAAAAGTCATACAGCCTTTATTGTTTATTAACGTACGCCTAGAGCGATTTTCGCATAGCGTGACATTTTGTCTTTTGACCAAGGTGGATTCCAAATAATGTTGACATCTACGTCTTTCACTTCTGGAAGTTCCATTAGTTCTTGCTTAATATTTTCAACGATTTGTGGCCCCATCGGACAGCCCATCGATGTAAGTGTCATAGTAACTTTCGACGTACCTTCATCAACTAGTTCTACATCATAAATGAGACCTAGGTTAACAATATCAATGCCTAGCTCCGGATCGATAACATTTTCAAGAGCGCCCATCATACTCTCTTTCATCATATCTTGCGTCATTGTACTACCCCTTCCTATTCTACTTGATAATCTTATCATAACAGAGTGCAGACTACTCTTTCAACTGACTTGCAATCCAATTCACTGCACCCTTCATTCCATTTCTTGAAACTGTATGTCCCGCTTCCTCATCTGAAACAAAAACAAGTCGATTGGGTACATCTGAATAATCTTCCTTAATTGACTTGTAAAAATTATGCGTTGGTTCATAAGGGACAACTGTATCACTTTTTCCATGCCAAAAATAGAGAGGGCGTTGATTTAAGGAAGCAGGCTTCTTCGTAAGATCGAATTGAGCTAAGTTGTCAAGAAGCTGCTTCTTTTCCACTTCTGTTACAGGCAACTTAAATCCTCTTCGTTCAAATTGAGAAATTTGTCCTTTCGCCAACTCGACAAATGAAGGGGATCCCATCATCACAGCCGCAACGTCAATCCACTCATAGATTCGCAAACAACCCAGCGTCGTAATTCCACCCATCGATGTACCGCCTACAGCAATTTTTTGCGATGTGCTTAACTTCCTACGTATTAATTCATCTCGAAGAATTGCCACTTCCTCCATCGATGTACTAATAATTTCCCAAAACCGCAAACTTAATTCAACCTCATCAAGATTTTCATGACGAGCACCGTGAAGATGCGCATCTGGCAATAGAACCCGAACTCCTTTTTTGGCCAGGTTGTATGCATAATGTAAGTTATGTTCTTTTGCACTTGTAAAACCATGAAGAAAAATGACGACCGGTACATCTTGATTCTTTAAGTCTTCTTCTATTATATGTAACAATGGAATATGCCCCCATAGTTCCTCTTGAATAATCATTTGCCCACAACCTTTCCTCTTAGATTTTAGCGTACCAAAGTTTTTCTAGAAAAACAAAAAGTGGGATTCCATCCTAGTATTTTGACTTGAATAGCGCATTAACGATAAACTTACTTAATAGAGGGGGAATTATTTTGAAACCACATTTAATCGTTCTAGATCTTGATGGA
Organism: Sporosarcina sp. CAU 1771; assembly: GCF_054482775.1. NCBI lineage: Bacteria > Bacillati > Bacillota > Bacilli > Caryophanales > Caryophanaceae > Sporosarcina > Sporosarcina sp. CAU 1771. Next base: position 167,356 of record NZ_JBTLRN010000001.1, on the reverse strand, counting down.
ACTTTACTAACTGATGCGAAAACAATTACCCATAAAACGGCACAAACGTTAATGCAAGCGAAAGAACAAGGCCATCATATTATGATTGCAACAGGAAGACCTTACCGCGCATCTGAGCGCTATTATAAAGAGCTCAACTTAAATACACCAATCATAAATTTTAACGGTGCGTTTGTTCATCATCCAACGAACCATTCGTGGCAACCCGTTCATAAAACATTGTCACTTTCCGTTGTTCAGGATGTTATGGAAGCGATGCAGCAATTTCCGTGGAATAATATCTTTGCGGAAGTCATGGACGACGTCTACATGCAGATTCACGATGAACGAATGATTGATATTTTCAGTACCGGTAAACCTAAAATTACAACCGGTGAAATCCGAAGTCATCTGAAGCGTGATCCTACAACGCTCCTTATTCAAGCAGATGAACATAATGTGGATGCGATTTGTAAGCATCTTTCTCACGTACATGCAGAAGTAGTTGGCCACCGCGTTTGGAATTCTCCTTGGGGGCATGTCGTTGAAGTCTTTCAACATGGACTAAGTAAAGCGGCAGGTTTAGCGCATGTCTCTAAAACTATTGATATTCCAAGAGACCGCATCATTGCATTTGGCGATGAAAATAACGACTTTGAAATGATCGACTTTGCTGGTCTCGGTGTTGCAATGGGCAACGGGATTGATGAATTAAAGTCGATTGCTGACGAAGTGACCTTATCGAATAATGAGGATGGTATTGCCAAGGTGCTCAGGGAACGGTTACACTTAAATTAAGAATTTTTAAATAATGGAGGGTTATACATGAGAATTTTTGCGGATAGCGCTTGTGATTTACCAAAATCTTTTTATGAAGAAAATAACGTTTCACTAATTCCACTACATGTAATTATAGACGATGTAGAGTATGAAGATGTTCTAGCAATCGATTCCAAAGAAGTATATAAAGCGATTCGAAGTGGCAAACATCCTAAAACATCTCAAGCATCTCCTGAAAAGTTTTTAACTAAGTGGGAAGAACTTGCTGCTTCAGGCGATGAAGGGATTTACATAGCTTTCTCATCTGGATTATCGGGGACGCACGATACCGCTGTGATGATAAAGAACCAAGTACTTGAAACAAATCCTGCGATGAACTTGGTAATTATCGATACAAAATGTGCGTCTGCCGGAATTGGTCTTCTTGTTCAAGAAGCTGTTAGACTTCGCGATAAAGGGGATACTCTTGAAGTGATTGAACGTAAAATCCGATCCATGGCTGAGCATATGGAACATTTATTCACAGTAGAAGATTTGGATTATATGGCACGTGGCGGTCGTGTTTCAAAAACAAGTGCATTCATCGGTGGATTATTAAGCATAAAACCTCTTCTTCATGTTGAAGATGGTAAGCTTGTTCCGATTGAAAAGCACCGTGGCAGAAAGAAAGTATTACGTAGAATGACGGATCTAATGGCAGAACGTGGCGATCATTTATCAGATCAACACATTGCAATTAGTCACGGGGATGACGAGGAAATTGCGCTTGAAGTGAAAGCGGTTATTGAAGAACTCTTCCGTCCGAAAAGTATCGAAATCCACCTGATCGGTTCAACAATTGCCGCTCACGCTGGACCCGGAACTGTCTCAGTGTTTTTCCTAAATAAATTAAACGAGGAGTGAATGATATGAAAGTTATCGTTGTCGGAGCAATAGCGGGTGGTTCTACCGTTGCTTCACAAATTCGGCGCTCCGTTCCTGATGCAGAAATTACACTGATTGGACGAGATCCTGAAATAGGGTATGGAACATGTGGATTGCCTTATGTAATCGGAGGACTTATAGAAGATAGAAGCAAAGTACTTGGACCTTCAGTTCAAAAATTTAGCGATGAGAAGGATATCCTAACACTAGTTGATCACGAGGTTCTATCCATTCAAAGAGAAAATAAAACAGTTCAAGTTCGAAATTTAAGAACGGATACTATTTTCACTAAGTCGTACGACAAATTAATTTTGTCGCCCGGAGGCTACTCCCGCGTTCCAGAGATAAAGGGGCTAGGTGACCTTCCTTTATTCACATTGAAAGATATAAAAGATATGGACAACATCATGAAATATATTAAATTAGAAAAACCAACGTCTTGTGCCGTTATCGGTGGTGGCTTTATTGGTATTGAGCTAGCCGAAAACTTTATTCGATTGGGCATAGAAACATCGCTTATTGAACGCAACGAGCGCGTCATGAAATTGATGGATGTGGAAATTAGCGAGGTCTTAAATAAAGAAATGAGAGACCATGGTGTACACTTTTATTTTAATGATGCAATTGAGCGTATTGAAGGTAAAAAGCTTATTATGAAAAACGGTGTCAATTTTGAAGTCGATTTCATTGCGGCGAGTATTGGAGTCGAACCAGAAACTAAATTTGCAATAGATGCCGGGCTAGTAATTGGACCGACAAAAGGGATTGCTGTGAATCGGTATATGCAAACGAATGATCCTGATATTTATGCGATCGGCGATGCAGCTGAATGCACAGACTGGGTTACTGGCAAACCGAAAAGAGTTCAACTTGCTTGGCATGCTCATCGGGCGGCATATATCGTAGCGAGTCACCTCGAAGGAAAACCAGTTGAAATCAATGGGTTTTTAGGTGCTTCAATCACAAAATTATTTTCACTCACAGCTGCTATGACAGGTCATTCCGCGAAAAGCCTCAGAGAAGAAGGTATTTCATTCAAAACTGTTGAGCATCGTGGACGTTCGAATGCAGGCTATTATCCTGACCACGGAACTCTTTATTTACGGGTTCATTATGACAGTGAAACAAGACAAATTCTCGGTGCACAAGGAGTCGGTGATAAAGGTGTCGATAAAAGGATTGATATCTTAACGACTGCTATTATGGGCAAGATGACCGTCGATGATTTATCGGCTCTTGAATTGGCCTATTCACCTCCTTTTTCATCTCCAAAAGACCCTGTTAATATGTTGGGTTACAAAGCAAAATAATGAAAGAAGACTCCCTGTCAGGTTTAGTTTGACGGGGAGTCTTCTTCTTTGTATTAAGCTCTGTTAAATAATAATGTTAATAAAGCTTATTACACAATAGTGCTCGAGTGAGTGTATCTAACACGTTGATTTCCGTTTCAGACGGACGCGTTCCGGAGGGCAGGCGGTGGACCAACCCGTTCGCTCTGCTCCCGTTGGTTGTTTCACCTGACCCGCTGTCCTCCCGGAGTCGCCGTCTTCCACTCCAATCAAATGGCAAGTGTACAAAAACCTCTAGTCCCAATGTTCCGACGACCCTGACCATGAATCCAAACAATCCAGCGAAGAAGCGACAAGTGTGAGCCGAAGTAGTAAGACCGACAGTGAACTTTCTGACGGGCTTCCTACGGGAGGCCATCACCAAGCGACGAAGCGATATTTTCACGCCTCGCGCTCCACTGGACAAGGAGTACAAATACTTTTTCAACTATCAACAGAATTATTTAACATAGCCTTCTATTAAAACGCAGTCGATACAGCACCGTAATCTTTTGGTTGCAGTTCACCACTGCTAATTTCTTCAACAAAATGACAAGCTGCTTTATGTCCATCTATCATCTCGTCATGTACTTTGAGTTCAGGTACTTCCTCTGCACATTTCGTTTGAGCAAATGGACAACGTGTATGGAAGCGGCATCCTGTTGGAGGATCGATAGGAGACGGTACATCCCCTCTTAATGGTATATGTGTTTTCACATGAAGTGGGTCCGGAACTGGGATTGCAGACAACAATGCTTTTGTATACGGATGCTTCGCATTGTCAAAAATCGATTTCTTATCCCCTATTTCCACTATTTTGCCGAGATACATTACGATGACTCGGTCTGAAATATGTCGGACTACGCCCAAATCATGGGAAATGAATAAATAGGTTAATTTAAATTCCTTCTGTAAGTCCTCTAATAAATTGAGTACTTGTGCTTGAATCGATACGTCGAGCGCAGAAACTGCTTCATCACAAATAATGAGTTTCGGATTTACTGCAAGGGCTCTTGCAATTCCAATTCGTTGACGCTGACCACCAGAAAATTCATGTGGATAACGATCTGCTTGATATTCGTTAAGTCCAACTGTTTCTAGCAACTCAATAATACGCTCACGTCTTTTATTGGCAGGTACCGAATTTTGAATTGTCATTGCTTCATTCAAAATATCTGAAACGGTCTGGCGTGGGTTAATTGACGCGTAAGGATCTTGAAAAATAATCTGTAAATCTTTTCGTTGTTTACGCATTTCTCGCTTAGAAATCGACGTAATTTCAACACCGTTGAATGTAACTTTTCCTTCTGTCGGCTCTTCCAATCTAAGAATTGCGCGTCCTGTTGTGGATTTTCCACACCCAGATTCACCTACGATGCTGACAGTTTCACCTTCATACACTTCAAAACTTATATCATCAACTGCTTTTACATGGTTAATTGTTCGACCAAGCATCCCCCCTTTTATAGGGAAATACTGTTTCAAACCTTCAACCTTTAGCAATTCGCGTTTTGCCATAGACGTTCACCTCCGACTTACCGTCCCATTTGTCGGAGTAAATCCAACAACGGACGTCATTTCCTTTTTCGTCTTTCATTAGTTCAGGCAACTCTGCACGACATAAATCAGTTGCTGCCGGGCATCTTGGTGCAAACCGACAACCAACAGGCATATCATGAACGTTCGGGACATTCCCTAGGATTGGTTCTAATTTCTCTTGTTCAATATCATGGCGTGGTAAAGAGTTCAGCAAGCCAATTGTATATGGATGTTTTGGCTCTTGGAACAAGGTTACAACATCCGAGTACTCAACAACTTGCCCCGCATACATAACTGTAACAAAATCACATGTCTCTGCTACGACACCAAGGTCATGCGTTATGAAGATAACGGACATTCCAAGACGATGTTGCAATTCTTTAATTAGACCAAGAATTTGAGCTTGAATCGTTACATCTAGAGCAGTCGTAGGCTCATCTGCAATTAAAATTTCAGGGTCACAAGCTAATGCCATTGCGATCATTACACGTTGACGCATTCCTCCAGAAAGCTCATATGGATAGTTTTTCACACGGCGATCTGGGGACGGAATTCCAACAAGTGTTAATAATTCAACAGACTTTGCAAGCGCTTCTCGTTTAGATAAACCACGGTGCTTCACAAGAGATTCACCTATTTGTTGACCTACAGTGAACACCGGATTGAGCGATGTCATTGGCTCTTGGAATATCATCGAAATTGCATTTCCACGTATATCTCTCATTTTTTTATCGGTGTAACCAATGAGGTTTTCACCCTTAAACTTTATTTCTCCTCCAACAATTTTACCGTTTTCAGCTAGTAATTGAAGAATCGATAATGCTGTGATACTTTTACCAGAACCCGATTCACCAACGATACCTAGTGTCTTCCCTTTCGGAAGGGAAAAACTCACACCGTCAACCGCCTTTACTTCGCCATCATCAGTTTTAAAGGATGTACGGAGATCTCGCACTTCCAACAAAGCAGTTTCCATTTTGTCTTCCCTCTCTTCTTATCTTTCTATTAGTTCAAATCAATTCGTTTATTTAACATGCGATATGAAATATCAACAAGCATATTCACAAAAACAAATAGTAAAGAAATAATAAGAACAGTTCCTTGTACTATCGGGAAATCTCTTTGCCTAATGGCATCGATTGTTAAACGCCCCATTCCGTTAATCGCGAAGATTGTCTCAGTAATAACTGCGCCACCAAGAAAAGCTCCAAACTCCAAACCGACAACAGTAATTACTGGGATCAAGGCATTTTTAAGCGCATGACGATATGTAACAATACGCTCACTTAAGCCTTTTGCTCTAGCAGTACGAATATAGTCCTGACTGACTACTTCCAACATCGATGAGCGTGTCATTCTCGCAATAATTGCAGCTCCACTCGTACCTAAACAAATTACTGGTAGAAGAATTTGCCTCCAGCTTTCACCCCAACCAGTTGGCCTCATTTTTAAGAACTCTGGCGGAAAATTAATGCCGGTATTAAAAATTTCTCCCCCTACAGCGAACCATTGAATGAGCACTAACCCTAACCAGAAGTTCGGCATAGAAAGTCCAAAAAGTGCAATAATCATTATGGATACATCTGATAATGTGTAATGGCGAACTGCGGAAATGATTCCAGCAATCAGCCCGATGAATACCGCAAGTATGGTCGCATATATCGCCAACTCGGCGGTCACCCAAAATCGGTATTTTATTTCATCCATAACGGGCCTTCCTGTAGATACTGAATTCCCTAGGTCACCTTGAAGTGCACTTGTAACATAATTAAAATACTGAATATGTAGGGGTTGATCTAGCCCTAGCTTCACTCGAATTTGCTCAATAGATTCTTCTGTTGCAGCTTCACCTGCCATAATTTGCGCGGCATCACCTGGTATAAGATGCATAAGAGAGAAGACTAGTATGGATACACCAATTAAAACTGGAATCGTCTGTAACAGACGTCGAACTATATATTTAGCCATTCGTTTTCCTCTCCTATCACTTATTCATTTTCGGATCTAAAGCATCTCGTAATCCATCACCAAAAATATTGAATGCCAACACTACGATAACTATCATAATTCCTGGAAATAGAATTAGATGAGGCGCGTTCGACATATATGCTCGTCCATCATTCAACATAGCTCCCCATTCAGGTTCAGGGGGTGGTGCTCCAAGACCTAAAAATGAAAGACCACTTGCCGTTAGAACAGCTGTTGCAATACGCAAAGTTGCTTGAACGATAATTGGAGAGGTGACATTGGGAAGAATATGCTTAAATATTATTCTGAAATCAGTTGCTCCTAGTGCTCGGACCGCATCTATATACTCTAGTTTTCGAACGGATAATGTTGATCCCCGAACGATACGAGCAAAAGCTGGAACGGAAAATATACTTACAGCTATAATAACGTTCGTCAAACTTCCGCCTAAAACGCTTACAATTGCTAACGCAAGCAATATTCCAGGAAACGCAAGCAATACATCCATGATTCTCATAATTATCGTGTCAATTTTCCCACCATAATAACCGGATACAATGCCTAATACTACTCCAACAACGCCTCCTATAAATACAGAAAGGAACCCTACTTTTAATGTAAGGGCGGCGCCGTGAATGATTCGTGTGAAAATATCTCTTCCATAGTTATCTGTTCCGAACCAGTGCTCCATCGAAGGCTTTTGTAATTTATTCAATAATTTAACATCTGTTGGACTTTGTGTTGTCAACATAGGACCAAAAATTGCAACGACAATAAAAATCAGGATCAATACACCACCGACAACAGCGGCTTTGTTCTTTCTTAGTCTCTTCCATATCGTTTTGTAATACTCGATTCTTGGGCTCGACCTTTTTGGCCGATTTACTGTTTCGAGTGCTTTTTTCGACATACTTTCGTACACCCCTTCTTTAATTAGGCACTAAAACCTTATATTCTGAAATCTCATAAAGTAGCATAACATGCAAATAAAACTTTCGTAACAAATATTTTATTTTCATACTAAATTTACTTTAATTCCCACTTAGTTCCATTAGTTCCTACTATTACGCATACGGAATGTTGCGTATTTATTAACTGGTATGCAAAAATAAATAAAGTACATCTAATATAGCTTGTTAAACCACATCCCACCTAACGAATTACTAGAATGTCATATTCAAAAAAATGCATAACTGGTATTGTAATAAACTTTAAACCGTGATATAGTTTGTGCAGTATTGAGACTATTTGTTCAATACACTATAATATTTTGGGGGAGAATACGAATGAAGGCAAATCGTAAGTTTTCTTTACTGCTCATATTGACACTCGTCATGTCAATTTTTCTAGCTGCGTGTGCAACTGGAGAAAGCACAAAGGACGAAGATAAAAAAGATGAACCGAAAAAAGAAACAGAAGGCACTTCTGATGAAGGCACTGAAACTGAGCGTGCAGAACTAGTAATTGCAACTCTATCAGACGCTAAACTACTTGATCCACAACGTTCAACAGATGTTCCTTCAGCGAACCTTCAAACGAATATTTTTGATGGTCTAGTAAAAAAGGATCAAAATGAAGAAATTGCTCCAAACTTAGCAACAAAATGGACAGCAATTGATGACACAACTTGGGAATTCGAACTTCGTGATGATGTTAAATTCCATGATGGCTCTGACTTCAACGCAGAAGCTGTTAAGAAGAGTTTCGCAAGAATTCAAGACCCAGAAGTTGCTGCACCACGTGCATTCATCTTCGAAATGATTACAGAAGTAAATGTAATTGATGAGCATACAGTTCAAATTGTTACAGAATATCCATTTGCACCGCTTTTATCTCACCTTTCTCACCCAGCTGGCGTAATCGTTAGCCCTGAGCAAGTTGATGCTGAATATGCTGCAATGGCAGAAGGTAAAGATCCAAGCTCAGTAATGAACGAAAATCCAATTGGTACTGGATTCTTTAAATTTGAAAGCTGGATTCCTGGAACTGAAATCGTTTTAGTGAAAAACGAAGAATACTGGGGAACGCCTGCACATCTAGAAAAAGTAACTTTCAAAGTAATTCCTGAAGGAGCTGCTCGTCTTGCAGAACTTAAAACAGGAAACGCACAACTTATTGAGCCTGTTCAACCAAACGAAGTAGCAGAAATTAGCTCTTCAGACATTGCTACAATCAATGAGAAAGTTTCTTCTTCACTTAACTACCTAGGATTTAATATGGAGAAAGAACCTTTCAATGATGTTCGTGTTAGACAAGCAATAACGAAGTTAGTAAACGTAGAAGAAATTCTTGCAGGAGTTTATGAAGGTTTTGGATTGACTGCAAACGGTCCATTAGCTCCAAACGTATTTGGTTACAGCGAAAGTACAACACCAATTGCTTATGACGTAGAAGGAGCAAAAGAGCTTCTAAAAGAAGCTGGTTTGGAAGATGGTTTCTCAACAACTATTTGGACAAACGATAACCAACAACGTATGGATATTGCTGTAATTCTTCAAGATGCACTGAAGCAAGTAAATATTGATGTAGAAATTGAAGTTATGGAGTGGGGCGCATACCTCGACAGCACGGCTAATGGAGAGCATGAAATGTTCATCCTTGGTCTATCTAACCCTGTTGGAGATGCAGACTATTTCTTAACACAATTATTCCACTCAGCTAACAAAGGCGTTTCAGGCAACCGTTCATTCTACGATAATCCTGAAGTCGATAAATTACTTGAAGACGGACGTAAAGAAATTGACCCAGTTGCTCGTCAAGTATTCTATGACAAAGCACAAGATATTCTAGTAGAAGATGCACCTATGATCTTCTTACAACACCAAGCTTATCTAACTGGTGTGAGCAATGATATCGAAGGTTACTGGATTGACACTTCTGGTTACTACAAGCTTCAAGACGTTAAATTCGTAAAATAATAAGTAAGCCCGTATGACTAGTACTGAACTAGTCATACGGGCTTTTTTCATTACTTTAAACTTGAATATTCTCCCTCGACATGCCTAACTACTTTAAATGCACTAGAAACTCCCCAGGTCGTTCGATAAGCAGTTTTAGGCAATACAACTCGTTGTTCAAACAGAGTGTCTTAGAGTGACCGAAGAGCATACATCTTGAACGTATAAGACAATTACATAAAGAATTCAAAAAACCGTAAGAGAAAGTAGCGCATTTTCTCTTACGGTTTTTGTCCAATTAACAGGTTCAATAATTTAAAAAAGCAATTATTTCGTTGATGCTTGCCTTGCTTTTTTCCCTCTTCTTAAAACTACAAAAAGGAAACTTAAGAAAAAGACATAAACTAAAATCGATGCGATTAGATAAGGTGTATTAAATCCTCTATCTTCATCAACAAAATAGATTTCAGCAAGCTCTCGCTCTACCACAATACGGAAGATCCCATCCTTCGATTCCCTTACGCGGTCTCCGTCTACTACTCCGCGAAGCATTTTATTCTCCCCGAGCATTGTTGCAGGGATTTCGAAATTCGCAGTTTCTGTCGTATTATTTAAAGTAACAATCCATGTTTCATTCTCATCTGAGATTTTATAAACAACAAATCCACCCTCGTTGTGTAGCAATTCGAAATCACCTTTACGAAGTGCTTCAGATTGATTGCGCAATTTGTTTAAGTCACTAATGTAATCATACAGTTCCATATCTGTCTTGAAGTTAGATAACGGATGACTTTCAGGAGCTTCTTTACCGTTAACAGCAATTTCAGTTCCATAAGTCATTACTGGAACTCCGGGTAACGTAAACAATGCTGCCACAGCTAACTTCCAACGTGTTGGGGGAAACATTCCTGCTTCTCTCATTTCATATGTAAAACGAGGTTCCGTTAACGAATCGAACTGGATAAATCCATTTTCTTGTTCATCTTTAAATAGATCAAGCGGCGAAGAATCTGGATTAAATGCTACAAATGATTGTTTTAAAGCATTTATTTTCTCCACATTTGGCATTGCATCAAAATTCGATTCCGTCACTTCAGTTGAAAATACATACATTTCAGGCTTCACTTTTTTAACAGCAGCGATTACTTCATTCACATACTCCGTGTCAAAATCGTTCAGATTTGTCAATCGTAAACCATCTAAGTTGTATCCTTCAGCAAATGCGACAACCGCATTCTTTAATGCTTCTTTTACTAAGGCATCTGAGCTATCCCAATCGATTCTACCTTCACCAACTGGAGTTCCTTTAAACAATCCTTCTTTAGCCCATTCATGATTTTCACTTACTCCACCAAATGGAAAGTCAGCTAAAACACCAATCTTTTTTTCGTGAGCTACCTCTATCATCTTTGAAAGATCTTCTTCAGAACCAAAATGGGGTTCCAACTTTTCATAATCTTCTACGCGACTTCCGTCATATGCTTCAGTTTTAAAAATTGAACCTAATGACATCATTGTAAATCCCAAATCTGCAATATAATCAATGCGATTAATAATTCCGGCATAATCTCCGCCACTAAATAGACTGAAATTTTGTGTGTCAACATTTTCGTTATTACTCTCATCGCCATCATCATAACGGTCAACGAGTAGTTCATATATACTTTCGTCCTCTAGCGTACGATCCTCAATGGCTGACGCACCCATTGGTTGAAGTATCGATAAAAATAATGCCAAGGATAAAATAAAAGCAAATGATCTATTTATCTTCATACATAATGCCTCCCTAAACGTGCTCTCTTTCGCTATTTTACCAAACGAATGTACACATCGCCATTCATTTAGAAATTAAGTACCCAACATGAGTTGAAATACGGCATATTTGTGAAATCAATAACAAGTACATGTCGCTTAATGAATAGAACTACACATTTTCTAGAAAATGGCTATGTTAAATAACACTGTTGATAGTTGATAAAGAATTTGTACACTCTTTGTCGAGTGGAGTGGAAGGCATGAAAATATCGCTTCGTCGCTTGGTGATGGCCTCCCGTAGGAAGCCCGTCAAAAAGTTCAATGTCGGTCTTCCTACTTCGGCTCACACTTGTCGCTTCTGCGCTGGATCTTTTGGCTTCAAAGTTAGTGGCGTGTGGGGTAGTGGGACAAGAGATTTTTGTACACTTCCAGTTGATTGAAGTGGAAGACGGCGACTCCGGGAGGACAGCGGGTCAGGTGTAACAACCAACGGGAGCAGAGCGAACGGGTTGGTCCACCGCCTGCCCTCCGGAACGCGTCCGTCTGAAACGGAAATCAACGTGTTAGATACGATTACGAGCACTATTGTGTAATAAGCTTTATCAACATTATTATTTAACAGAGCCAAGAAAATAAAAAAAACTGCTAGGAATGAACACTAGCAGGTACTTCATTATTAATAAAACCAGTCGATACCAATTGGTAGTTTGAATCCAATGAACATTGTTGCGAATAGGAAGATCGCAAACAATACCCAAAACATTGTTGTGCTTTTATCTTTACTTGAACGAACAAGCACCATTTCCATCATTCCGATTGTCAGCACTCCAAGAAGGAATTTGACGCCATATAATGCCGCATCTAGACTAGAGTGTCTCATAAATAACAAAAGTCCTGAAATAATTATTAACACATAAAATAAACGTGTTATCATATGCGTAATCTTTCGGCCTTTTGAGCCTTTTGCCATACCCGTTGCAACTAAAAACAGGACTACACCGACGACCCACGTAAGTATGTGTAGATGGGTAGTATCAGATAAAAAATCCAAAGTCTTCACCTCATAGAAATATTTTCTTGCTTACTAATTTTAACATAATCAGCAATTTTTCATACAGATAAGGCTTACACGAACCGATTCGATAGTGTTCCAATGCCTTCTATTGAAACATTCACTGTGTCTCCAGCTTTTAAAAACGAAGGTGGATTCATTCCTTTTCCAACGCCTGCAGGAGTCCCTGTAAGGATTACATCTCCAGGTTCAAGCGTCACAAAACGTGAAATTTCAGCGATCAATTCATCAATTTTGAAAATCATATTAGCCGTATTCCCGTTTTGTCGAACTTCATCATTCACCTTTGTTACAATCGACAAATTATGAGGGTCTGGCAGTTCATTTTTCGTTACAATGTAAGGGCCTAGTGGACAGGAATCATCTAAACTCTTCCCCAGAAAAAACTGACCATGTTCTATTTGAATATCACGCGCAGTGACATCGTTAGCTATTGTATAGCCAAATACATAATCATAAGCTAATTGTTTAGGTATTTTACGTCCTGTTTTACCTATAACAATCGCTAATTCACCTTCATAATCAAGGTTTTCTGTTAAATCTGCATGTACAGTAAGTTCTTGCTCATCTGCAGCTATCGAAAGTGGAGATTTTGTAAAGACTAATAACTTTTCCGGAGGCGCATCTGAACCCATTTCTGTGACATGATCCTCGTAGTTCTTCCCTACACATAGAATATTTTTAGGTGTTCTAGGTACAGGTGACAACCACTCTATATCTGCAAATTTTAGTTTAAAACTAGATGAATTTTCGTGTTTCTCTGCTTTTTCTACAAGTTTTCGAGTCTTTTCTACGAAATCAAGCCCTGACGCAATACCGTCAATAATCGTCTCGGGAAAACCGTCAACTCCGAACTCTTTAGCGATCGATACGATATTCCATACAGCTTCTTCTCTTTTAACTTTTGGCCCAAATAATACATTGCCTTCATAACGGAACGATAATAGTTTCATCTACAAATCCATCCCTTCGTCATTCAATAGCCTAATACTACTCTATACGACAAACTATGCTACTTTACCTCTTTTTTCAGTTTGACAGTTCCGTAGGTTCCTTTTCTCCAGAGCCATTCAAACGGGCCCATTCGAAACTTTGTAAGCCAAAGCTCAGCAAAAATAACTTGAATGATAAAAGCACCTATCGCAATCCATGTACCTGTTACCAAATCAATTTTTCCATATAAACCGAATCCATATGAGTAAAATATTGTCGTTGCAATAAGGGACTGTGTGATGTAAGTCGTGAGTGACATCCTTCCTACTTTCCCGATCGGACTAAAAATAGTTTTGAATAAAGGAACAGTACAAAGTAGTAACATGATTCCTACATACCCAGCTGCTAAAATGACACCACCGTAACTATCTTGAAGCGTAACGACGTCCAAAGTTGGTTCGCCACTATGAGGTAATGATTTAATCCAAATACCTACAACAAGAGTAACGACTGTAATAGCGGCAATTCGTCCCTTTATTTCAGAGGCACGTTCAACGACCTTCCATTTCGATAAAGCAACACCTACCATAATAATCGGCAAAATAATAAATATACCCATGAATGTGCTTGTTAGCCCATATGTTAACCATTCGAGCAGTCGAAACATGAATATTTCACCGTACGTTCCTCTTGCATAAGCACTAATCGACAACTCAATTTGATGGATATCCGCATAGCCTTCCATGTTTGGAAGTATACGAGTGATTACGTAAAGTAAACCTGTTGGTACTATATACATTACAGCGGCTAAGGGCATTAGCCATTTTGCTGGTATCCGAACGAGCGCAATAATGAAAAAACCCATCATCGCATACGTAAACAAAACATCTCCATACCATATGAATAGTGCATGCAACAAACCGAATAGAGCCAGAAGTCCAAGTCGTCTTGCAGCTATCGGTGCAAACAACAGTCCATTTAACTTTGCCTTCTCGTATTGCATATTTAAGCCATAACCAAACAACATAGCAAATATCGGGTAAAAACTTCCTTCAACTAAAATATCAATCCACTTAAACGTATCTATGTCCTCCATCGTAAACCAAGTGAAGGGATCAAAATATAAGTAAGGTGAATGGAAATGAATCATGTTTGCTATGAAAATTCCGAGCAGTGCAAAACCTCTCATAATATCAAGTGCTTCTACTCGATTTCCAATTCCAACTGGTGTCAATTTCAAACGTATTCCTCCTGAATTTGAACAATTTGCTCCCCATTAAATAAGTAGAGAACCATTTCTTTAATCGTTACTCTCGCGACCGATTCAATCGCTTGTTTGTACAGCTTTAATTGAATTCCATAGCGGTTTTGCATTTCCTTCGCTACTTCTTCCGAACTTCCAAGTACACGGTCTGTCTTGTAATCCAACAATACCCAACCGTCCTCTTCTTTGAATAAACAATCCGCGATCCCCTGCAAGATTTGATAATCCCCATCGCCACCGTCATGTGCATACGTAAAAGGCATTTCACGAACAATGTCCCCCGCAACCTTAAGTCTTTCCGCAATTGGCGATTGAAAAAATTGGGCAACTGCAGTTGTTTTTACCGCTGCTGCTTCTTCTTTTGTTAACAACTGCCGTTCTACCAAAGTTGTGAGAAGTTCTTTTACTTCTGCATCGTCATACACTCTTCGAAGATCGATATGTTGCATAATTGTATGCATTGCAGTTCCCACTTCAGCTGGTGATAATTCTCGTTTTTGCATGAATGCAGGTCGATCATGCAAGTAAGCTGTACTAACTTCATCCCCATTTTCCATAAATGGGTCCTGTTCCACTTGTTGTTCAAGTAGAGCAAGTCGCTTTAATTCACTAACTGTTTGCTTCGAGCGTTTTTTCACAGAGTTTTCATGTGAATAAGTCCAATCAAACCGCCGTTTTACTTCTGCAAAGGCTTCACTGTTAAGTTCATCTTCAACTACAACAGACTCTACTTCTTCAATTTCTTCTTCCTCTGACACATCAAATACCGATGAAAAAGGGAGTGCATTAATTGTCCATTCAGAAGGGCTGTCTACAAATTGACCGCCTTGAATCACACCGAATTTACCGAATGCAGTATGCCTCGCAATCGCCGGGCCAATCCAATCCAAATAGCCATTTGCTCGAGAACGTGTATATTCTGGAAGCATCAGTAACGGATCAACGAGCTGTGCATCTTGCCATTTCCCAATTTCTTTTTCAATGTCTTTCACAGAAGCGACCAAATATAACTGTTCTTTCGCTCGCGTCATTGCTACATATAAAATACGCATTTCTTCCGCTCGCATCTCAAGTTCTTTCTTTTCTTTCATTGCTAAAAACGGCAATGACGTATAGGTAATTCGGTTATCCGGATCAACCGCCTTCACTGCTAATCCAAAATGTTGGTCAAACAAATACGCTTCATTGAAATCCATCTTGTTAAATTTCCGGCCTGTACCTGAGATAAATACGTATGGAAACTCGAGTCCCTTGGAAGAGTGAATCGTCATTAATCGAACGACATCTTCTTTTTCATTCAATGAACGGGCTTCCCCAAGATCATCTCCGCGCTTACGCATCCGATCCACAAAGCGAAGGAAACGAAACAATCCTCGAAACGACGTCTTTTCATAATCAATTGCGCGGTCATGAAGCGCACGAAGATTCGCTTGCTTCTGCTTCCCGTTCAGCATTGCTCCGACCATTTCATAATAATGCGTATCTGTATACACTTGCCAAATTAGTTCAGAGAGTGAACCTCGTCTTGCCAAGTTCCGCCACTCTTCAAATTGCCGGACAAACAACTGCAACTTCTTCTGTGTTTCCGGTGCCATTCCAGACCCGCCCGTACTGATAAACGTTTTAAGTGCGTCGTAAAACGGCTCATTTTTTGCAGCCAATCGAATTTGTGCCAACTCATTTTCCGTTAACCCGATAAACGGTGCACGAAGAACGGATGCAAGCGGGATATCTTGGTAAGGATTGTCGATTACGCGCAGTGTATTTAACATAATCATCACTTCCAGCGCCTCAAAATACCCTTTGGACAGTTCCGCGTAGACCGGGACGCCCGCCTGCTTAAATTCTTCAACGATTTCACCAGACCATGTCATCGAACGCATTAAAATAACGATATCACGGTATTCTAGCGGTCTTTTTTTATCACTAAACGCATCTGTTACTTCTGTTTCCGATGCCATTAATTCTTTAATTTTGTTGATCATGAACCGTGCTTCTACTTGTGAATTTTTCAGTGTTTCATCTTCGCTATCCGGTGCATATCCCTCTTCTTCATCATCTTCATAAAGAATTGTTAGCTCCGTAGAAGTTTCTTTTTCTGGATACTGCGCACCGTACTTCAAAGCTGCCGCATCGTCGTATTCGATTTCTCCGACACGCGTCCCCATCACTTGAGAAAAGACAAAATTCGTTGCATCCAACACTTCTTTTCGACTTCTAAAGTTCGCATTCAAGTCGATTTTTAGTCCGCCATCTTCCTTTAATCCGACAAACCGATTATATTTCCCGAGAAATAACTTGGGTTCGGCTAGACGAAAACCGTAGATTGACTGCTTCACGTCGCCAACCATGAACAAATTACCGTCTTCTTCTCCACCACGCTTCACCAATCGCACAATTGTTTCTTGCAATCGATTTGTATCTTGATATTCATCGACAAGAACTTCTTCAAATCGATTGCTGTACTCCAAAGCAATATCTGACGGAACCAGTTCTCCATTTTCTTCCTTCGACAATATACGTAAAGCATAATGTTCAAGGTCCGAAAAATCGACAATACCACGGTCAATCTTTACTCGTTCGTATCGTTCTCCAAAATCAATTACAAGATCGATCAACGTATGCATTGTTGGTGCCATTAACTTAATTTCATCCAAAAGACGCGTTGGTGTTCTTGTGAAGAAATCGTCTTTCAATTTATTGACAATTTTCTTGACGGCATCTCGAATTGCCTTTGCACGTTTCGCAAGTTCTTCATCACAGGAATCTTTTCGAATCGTTCCAGCTTTCACCCATTTCACAGAAGCGAAAAACTCAAACGTTTCTTGCCATGTACCGCTTGAAATTCGACGAATTCCCTCTTCGATCAACATCAAATCGGTCTCCGCAGTTGCTGCAAGTGGTTCAGGACCTTCTGGCATGAGTGCAAGTCGTCTCATGTCACCAGTTAGTGCAGCAGCTTCTTCAAGAGAATGTAAAATTGCTAATTTTAGCGGTTCGATAAAACCCAACTCATCGATTGTCTTAATCTCGCCCAATTCATATTGAGCGGGAATATGTCGTAGCCACTGAACTGGTGATGGATGAACGCGCGAGTAATCGTACAGCCGATCAATCAGCTTCTCAATCTGACTGTCATTCCTGTCAGAAGTAAAACTATCTGCAAGCCTGTACATTGCCTCTGGATTTTCCGCGCTGTACGCATCTTCCAACACCGCGCCGATTGTGTCATCCCGCAACAATGCTGCTTCTGTACTATCCGCAATTCGAAAGCCTGGATCTATTTCCAATAAATAAGCGTATTGTTTTACCACTTGTTGGCAAAACGAATGCAGTGTTGAGATTTGTGCTTTATTTAATAAATTCAATTGCCTGCGTAAGTGAATCGAAGTTGGATTATCAGCAATCGCTTCTTCAAGTGCCGCCGCCATTCGATGTCTCATTTCAGCTGCAGAGGCGTTCGTAAATGTCACAACGAGTAATTCATCCACATCAATTGGATTTTGTTCGTTAATGACCTTTTCAATCATTCGGGTAATTAACACCTTCGTCTTTCCCGAGCCTGCCGCAGCTGAAACTAAAATATCTTTTCCAGTGGCCCAAATCGCCGCCCACTGATCGTCTGTAAATGTGAGTTCCTCAGGTTTCACGGGTATGTTCATTTTCAGCCACCTCCTCGCGCATTTTTTCTAGTGATTGTTCTGAATCCATAACATCATAAGCTCTAATCGGTTGTGTCGGATCGCCAGGATCATACTGACACACTGAGAGGTATGAACAAAATTGGCACGGCATTTGATCGCGTAATTTATATGGAAACACGCGCGCATCCCCAGCCAACATACCGTTCCCCGCCATTTGATGCCTTGTTCGGACATACGAACGCATCATTTGCATATCGTCTTTGGAAAGTACTTTGGATGCTTTTGTAAAATCGCCGTCTTTTTTAAATCCAGCGGGAATAATCGTCGAAGATTGGCCCATTCCATCGTCCATACCTGAAACCACATTTGGTAGATCAAGAACATAACCTTTCATTTTATACTCTTTCGCAATTTCTGCTTCCAGAAGTTCTGCAGAAAGTTCTTTCCCCGTCCGAATCATCGGGTTGTGCACATGCATATACAACACACCTGCAGGATCCGCATAAACGCCCAACCAATCTTCGGCATTTTCAAGTGCCACGTCCAGATACGTCATCATTTGAAGCGACAATCCATAATAGACTTCGGACAAATCGAGCGCACGAGAAGATGATTTATAATCTACAATCCGTACGTAACTTTTTCCGTCGATTTCAGTCGCATCAATTCGGTCAATTCGACCACGCATTTGCATCGTATCGCCTCTGCGAAGAGGTATTTTAAGCGATGGCAATTCTTCACCTGGACCAAAACCCGCCTCAATCGCAATAGGCCTAAATTGCGTTGCTTTTGCTTGCGTATTTAATGAATAAATCGTCCGCTGAATAATCCGCATCAGCTTTCGTTTAATATAAACATAGCGATTCGTTGACAATAAGATTCGATTGAAGAAATACGGAGACAACACGTCAACTGCATCTTGTGCCAATTTCCAACATTCTTCTTTCGTCAATTCCGCCCATGATTTTTCAAGACGCATTACTTCATCCGAAACCCATTTAAGCGCCGCATGAAATAAATCACCGATTGCTGGTGCTTCCAATGTATACTCGGATCGCTCCCGAAGACCAAGCCCATAAGTAGCGTAATGTTGAAATGGACAACTGTAGTACGACTCGATACGTGAAACACTCGACACGAATGATTCCCCGTACAAACCTGTCGTCACTTCTGGACGGAGCTTTTCCGTAGCACTTCGCCCATCCATCGCACTGCGTATCCCTTTCGTTACGGAGGACCAATACGCATCTTCTTCATAATAGGCCATAACGGCTTGCCATTCTGGTGACAACTTACCCTCTCTTAACTTCATCGACACATACGGTAAAGCTGCCCGTGGATGACTAATATAACTAAATTCATCCGCGCCGCTTGGTAACTCCGATGGGTCCGTCACTGCATACGTTATGTTCGTTCCACTTAGCAGCTGTTGAATTCGTGTAATATACAAGGACGGAATTAGTGCTTTTCCTTCTTCATCCGCAACTGGATAAGACACGATAAGTTCTTCTTTTGCTGCCGTAAATGCTCGGTAGGCAATAAAGGTTTCATCCATTAATTTCGTTTTGGACGTCGGAGCTAATTCAAATCCAACTTCATTAAACCATTCTCGGTCCGCGTCAGATAGAATTCCTTCATTATCCATTCTTTGAGGAAGCACACCATCATTCACACCTAGAACAAATACGACGTCGATATCCATCAAACTAGACACTTCAATTGTAGACACAGTTACTTGGTCTAGCGATGGTGGTATTCGCGTAAATTCAAGTGAATCAAACCCTTCATCCAAAATACGTGCCGCTTCCTTTGGATTCATTGCTTTTTCACCGAACATGAGCACAAACTGATCAAGGACATTCATCCATCCTGCCCATGCTTGTTCATGTTCCGTCGCGCCGAGAAGTCTTCCAGCACGTTCTTCTTCTGCTCGTAAATCAATTATTTTATCGTAGACTTTCAAGTTTTCCATGAAATGAAAGAGTGCTTCCGCAACTTCTTGTCCATTTTTCGACTGCTTCATTTGTTTTTCAAATGCTTCGAGTGGTGTTCGCAATTGATCCCGAACCAAATGCAATTCTTCTTCCATCGCACGTTCTTCGTCCGTTTGGACATCCGAATACAACTCAAGGCCACGGTATTTTTTCACATGCCAGCGCGCATCGTCAAACCAACGGGATCCATAAATACCATGCGCCAACACGTAGTTTTCCAAACGATCTGCACGGTCACGCCAGATTTCTTTCACTTCGCCATGAGGGAAAAACAAATCGGTCTTTACCGCACGGAAGATGGATTCGTAGGACCATCCCGAAATGACGGCCTCTAAGATAGAACGTGAAAACTCAATAAGTGGATGATGCAACATCGTCTTTTTTCGGCTAATAAAAACCGGAATGTCGTAATGTGGAAAAATCGTTTCAATGAGTTCATCATATGTTTCAGGTTGCCTATACAAAATCGAGATGTCTTTGTATCGTTTACCCAAAAGCATTCGTTTACGTATTTCTCGTGCAACCGCATGAATTTCAGCTCGAGGATCTGCCGCTTCAATCAATTTCACATGGCCTTCTGCCGATTTTTCTGGCGTAGGGTATGTATCAAATGCAGCCTCCAAATGATGAAGGTCTGTATTTTGAAAACGCTGTGTTTCCGATAAGTAGACGTCTTCTTCGACCTCTATCGATTCAGATCGTGCAAGTTCACGCAAACGAAGAGATGTACGAACTGGATTGAAAAACAATTCATGGTCTCCAAAGCCAGTTAATGCACCTTCCATTGGCAACACGACCGTTATTCGATTCGCAATTTTCATCAGTTCCGTTAAGATTTCATATTCTCTCGTTGTGAAATTCTCAAAGCCATCGATGTAAATATCCGACCCTTGTAAAAATTCCGCATGTTTAATTTGCGCAGCGAGCAGGGCTAAATGTCCCTCGCTATCTACGAATGAAGTTCCTAAACGTTCTTCAATTTTCGTGAGAAGAAGTTCTAAATCACTTGCTTTATCTAGTAATGTGCGCGGTGCATTTGCTTCTTTTAAGGATTCATGAAGTGAATTCATCGTTGAAAAGTCAAGACAGTAACGGCTAAATTCTTTTAGTAAGTCGCCTATCTGCTCAGTAAATCCCCGCTTACTTGCTGCCTGTTTAAATAATTTGAACTCATCCCGATTGTCTTCCAAAACACTTCGAACAAGCATCCGATACCCAAATCCATCAACTTCTTTTCGCGTAATGCCGCCTGCTTCTTGAAGTACACGCCACGCAAGACGTTTGAATGTAGACACTTGTCCACGAATCAATCCATTTAATCCAAAATTGACAGACAAACTATGCTCCATTGAAAAAGACATTTGGTCAGGCACAAGTATAAATATCGGTGTACCCATCGGTCTATGTTCAAGCTCTTGTGCAATCTCTCGTTGAATAAACGTCGTCTTCCCTGAACCCGATCTACCATTTATAATTCGTAAGGACATGCTCAATCTCTCCTCCACATAAAAAAACTCCTGAACTATCTACTATCTTTCTATTGTACAGAAAGATAACAAATGATGTAGGAGTTGACTATTAATTTATTATTTATTAGACCAGTATATAAAATGGTTTCATAATCTCTATTTCTCGTTTGTTTTTATATTATTATCAAATGACCGAACAGTGAGACCAATACCAAGCTTACTATTCCCACTGATAAGGCTGCTATTAAACCAATATAAAATGGTTTTAATCCAAGTCCTTTGAAAATCTTAAAGTTAGTTGACAAACCGACACCTGCCATTGCAATTCCTAGCAAATACTTTGCACCGAATGAACTCCAGTAAATACAAAAATTTTCCCATGACTTCCCTTCAAAAACCCCAAAAGCTGTTCCGTTTTTAGAGACAGAAAAATCACCTACTGTTCGTATTAAAGCTAAGAACAAAAAACCAACTACAAAGAGAGGTATAAGTTTATACCATTTAGGTAGGGATGATTCTTCACCTTTTGCTTTTTTGCCATTACTTTTGAAGAAATAATAGGATAGTAAAGGAATAACTAAAATTAAAAATAGATTTCTAGTTAATTTTGTTATTGTTGCTACATCAATCACTTTTTCCATATCATACATTTGATTATAAATAAGTGCAGCGCCAGTCACTTGTGCAGTATCATGGATTGCAGTTCCTAAAAATAAGCCTGTTTTTATGGGATCATTTGAAAAAAAGGTAAATGCTAAATAGGGGTAAATTAACATTCCAATCAATCCAAATATTGTGATATTAGCAACCGCGTAGGACACTTCATCTTCCTTTGCTCGAATGACTGGAGAAGTTGACATGATTGCAGTTACACCACAAATCCCAGTTCCGCAAGCAATTAATGTACCTAACCGATTCGATTGTTTCATTTTCTTGGTAAAATAAAGTGTTACAATTAATCCGCAAGAAATACAAGATACAATTAATGGTATTCCCCATGCTCCAAGCTTCAAAGCTTCTGTGAGACTTAATCGTAATCCAAGTAATATAATACCAATACGCAAAGCATATTTAACAGCAATTGCAACACCAGTTAGAAAGATAGTTTGTAAGCCCAGTGTGTTGCGAATTATGATTCCTAATAGAATAGCAACAAATATTCCTGAAACTGGACTAGCACTTCCCTCTGGTAAAAACTTTAGAAGTATAATCAATTCACCTATTAGACTTGCTAGATATATTCCTGCCATCATCACACAAAAGCAAAGAAATAAACCTGGGAAGTAGCTTATAACATGTTTTCGATTAGAAGTTTTATTCACATTGTTAATATTCCCCAAAAGATTTCTCCTTTCACTACATAACCATACTAACTTAGTAGATTAGTTGTTTTAGATTTCTCTTGGATATAATTTATTAAGACATCTGAAGTATGCCAAACCCCAGAAATAAAACGAAAAGTGGGACCATGTTGAGAAGCTGTCGCTGGACCAGCAAAAAACAAATCAGATAAAGTTGACTCGAAATATTGATTTACTATTGGTTCACCTATTTCATTCGTCTGTATATTATTAAGAATGGGGTGTAAAAAAGGTAACTTTTTTAATGAAAAACGATAACCCGTTGCTGCAATTACATGATCAACAACAATAGATGATTGATCATTAAATATTAGCCTTAGCTTGTCGTTTTCCAATTTACTTAGGTGAGATATTGAAGTATTTGGTCTTTGTTTTACCTTTCCTTCGACTAAGGGAACAAGGAAATCCGAGACGGTTGGTATGGAAAATTGATTTTGCGCTCTATTTTTCTCCTCTTGTGATAAGAAGTAAAACTTATCTGCCAACTCCCGCTGCTCTTCATTCATATTTTTTTCCGGAGGACTTAATCGTCCAGCTCTTCTATAAATCAGCTCCACTCTAGCTTGAGATTGATATAGAAGCGCCGCTGTTTCCCAAGCGCTTTGACCCCCACCTATTACTGCGACAGATTTGTCCTTAAACCCCAAGTAATCCGTGTAGTTAGAAGTGTGTGAAACTAAAGTTTCAGGAAAAGAAGACAAGTTTTTTGGAATATATTGTGCATTAGTCAATCCAACTGCGACTATTACCTTTTTCGCGATATACTTTTTTCCACCTTCTGTTTCCAATCTGAATAAGCCATTGGTATTTTCAAGTTTTTCAATATACACCGTTTCGATTAATAGATTCATTTTTTCAGTAAACCAAAGGCCATAGTCAACAAAAATAGATCTTGGTAGTGGATAAGACAATGTGATATTCATTTCGGTTTGATATCGGTGTAAAGTGAACTCATTTTTGGAATCTGATAACCCTGTATAAGCTAATAAGGTTCGTATAAACATTTCCGGAGGCATTTTAGTTTTCCAAAAATCCATTGGATAACCAAAGACTCTATAATTAAGTCCTGCTTCTTTAGCATGTGCCGCAAGCGATAGCCCGTATGGACCTGCACCTATTATAGCTACATCTAACATTTATCATAATCCTTTCTTTAAGTTAGAACACATAAGGAAATTCACTTAACTTCTATTAATCCCTTAATATACTCGTCTATGAAATTAGTCTTTGTATTCCCTAGATAGAATTCCCTATGAGCTATAACATTTTTCAGCATTGGAATGTTTGTTTTAATTCCAGTAATTTCATATTCGTCAAGTGCTTGACTTAATTTCGTGATTGCATCTTCGCGACTTTCAGCATGAACAATCAATTTTGCAATCATAGGATCATAAAACGGAGTGACAGATGATCCTTCTTCAATCCCTAGCTCATTGCGAATACCTTTACCTTCGGGTAACTTTAACTTCTCAACTTTCCCAGGTGAAGGAAAGAATGTAATAGGATCTTCGGCATAAATTCTAACCTCAATCGCATGTCCAACACGCGCAATATCTTCTTGTCGAAAAGATAGTTCCATTCCGGCCGCAATCTTCAATTGCTCCTCAACTAAATCAATTCCAGTAATTTCTTCGGTAACTGGATGTTCCACTTGAAGCCTTGTATTCATTTCAAGAAAATAAAAGTTTTTCTCATTATCAACTAGAAATTCAATCGTCCCCGCATTTTCGTATCCAATTGATTTTGAAGCTAATATAGCAGCTTGCCCCATTTTGCTTCTAGTTGCTTCATCTAAAAACGAAGAAGGTGCTTCTTCGATAACTTTCTGATGTCTACGCTGAATAGAGCATTCTCTCTCCCACAAATAAACAACGTTTCCTACTTTGTCCGCCAGAACTTGAATCTCTATATGACGAGGACTCTCAATAAATTTTTCTATATACATTGCACCATTTCCGAAAAGTTCCGTTGCTCTTTTTTCATTACTTCCAAATACTTTTTTTAACTCTTCATTATTACTTACAATTTGCATTCCAATTCCGCCACCACCAGCTGATGCTTTTAACATCACAGGGTATCCCATCTGGGAAGAAATTTCTATCGCTTCTTCCACGTTTTTCAAAGGATGATTAATACCTGGTATGATTGAAACCCCTGCCTTTTGCATTGCTTTTCTGGATTCAATTTTACTTCCCATGTTCGCAATAACCTCTGAAGAAGGTCCAATAAATATAATTCCCTCTTCCTTACACCTAAGAGCAAATTTAGGATTTTCTGATAATAATCCGTAACCTGGATGAATTGCATTTGAATTCGTTTTTTTTGCGACTTCAATAATCTTTTCGATATTTAAATAACTTTCACTAACTCGTGCACCACCAATTAAATGTGCCTCTTCGGCCATTTCCACATGTGGAGCGCTTACATCTGCCTCCGAATAAACAGCGACTGTCTTAATCCCCAACTTTTTGCATGTTCTAATTATTCGAACAGCAATTTCCCCTCGGTTAGCAATTAGAACTTTATCGAACAATATGAATCCCTCCATTATTTTATAATATTTACTTGAATTACTATATATCTTAAGTACTTTCCTTTTTTGTAAAACTTAAGTTTTTTGTAAAGTTGGCTTCTTCTTTTGGAAGTGTAATCTTAAATCTATAAGCATCGGATGGAAAACAAGCTAAGGTATACTCAATAGGATTGTTTTTATCGCATGTAAGAATTCTTTCCATATTTAGTACTGAATCTTTTTTATTAAGCTTTAATAACTTAGCCGCCTCGTCAGTTGGTTTACTTGCAAATATTTCAAGGTCCACTAAGCTTACTTTTAGAGATAAACGATTCTCCAAAATCTGATACAAAGGCTGTGTTTTTGCATCATCCTGACTAATATAATTAGAATAGTCAGGATGAATATACATTTTCGCATAAGTTACCGGCTCTTTATTTACATGATATAATCTAGTGACTTCTAAAACTTCTTTTTCTTTATCTATATTAAATAAGTCACAGATTTTTTTGTTGACATTTACTATTTTATAATCAATTAAATCTACCTCAACATCTTTCTTTTTTTCCGATAGTATTGCATATAAACTATTAAATTCATTCAAAGGATGGTAATGTTTAGCTTTAGTCACAAATGTTCCTTTTCCAGCTTTCTTTTCGACTAACCCATTTTCAATTAGCTGCTTAACTCCTAATCTTACAGTTGTTCTACTTACTTTAAACTGTTCAATCAATTCAACTTCAGTAGGAATTTTATCACCTTCAGAGTAAGAACCATTATTAATCTTTTGAGTCAGATAACTAGCAATCTGTTGATACATTGGATTTATTTCATTTCTATTAATCATATTGTCCTCCAAAGCTGTTATAAATATTTAGGTTTCCATAACAATAGCTACATCCCCAGTTTGAATTATACTTCCTTCCTTAACTTTAATCTCTATAATTATTCCATCTTCAGGTGCGATAATAGGTATTTCCATCTTCATAGATTCTAAAATAATTAATTCATCTCCCTCTGAAACCTTTTCGCCTACCTTAGCAACTATCTTCCAAACGCTACCAGTCAATTCTGATTCAATTTTAACTTTCTCCATCTATGAACACTCCATTCCTATTTTTATAATGTAGTAGGCCAATTCCTCATTAAATGTTGTCCAACACCATTCGTTAATTTCATTTCATGTATTTGTAAAACATGCCCCAAATACTCACGGGTTTCTCTTGGATCTATAACATTCTTAGCTGCGTAAATAGCTGCTAACGAGTATGCAGATGTGTCCTTAGACATTTCTTTTAAATATAATTCAAATTGCTCAGGGTCGTCTTCTCTTTTAATACCATGTACAACAGTCACACCTGAATCTGGATCCATAAAACCTACTTCTGCTGTCCACCACGCAGCAACTTCATCTGCATGTCCAGTACCGCCCATGTTTAAAACGGCTTGTCCATAAGACTTTCTCAGAATGATTGAAATTTTTGGGACAGTACAAAGAGCAAGCGCATTCATCCAATTCATTACTTTTCCTGGCATTCTCTTTCTTTCTGCTTCTATTCCAATTAAAAATCCAGGTTGGTCGACTAAAAAAATAATTGGTATATTAAATGAGTCGCAATGAACAATGAAACTTGTAGCTTTATCTGCTGCGTCGGCGTCTATTGCACCTCCTTTAAACAAAGGGTTATTTGCAATTATTCCAACACTTTGACCATTTACCCTTGAAAAGGCAGTTACTATAGATTTTCCAAATCGTGATTTCAATTCAAAAAAACTATCAATATCAACTATTGCTTTAATAATTTTTCGAACATCATAGACACGGCTTCTTGATTCCGGAATTAAATCTAAGATATCCTTAATAGCTTCATCTGATCCTTCAGGAACTTCAATTTGTGGTGGCGCTTCATTGTTATGACTAGGCATGTAACTTAAATATTTTTTTATCATTTCTATTGCTTCTTCATCAGTTTCAACAACAACATCTGCTATGCCAGTTATTTCAGAATGTAACTTCCATCCTCCTAAATCCTCCGGTTCTACCTCCTCCCTCGTTGCAAGTGACGCTAAAGCTGGACTTGAAACTGCCATAATTGTACCTTTTCGCATTACAACAAAATCGGACATGACAGTATACCAAGAAGAGGATCCATAACAATGACCTAAAACTGCGGATGCCCATGGAGTTTCTCTTTGTCGAATATATTGAATAGGGTTGTGTCCACCACCTATTCCCTTAGCTCCCATTACATCTGGCATTCTTGCACCCGTCGACTCTCCAAGAAAGATTAAAGGCATACCTCTTTTTCTAGCAACTTCTTTTAGATGCTCCATTTTCTTTCCATTTATTGGACTACTCGAAGCTCCTTTAACAGTAAAATCATTGGACATTACAGCTGCTTTTCTACCACTAACTTTTCCGAATCCTGCAATTTTTCCATCTGCGGGTGTTTTATCTCCATCTTCGGGATTTAACGATGTTGCAAAACCACCAGATTCAAAGAATGTTTGAGGGTCAAATAATTTTTCCAATCTTTCTCGAGCATTTAATAATCCAAGCTTTTTTCTTTTGTCTAGCTTTTCTTTTCCGCCCATGTTTAATATTTTTTCTTTTCTTTCTTTATACTCCCTAATTTCTGTTTCGAATTTCATTTTAATTCCCCCTACTTATTATTTTACTTTTAGTGAAATTTAAATATAGGTCTACTAGTTTTTAGCCCATAACTATTCTTGCATCTACTGCTATACTTCCCCTACCAGCCTCTTTCACAATTAATGGATTGATGTCTAGTTCTAAAATTTTAGGTTCGTTAATTATCATTTCTTGTACCTTTAATACAATTTCTACTATTGAACTTAAATCAGCTTTAGCACTTCCTCGAAATCCATCTAATAACGAAAAACCTTTTAACTTTCGTAGCATTTTATAAATATCCTTCTCAGCTAATGGTGTGATCCCTAATGAAATATCTTTCATTATTTCAACAAGGATCCCACCAAATCCTACGACTATAACAGGTCCAAAAACGGGGTCTCTTTTGACGCCTATTAAAATCTCTTCAATTCCTTTCTCCATTTCCTGAATAGTTACACCATCTATTTCTTCAGCACTTATATTGTTTAAAGACGCATTATTAAATATTTTTTTATATGCGTTTTCTACCTCTTTTTCATTTTTCAAGTTAATTTGAACGCCGCCAAAGTCTGATTTATGAACAATCTTTTTTGAAACTACCTTCATAACTAAGGGATATGTTAACTTCTTTGCTTCATTTAAGGTATCTTCCAAACAAGTTGTAAACTTATATTTATTTTGTGGGATTTTATACTTATCCAAGATTGTTCTACTCTCTACTTCAGTTAATATCTCTACTAATTGTGATGAAGTCAAATTGATAACTCCTCTCCTTGTATTTTAGATAATACGCTCACACCATGAATAGCTTGTTCTATAGTCCTGAATACTGGAATACCCTTTTTCCGTAATTTAGTCATAGATATATACCGTATTTTCTCGACTTCTGGATCCTCATTTGACTTAAACACCCCTACTAAATTTATATTAGAAACATTAAGATCCATTATTTCTTTTATAAATAAATCTAATACCTCTTCTAATTTAAAGTAAACTGAAAACGGTACTAAATTCAGGTGAAATATTAAGTAATTAACCTCCTTATCTTTACATAAAGTCAACAATATATCAGATAACAACTTCCCTTGTCTTGCCGCTAATTCGGAAGCCGGAAGATCTATTGGATTCATATTTATTCCCGTATTCGTAAGACCTAAATCTGTTAATTTATTTGTAGTATTCGGGTCAATGTCTGCTAATTGTAAATTCATTTCTTCCAGATAATCTGTCGCTAAAACAGTTGCACCTCCACCGTTACCTACTAAGGCAACTTTTCCATTATATATCGGCTTAAGGTCTTGTAAGCATGAAAGTACTGTCAACATTTCCTCAATATTTTTTACGGGTATTGCACCTGTTTGTTCGAATAAAGCTTCCCATACATCATAACTACCTGCCAAATTTCCAGTATGTGACGCTACTGACTGAGACCCTGAAGCTGTTCTTCCTCCTTTAAGAATAACAACAGGCTTTTTTTTCGTTACATTCTTTAGTTCTTTTAGAAACCTTTGTCCATCTTTAACGCTTTCAATATAAAGCCCTATAACTTTAGTTTCCTCATCATTACTTAAGTAATTTAGAAAGTCCGAATGATCAAGATCAATGCAATTTCCTACTGATATAGCTTTACTAAATCTAACACCTAATATTTCTCCCCTATTTACGATATCAAATGTAATTCCACCACTTTGAGAAATAAAACCGGTATGTCCAGTTTTCATAGAGGTCCCCTTTGTAAAACTAATTCCACTTGCCGGACAGTATGTTCCAATACAATTTGGACCAATAATTCTCATATTATATTTTTTGCTTACCATTAACATTTCTTGT
Organism: Sporosarcina sp. CAU 1771; assembly: GCF_054482775.1. Lineage (NCBI taxonomy): Bacteria > Bacillati > Bacillota > Bacilli > Caryophanales > Caryophanaceae > Sporosarcina > Sporosarcina sp. CAU 1771. Next base: position 137,472 of record NZ_JBTLRN010000001.1, on the reverse strand, counting down.
TCAAGTTTCTTCCCTTCTTCTCCAAGTTCACCAAAACCAGAAGAATAAATTTGTACTACTTTCACGCCTTTTTCTGCACATTCTTTGATTACAGGCAATACTAGTTTAGTTGGTAATATTATTGAAGCCCTATCAACTTCTTCTTGTATATCCAAAACCGATGAATAAGCCTTATATCCCTGAACAATAGTTTCTTTGGGATTTACGGGATATATCATCCCTTTATATCCGGAATCAATTAACAATTTTAAGTCCATTCCACCTAATTTATTTAACTCATTAGATGCTCCAATAACAGCAATCGACTTCGGTGTAAATGCAGCTTCCAGACTAGATATTGTTCGATCTTTTAAATAACTGTGCAATATTATCCCCCCATTATTTTAATTTGGTACTATTTCAATAAATGATTACTCTATTTGACTAGGCAACCACGTAACGAGTTGTGGGAAGACTGTGATTATAACCAAAACAATTAAGCTAGCAATTACAAATCTCCAAACGCCAGCAAATCCTGTTTCTACTGGTAGTTTTGCAGCGCTGGCACCAACAAATACGTTTAATCCTAATGGCGGTGTAATTAATCCAATTTCACCTAATATAGTTACTACAATACCAAACCAAATAGGATCGAATCCTAAAGCAATGATTATTGGAAATACTAATGGTATTGTTAATACTAGAATCGCTACTAAATCCATAAAGCAACCTAGAATCAAATACATTAAACATAATACAAAGAAAATTAACCATCTTGACACATCTAATCCCTCTATGAACATGACCATAGTCTGAGTGACCTTAGAAAAAGTTAGAAAATACCCAAAAATATGAGCACCTATAATAATCATGAAAATCATTGATGTTACACGGATTGCACTTAATGATCCATCATAAACTTTAGACCAGCTTATTTTCCAAAATACCTTTGCTACAAATAGCATGCTCAATGAACCAATTGCCGCTGATTCAGTCACCGTCATTATTCCACTATATATCCCACCTAGCACTACAAATCCTATTACAATAACTGGCCAAAAGTTTTTTAATGATTGGAATCTTTTACTCCATGAAAGCTTTTCTATATTTGGTGTCAAGTGTTTATTTTTATTAACCCAAAGCAAAATAACAAGAATATAAGCTATTGTCATAATAATTCCTGGTATTATACCGGCTATTAACAACTTACCGATAGATTGCTCTGTTAATATTCCATATAGAATAAGTACAGTACTTGGTGGAATTAATATAGCTAAAGTACCAGCCGCGCAAACTGTTCCTAAAGAAACTCTTTTATCATATCCTAACCTTGTCATCTCAGGTACAGCTATATTCGACATCATTGCTGCCGTTGCACTGCTTGACCCAGAAATTGCACCCATACCTGCGCTTGCAAAAACAGTTGCTATCGCCATTCCACCTCGATAATGTCCAACCCAAGCTCTTGCCCCGTCAAATATATCTTTAGTTATTCCGCTTCTAGAGGCATACTGAGCCATTAACATAAACATCGGTATTGTAGTTAAAATATACGAAGAGGCTGTGCGGTATGGTGCTGTTTGAATTATACCCAAAACAGCACCGCTTCCTCCTACCAGATATAATCCTACAATTCCTACAATGGCTAATCCAAAGCCCACTGGAATACCGATAGCTAGCAAGATAAAAAGTAATATTATTGGAATTAATACTTCCATGTGACTCCTCCTTAGCCCTTATTTCCTTATCTAGTGTTTGAAACCTCATTCAATTCTATGTTTTTCAAAATTGCAATAATTTGAAATACTAATCTAATGATAATTAAGAGGCACCCTAGTGGAACCAGACCATAAGCAGGAAACAAAGGAAATATGACTACACCTATAAAACTATCGTTAGTCAAGAATGCATTTAAAGTTACTAGACACCCTTGATAAAATATAAATATAAATAGAAGTAACCCCAATACATTTGTGACAATAGAAATAACTTTTTTTATTCTTAATGAAAATTTATTAGCAATGATATTTACACTAATGTGCTCATTCTCTTTGAGTGTATTAGATAGCCCTAAAAACACAATTGCAACAATCAAATATATTGTGACAAATTCATTTGTACCGCTAATTGGAGAATGAAATATATATCTTGCAAATGTATCTATTGAGATTAGTATCATCATCAAGGTTATAGCTATAACAGCCACCATCATAACCAATTTTTCAAGTCGTTCGAACAATCGAAATGGTTTCCCCAAACTTCCCACCTTCTTTTGGAATTTTAAACAAATGTACTTTCTAAGTACATTTGTTTAAATCCTATTTTAATTCTTCAACTTTTTTGTTCATTTCATCAATAGCTGCTTGACCATCAAATCCTAGCTTCTCCATATCAATTACCCATTGTTCAAGAGTCGGGGATACTAGTTCGTTCAACTGAATTAGCTCTGCTTCAGACAAAGTCCATACATTGTATCCCTTATCCACTGCATTTTGTAACGCTTTTTCATTTGATTTAACTACGTTTACGGCTAAACTCTCAGCTGCTTTTTCCCCTGCCTCTATTAATACCTTTTGCATATCAGTAGACAAACTTAACCATGTTTTTTCACTTATCGAAGCAGGAGCAACAAAACTCGTGACATTAGCATTTGCCGTTAAATTTTTCATTACTTCAATAGTTTTATTTGCTTCTAATGATGGTAAATTAAATACTCCACCATCTAAGGTCCCCCTATCTAGTGCTTGATAGTACTCTGACAAATCCATCGCAACCGGAACAGCGCCTAAGTTTTTAATCATTAGATCTTGAACACCTCCAGCTGAACGTAATTTTAAACCTTTTAAATCCTCAAATGAATTTAATGGATTCTTTTCAGTAGTTATAATTTGATAAAGTGGAAGTGTTGCAGCAAACAACGGAACGAGTTTATTATTTGTATAATCGTTTTTTCTAATAACTGAATTCTCATCTTTCAATATCTCCCAAATTACTTTTGATCCCTTTTCGGCATCTGGCATAGCACCTGGTAACTGGAATGCATTACTTAATGGTAGTTTCCCGGGGATGTAAGAAGGGGCTGCTTCTACTATATCCGCTGCTCCACTATTGGCTAGCGCAATCATATCAGCACCACTTCCTAGTTGGGAGTTAGGGAAAAATTCAATCTTCAACTTGCCATCACCGTTTTTTTCTACTTCTTCAATGAATACTTTTGTACCATAAACATAAAGATCATGTGTTTCAGGCACTAAACCTGCATATTTTAAAGTTACCACGCTACTATTGTCACTATTTTTGCTTTGATCGGGTGTTTCACTTTTTGAATCTTCTTCACCGCATGCTGCTAACACAACTAGAATTAATGTTAATACAAATAAACCAATCCAATTCCTTTGATTTTTCATTCTACTCCTCCTAGTTTATTGTCTTTGTAATATTAAAGAATCATAGACTCGCTAATAAATTCTAAGTAAATGAAAGCGCTTTATAATTCTTTCTGCTAACAATACGTTATATAACGTATTGTGTCAATACTATTAACTAAAAAATCTGAATAAATCTTAAAATCTGTTAAGTTGAGGGTTATTTGAATCAAAATATTACTTTTTCTATTTTCCGTGCTGAAAAATAAATGTTGGCAGATTGAAAAGACCAATTAGAAGAAACTCCTAATTGATCTTTTTTAAATAATATTAATTAGACTCTTTTTTCGAGAGTGACCTGAATTCTGCTTCAACTTTTGAATTCAAGCGCTTTTCGATTCTTTTTCCAACAAACCATAATAAAACAATAATGAATACTACAATTGCTGTGCGTATCGGTTGGGTAAGTAGTGCTTTTAAATCGTACCCAATGAAACTGATTGTGAAAATCATGACCAGTTTTCCAGCCATTAACGTTAATAAATAATAATGCCTTTTCATATCAGACAAACCCGCTACTAGATTGACAAGTGCAGACGGTGTAAACGGGAAACAGATTAGAAGAAATAATGGCCCAAATCCATTTCGATCCACCCACTTGATTAATTTCTGGACACGAGGTTTTTTTGTTAGAAATTGAAGAAAACGATTACGCCCATATTTTCTTATAAGGAGAAATACCATATAAGATCCAGCAAACGCACCGACCCATGATAAAACAAAGCCATACCAAAGTCCATATGCACTTGCATTTGCAAAAACAAAGACGAACAATGGCAAGAAAGGTAAAAAGGATTCGATGAAAGGAAATAACAAACCTAGAAGCGGACCTAATGCTTTATATTGTTCCGACAACTCTATTATCTTATCAACTTCAAACCATTCACTCATTCGCATGCACCCTTATCTTTGACTAATGGGAATAACAGGATTCTTACTATTCATTTTTCCCTACTATACATACATTAAAACATGGATATGTAGTATAATCACAGGATAAACCTTAGAAAGATGTGACAAAATGGAGAAGAATCAATTTTTGGCGGGAGTAAAAGCCGGAATTAGTATCGCAATTGGTTATTTTCCGGTTGCACTTACGTTCGGACTTCTTGCAAAAACAGCAGATTTAACAATCTTAGAAGCTACTGCAATGAGTATTTTCGTCTACGCAGGTGCGGCACAGTACATGTCTCTTCAACTCATACAGACAGCAGTCGATCCCATATTAATCGTCATTAATACATTTGTCCTTAACATTCGACACTTTCTTATGACGGCTTCGCTTAACGAAAGGATGCAGCCCGAGAAGAAAAAGGTCAAAGCGATGTATGCATTTTTAATTACGGACGAGTCCTTTTCCGTACTAGCAACAAGTAAGGAAAGGAAAATTACAACAGCCTTTGCGTTTGGCGTTGGGCTTATCGGTTATGGAAGTTGGGTCGTTTTCACTGCAGTGGGACACATCATTGGGGCGAATTTGCCAGACTTTTTACAAGCAGCTATGTCCATTGCGCTCTATGCGATGTTCGTCGGATTGCTTGTCCCTTCTATGAAAGGAAACCGAAAAGTAATCATGCTTGCCTTAATTGCTGCCGCCATTCACTCTTTCTTTTATTTCACAGAGATTCTATCAACTGGCTGGGCAATTCTTGTAGCAACGTTAGCATCTTCTATTTTCGTAGAATTAATTTATTCAAAGAATATCAAATCAATCGATTCGAAGTATAAAGAAAAGGAGGAAGTATGATGGGACCTACATTTTGGTGGATGCTCTTTGGAATGGCGTTCGTTACCTACCTTCCGCGCATGTTGCCCCTTACTTTTCTCGACGGCAAAGAATTTCCACCGCTTATTTCAGCAGTATTGAGAAACATTCCGTATGCCGTACTCGGTGCACTTATATTCCCAGCCATTTTATTTGTACAGGAAGGGAATATTTTATTCGGAGTTGTCGGGACAGTCGTTGCCTTTCTAATTGCAGGATTTGGCGGCGGAGTTATGTCTGTGGTGCTCGGTACAATTGGGGTACTTGCGGTTTATAGTTTGTTTATGTGAGTGAGTTGGATAGAGTCGACGTCATTCTTTTCTACATAAAATTTTAGGTTGCTGGGCACGATTCTATAAAAGAATCGTGCTTTTTTTGATTGATCAACAAGACTTTCCCGTTTAAGTGGATACTTATGGACCATTCGCCCGGAAGTTGCATATTGTGAAAAGGAAGATTACTACGTAAAGGTGGAATAGATAACTATGCAAACACCAACAATCCAGGATACATTTGAACAGATCTATATCGAGTTGGTAAAGTTCAGTGAAAAGATTCAAGTCATTCCAAACCTATCTTATCGGATTACAGGAAAGCTACAAGAACCGATACCTGAGCTATGGACAGCTTTTAATCACGACTTCAATTTAGGGATGTACTACCATTACAGATGCCAAGGTTATGTAGAAAGTCTTTTAATTACAAATGCATATTCCCCTTACAGCATTCATGTCTGGATGAACGAACTTGTCTATCCCGCAGCTGAAAACTTTAAACAGGCCATGATGTATTTTGAACAACTCAAATCGAATACCGCCTTTGTTCGACTACATGAATTTGCAGTGTTAAATCAACAGATGATGGAATTTCAACAAATTGCGATGGGAATTATTCAGTCTGCCAACCAATTAAACACGACAACTTCACCGGTAACTATGTAAGTGAGGGTTTTACGTTCATCCTATCCATAAGAAAAACCATCTCTTAACTAAGAGATGGCTTCACCTTTTCTTACATGTTCTCGCGTGCTTTTTCGACCATACGTTTTGCATACCAGAAACCGACTGTTAGCGACAATGCGTCAGCCGCGTATAGAATCCAGTCGTGCGTGAAGCCTGCGTAAACAGATGCTGCAATTAGAGCGACCGTCAAGATAAGACCAACCACATGATGGAATGTAACCCGTGTGAATAAAATGACGAGAAGGCCTGGCAAGAAAAGAGCTAAGAGTAATTTTGTTTCAAATAATTCCATCATAACCATTCCTTCCAACCTTTCATCTCACAACAAGAATTCCTAAACGGTGATGATCATGTCGATAAATCACTTGTTGCATCAGTCGCACTTCGCCTTCGCGATCAAGTACTTGTAAGCGGCAATGCGCAGCATTTATTTGGATTGCATCATATAACTCTTTTTCATTACTCACTTGACGACCATTTACAGCACGAATGCATTCGCCGGGAAGTAGACCCATTTTTTCACCAGGTGAATCAGGTAACACACCCGCAATTACAACGCCCGCTGAAATAGGTGTAACAGCGAAAATTCCACGTCGTTCATTAATTGAAACAACGATTGAAATCAGTGCCCGACCAACAACCCCAATGATTAAGGCAGTCCACCCTAATACAGGCATCCACATTGCCGAAAATCCAACTCCGATGACAACTACACCGACAAGTGCAATTGCACGCCCTATTTTAGGGAATAAATTCTCTGCATAGACGGAACGTGCGATTTGAGAGAAACCTATAATAAGTGGTACTGGAACAAATGTAAACATCGATTCTCCCAATGTAAACTGAGGCCAATAGGGAGTATAAGCTGATATCATATCGCCAGGCACTAAAAAGACAACCGGAAGTAACCAAAGCCGCTTCCCTTTATATGCAGCTGCACGCAATCCCCGTTTTGTCTGCATGAGGAATGGGGATACATCTTTTGCTGCGTGACGACTGATTAGACGCCCTTCGACCACAAGTAAAAGTCCCGCGATTACAGCAATGACCATTACCAATTCACCAAAAAGATCTACATTTCCTATAGACCACCCGCGATACGTAAAGTCCACAGCGTATTCCTGGGCTAAATATAACACCAAAAAGGCTAACGCCGCAAAGTAAATGGGTGAGGCAATTTTATAATACATAGAAATTAGCGCAACGAAAGCCGCTGCACAAAACAGCACGAGCCAGCCCGGATCTACGACCAATCCAACGCCTGAAACTAGGACGGATAGAACGAGTGCATACACCCATGACTCCGATAGTAACCGCTTGAGTTCGGTTAATCCAGGTAATAAGCGCACCTTAAAGCTACGTCGTTCGCGCTTTACACGGAAATATCCTAAACATACAGCTACTAAAAGGGCTACCACAAATAAAGGATTTAGTAGAAATACAACGAGCGATTGTAAAATATCCATTAGTATTTTTTCTGTCACGAACCGCCACCACCCAATCTGTCACAACATCGATACCACCATTGTAACAAATTATGGGTCTACTATGCGAATACATCTTGAATTTATTGCAGCAATTCTGTTTTGTAGGTGGAAGTTTGTGTGTTGTGGGAATAAAGTGCTTTGTTGCGGGAATAAATCGCTTCGTTGCGGGAGCAAGGCACTCCGTTACGGGAATAAACTCTTCGTTGCGGGAGCAAGGCACCTCGTTACGGGAGCAAACAACTCCGTTAAGAGAATAAACCCGTTGCGGGAGCAAATCACTCCGGTACGAGAATAAACCCGTTGCGGGAGCAAGGCACTCCGGTACGAGAATAAAACCGTTGCGGGAGCAAGGCACTTCGTTACGGGAATAAACTCTTCGTTGCGGGAGCAACAAACTCCGGTACGAGAATAAACATCGCGTTGCGGGAGCAAACCACTCCGATACGAGAATAAACTCGTTGCGGGAGCAACACGCTCCGTTACGAGAATAAAATCCTCGTTGCGGGAGCAAATCACTCTGTTACGGGAATAAACTCTTCGTTGCGGGAGCAAACTACTCCGATACGAGAATAAATCCGTTGCGGGAGCAACACGCTCCGTTACGAGAATAAAATCCTCGTTGCGGGAGCAAATCACTCTGTTACGGGAATAAACTCTTCGTTGCGGGAGCAAGGCACTTCGTTACGGGAATAAACCCGTTGCGGGAGCAAATCGCCCCGTTACGGGAATAAAATCCTCGTTGCGGGAGCAAATCACCCCTTTTCGGGAATAAACTTTTCGTTGCGGGAGCAAGGCACTCCGTTACGAGAATACACTCCGCCCCGGGAACAAACTCACTTATTCGATATTGCATGATTCATATAACCAATCCCCATCTGCAATTGATCATCATTTGCTGGGTCATTTCTATATGCTTCTACCTGATCCTTCAGTGCGGTGTAAAACTTTCGATCCATTACACTGTCTACTTTTACTTTTGCATCTTCTCGGAACGCTGCCACTTCGCGGGCTGTGGATTCATCGAAATACCCGTCTTCTCGGTTGATGGTATACCCAAGTTCCAGTAGCATTCGCTGACCGTACGCTACGTCTTCATTGAAATCGCCCACTTTAAACTCCTCAGAAACCAACCGAATATGCTCATTAAACAATTCGCTTTGTTCGACTTCAAGATCTGCGGGAACTCCCTTCCCATGAATCCATGTCTCTTTCGGTGTTAGCCATTTTGCGGTGGATAACTTCATTTCTCCCCCATTGGATAATTCATTTGTATCCTGAACCGTACCTTTTCCAAAACTACCTGTTCCAACAATGTAACCCCGTTTTAGATCTTGTAACGCACCACTTAGCACTTCGCTAGCCGAAGCACTGCTTTTATCTTGCAACAAAACAATAGGGATGTTCTTCAGTTTTTCATCAAATACGAGCTCCTCCGAAGGTTCAGCGACTAGTGGGGTGAGGGTTCCCTTTGCATCTTGCATAAAGGCGAAAACCGTATCCTCTTGCAATAAACTACTCGCAATATCACCGACACTGTGTAAATATCCTCCTGGATTCCCACGCACATCTACTATTAATCCTTGCGCACCTTTACTGATTAATTCATTCGTTGCGCTCTGCCACTCTTTTGCTGTTTCCATTGCGAACGTTGTAATCGATATGTAACCGACTTTCCGCTCATCGTCTTCAATCATTTTACTCGATACAGTTTTCATTGAAATGACTTCTCTCATTATCGATATGTCAATATGTTTACCTAAATCGGGTCTGAAAATCGTCATTACAACGGTCGTTCCTTTTTTCCCTCGTATGCGTTGAACGACATCTTTCAACGAATCGTTATCAAGTCGTTCACCATCGATACGAACAATTTCATCATATGGAAGAAGCCCCGCCTTCTCGGCTGGAGAAGATTTTACAGGACCTACAATGATATATTTTCCATTCGTTCGTGTAATTTCTGCTCCAATACCCACTCGCTCAGCGGCTAGAGATTCTTTATGCGCTGCAGCTTCCTCTTCGGTAAAATACGTAGAATATGGATCCCCTATGACATCCGCCATCCCACGAAGTGCTCCTTCAACCAACTTATCTTCATTTACGGGATACACTGCCCTTTTCTGAATTAGTGAAAAAGCTTCATCAATGACGGATTCCGTACTGACTGTTCCTTTTTCAGCTGTTCCCTTTAATATTTTCCCATCAATGACTAAAAATATCCCGACTGCTGCAATTACAATAAAGACAAATAAAAAAAACCGGCTACTGCGCACAACATTCCCTCCTTCGTCCACTATATGAACGAGAAAGGAACATTACGACAGTACAAAACCGGCTTCTTTTACTTTAGCATTCCAACAAATTCACCTATGGTTTTTTCATCCATTGGCGCAATAATCTTATGTGCGATCGTTCCATCCGTATTGATCAAATACGTTGTTGGAATCATCAACACTTGATACGTTTCCATGATTTTCCCAACCTCATCTATAGGAATCGGAAATGTTAAACCATACGCATCGACAAATTGTTCGACTCCAGTGACACCTTTTGTTTCTTCTCTAGTTAAATTAACTGCAATAATTTCTACATTCTCTTTTTCTTTGTTCTTCTTATAATAATTTTCCATATGCGGCATTTCAGCTTTGCAAGGAGCACACCATGACGCCCAGAAATTAAGAATAACCTTCTTACCTTTGTAATCTGATAACTTGATGACATCACCAGAAAGTGTTGATAACTCGAAGTCCGGCGGTGTGTCTCCTTTTCCAAAACCAATCGCTTGATCTTTAGATGGAGCTTCTGATAATAGTAAATCTTCTAACTCGGCATCTGAAACAACCAAATTATCTCCCAACTTATTCTGCTCCACATTGGATTTCACAGTAAGTACAATCATCGTTCCAACAATTAATACAGTTAATATCATTCCGATTGTTCGTTTATTCACAATTGGCCCTCCGCTTCATATTCTGATATACGTTTTTGATATAAAGTTATTCCGAAAAATATGCTCATAATAAGCGTTGCGATGACAGGCGTTCCTGTGAGTCCTTGTTCTTGAAAGGCTGCTACAAAAACATGCACTCCTATGAATAAGACAGTTAATTGGACTGGCCAAACTGGTGACTTCTCAATAACAACCCAAACGAATAGCGCAAACGCGGCAAATCCTAAAACGGTCACGATTTGGGCAACGAGTCCGCCCTCATTTAAGACGACCATCATCACTTGATAAATCGATTGAATAGCAATCACTCCAACGAATAAAGCGGTTAGCTGATGAAATCCAAACTCTTTTTTTCTTATTTCCATAACAATTCGAAGTCCTGCAGCAAAAAGCCCGAGGTAAAAGCCAATAAGTCCACCGTGGAAATAGAGAATGGAAAGTGGCGAATGTATGACAGTTTTAAAATCCGTCAAGATCACACTAAATTTCCAAACAATGATGAAGTAAAATAGTGCGTCCGATAAGATCTCAGCTGGGTATTTTCCAAATCGAATACGAATAACAACATATGCAACAACAAACGCTATGATTAGCGCAAGCCATGTCGATGGAAGCGTCAACGTATAAATACTAAATAAGTTTGTAACAGGCATAATTCATAACCCCTTCGACTCAACATACCCTGTATTCTATCGAAATCAACTATGAATAGCGACTTTTTTGACCGTGAAAAAGCTCACCTTCGGATGAACGAAGGTGAGCCAATTCTGTATTATAGTGGAACGATTCCAACCGGATTAATAGCATTTCCGTAAGAATAGTACCCTCTATACAATTCGAAATGAAGATGTGATCCTGTAGAATCTCCAGTGCTTCCCATTCCACCGAGACGCTGACCTTTATCTACAGCTTGTCCCACACTAACACTTAGACTAGACAAGTGTGCATAGACAGTTGTGTACGTTGCTCCGTTAATCGAATGAGTAATCATTACATGATTGCCATAAGATGAATGCCATCCAGCACGGAATACAACTCCATCACCTGCAGCTAAGATTGGCGTACCGACTCTGTTCGCTAGATCAATTCCATAATGTACTCTGCGCTGACCACTGATTGGGTGGATACGCGTTCCAAATCCAGAAGAAAATCTTCCGCTTGCAGGTTTTGTCCACACTCCACTTGATACTGCCGGTATTCCAGCAGAACTTGAACTACCTGAACTACTTGAATTACTTGAGTTATTCAATGCTTCTTGCCTTTTGCGTTCTTCTTGCCTTTTGCGTTCTTCTTCCTTTTTACGTGCTTCTGCAGCCTTTCGAGCGACCTCAGCCATTCGTTTTTGTTCAGCAATGATTTCTTGTTCAACTTCTTTACTCATTTCAATAACTTCTGCAAATGATGTTTCAAGGTTTGCTTTTTCGACTTCTAATCTTTTCTTTTCTACTTCAAGTTCTTTCGCTAGAACAGCCTGTTGTTGTTTCTGTGAATCTAAAGAAGCTTTTAATTCCACAAGCTCAGCTTTTCTTTTTTCTTGTTCAGCTAATTTTTGTTCGACAAGTTTCTTATCGTTTTCAAGTTGTTGTTTATCTTCATTTTGTTGTTTTAAAATTTCACGATCTGCTTCCATAATTGAACTGACAGCAGAAAAACGGTCGATGAAATCTGCAAAACTATTAGCGCCCAATAAAACGTCTAGATAATTTACAGATCCACCGTTTATTTGCATAGCGCGTAAACGTTCTCGCAAGACAACATCTCGTTCTTCTATTTTCTTCTCAAGTTGCACAATCGATTCGAGAAGTGCTTCGATTTCAACATTCGTTTGAGCAATCTCTTCTTCTGTTTGTTGAATCAAGTTATTTGTCTCTTGTACTTTAGCGTCCAACACTCGAATTTTTTCTTGTATTGAATCTATTTTTGACACGTTTATATGTATCTCTTCTTCTTTTTCTTTAATATCGGTAGATAACTCACTTTTCTTTTCATCAAGATTCTTCTTTTCTATCTTCATATCACTAATTGTACTAGCAAAAACATGAGAATTCGTTAATGTGGAAGATACTAGTAATATCCCTAATAGTGAAGAGATTATCCATTTATTCTTTCTCAACGTGTAATTTCCCCTTTCAAATCTTCTCTCTCTATCTCTATACTCTTAGAAACTTTCGTACGGATATAAAACTTCCCCATACGCCAATGAATATGCCCATGAACAAAATCAGACCGTTTATTTGATAAAGGAAAGGCGTCACTTCTAGTAGTTGAAACAACTCGCCTTCTAGACGCGGTGCCAAATAATTGTATAGATTGTAATACGATATTGTAATGATACCCATCGGAACGATTGATCCAAGAATCCCTAGCCATACGCCCTCAAATAGAAATGGAATGCGGACAAAGGTATTCGTTGCTCCTACAAGTTTCATAATGTCTATTTCTTTACGTCTAGCAACAATAGTAACACGTATGGTATTGGAAATGAGAAACATTGCTGTGAACAGCAGTGCAATGACAAGTATAAAGCCTACATTACGTCCAGTGTTTAGTACATTGAAAAGCTTCTCTACTTTGCCTTCGCCATAAACTACTTCGTAAACGTACTCATATGCTTCAACCTTTTTCGCTACAAGCGCTGTCTGTTGAGGATCTGTGGACTTAATGTAAAATGCGTGTCGAAGTGGATTATCTTGTTTAAACAAACCAAATTCATCACCAAAACCTTTAATCATCTTGTCCAATTCCACTTCATTCGAAGAAAAGACTACTTCTGAAACACCTTCTGTTGCATTTAGCTTTTCTTCTAGGGTCGAGACTGCACCATCACTCGCAGCAAGGTCTACCGTCAATTTTATTTCAACGTCATTTTCAATATTGTCAGCTAATGTACTTAAATTCATCATTATGGCAATGAATACACCAACAAGTAGAAGTGTGACGGTTACAGCACTAATTGAGGCTGTCGTCATCCAGCCATTTCGACCGATCATTTTAAAACTTTCACGGAAATGGCGGCGAATCGTTCTAATTTTCATAGCCGTATTCACCTCCGTACTCATCACGGGTGATAAGTCCACCTTCGATTACAATTACTCGGTGTCGTATTGTATTTACAATTTCTTTGTTATGTGTTGCCATAACAATCGTCGTTCCACGTTCATTTATTTCTTGAAAAATCTTCATGATTTCCCAAGCTGTATCCGGATCGAGGTTCCCTGTAGGCTCATCAGCGATTACAACTTGCGGTGTATTGACAATCGACCTTGCGATTGAAACCCGCTGTTGCTCTCCGCCTGACAGTTCATTCGGAAACATGCGTACTTTTTGTGTAAGTCCTACAAGTGCAAGGACCTCGTTTACTTTCTTTTTAATTTGAGCTGGAGATTCCTCAATTACTTCAAGTGCATATGCAACATTTTCATATACATTTAATTTAGGTAAAAGTTTGAAATCCTGGAAAACGACTCCGATTTGTCGACGCAAGTGTGGGACTCTCTTTTTGCGAAGTTTTGCAAGGTTAATTCCATTTATAATTATTCGACCACTAGTCGCTACTTCTTCTCGATACATCATTTTGATAAATGTCGATTTTCCTGCTCCACTTGGCCCTACTACATAAACAAACTCGCCACGATTAATTTCGACATCAATACCGTTTGCTGCTACAATTCCATTTGGATATTTTTTATACACGTCTTTCATGACTATCATTCTAAAACCACCTGAAAATTAGTAGATTCACTTTAATCCAATACGCTTATTATAACACGATTCGAGCAAATAATTATTACAGTTGTGTTTCATTTAATCAACCCTAGAAGTGTTGGTACACTTGAGCATTAGTTATAAAGCACCATTTGGAGAGGGTGTCTCTATCACTATTAATCGAATGACCTAGCCTCATATTGTATTATTCTCCCTAGTAATTTTTAACCAATTACAATAAAACAAAAACTTACCAAGAAAAAATTCGTCAAAAAAACCGCTTCGATAAAATGTCGAAAGCGGTTTATGTGTTTCTTATTTCTTATCAGCTAACCATTTTGCAACTGCGTCAGCATCTGCATCTTTACCTTTTAGAATTGCAGGCATTCCACCTACACCGTTCATTACTACGTCTTTGATTTCTGCTTCAGAAAGTGTAGCACCTATTGTATCAAGTGCTGGACCACTCTTACCTTCTAAGTTGCCGCCGTGACAAGATACACAGCTTTGTTTGTAAACTGCTTCTCCGTCTACAACTGTAACTGCACCGTCGTCAGCAGGTTTGTCAGCTTTGTCTCCGCCGCCACATGCACCAAGTACAAGTAAAGCTCCAAATAATAGTGCCATTAACGATTTCTTCACTCGAATTCCTCCTCTGTAAATTAGCTTCATTACATATACAAGTATACCAAATCAAACCATTTTTGACTGTTTATTAACTACTTATTTCATTAGCTATCGTCAACAAACAGCGTCATATAGAGGTTTAGATACTTGTTTCAAAGCTGTGAACAATTCAATTCATCCTAGAAGGTAGTAATTTGTACTTCTAAGGTATAATATACACCAATTTTCGACTTCTAAAACCTACATTATAGAAGGAAAGTAATAACAGGTATTTTATTAAGAGATACGGGAACGTAAATAAGCATTAATGAACATATCGATTTCGCCATCCATAACCGCGCTGACATTGCCTGTTTCTGCATCTGTACGGTGATCTTTCACCATTGAATACGGGTGGAAGACGTACGATCGGATTTGGCTACCCCATCCAATTTCTTTTTGCTCGCCTCGAATTTCAAGAAGACGCGCTTCTTCTTCTTCAATTTTTAATTGATACAACTTTGCTCGTAACAAGTTCATCGCACGCTCACGGTTTTTAATTTGTGACCGTTCCGTTTGACAAGTTACAACTGCGCCCGTCGGAACATGTGTGATTCGAACAGCTGAATCCGTTACGTTAACGTGCTGACCACCAGCTCCGCTTGATCGATACGTATCAATTTTTAAATCTTCCGTCCGAATTTCAACATCAATGTCCCCGTCAAATTCAGGCATAACTTCGATTGATGAAAACGACGTATGACGACGACCTGACGAATCGAATGGAGATATTCTTACAAGACGGTGAACGCCTTTTTCAGCTTTCAAGTAGCCGTATGCATTATGTCCTTTAATCGAAAGCGTAACTGATTTAACTCCCGCTTCGTCGCCGGCTTGGTAATCAAGTGTTTCGACTTTGAAACCTTGGTGTTCTGCCCAGCGCGTATACATGCGCAGCAACATCGATGCCCAGTCCTGAGACTCGGTTCCACCTGCACCTGAGTGAAGCTCTAAAATCGCATTGTGGCGGTCAAACTCATCACTTAAAAGCATTTGCAAATCAAAATCATCTAGCTTTTTCATAAAGGTTTTTAAATCGGCTACAAGTTCTTCTTTCATCTCTTCATCAAGTTCTTCTTTCAATAACTCCAACGTCATTTCAAGATCTTCTTGAGTTTCAGTCATTTCATGAAAGTTTTCAACAACATCTTTTAATACGTTTGCTTCTGAAATGACTTCTTGCGCAGCATTTTGATCGTCCCAAAATCCAGGTTCTGCCATTACTTCATCAAGCTCTTGAATTCGTGCCTCTTTGTTTTCTAAGTCAAAGAGACCCCCTAAAATTCACTAATTTCTTAGCTGTTTTGTCGAGCTCATTGCGTACATCTGATAATTCCATCATTGTCTATTCCTCCTGAATTGGGTACCCGGTCGATTAGTTTCTTCCGTGGCAGTGTTTATATTTTTTACCGCTGCCGCAAGTACACGGATCATTACGACCAATGTTTACTGCACGACGGACCGGTTTTTTCGTAACTTGTTCACCGTCTTCTTTTGGATTAACGGCCTGACCTTTAATCACTTCTTCACGCTCAAGGTTATTACGGATTTCAGCCTTCATCGCAAACTTAGCTGCGTCATCGGCAATCGATAGCACCATTTCCTCGAACATCGCAAATCCTTCACTTTGATATTCACGTAGTGGATCTGTTTGACCATACGCACGTAAATGGATACCGTGACGCAATTGATCCATTGCATCGATATGATCCGTCCACTTCATATCAATTGCACGTAAAAGGATAACTTTTTCGAATTCGCGCATGCGCTCTTCCGTCATTTCCTCTTCCTTTTCATCATAACGAGCAAAAACAGCTTCTTTTACAAACTGCTCAAGTTCTTCTGCCGTTTTGCCTTCAAGATCAGCTTGGGTAATGCGACCTTCTGGAAGTAAATTCGCACCGATAAATTCTTCAAAACCTTTTAAATTCCAGTTTGCTGGTTCTTCATCTGTTGTATGCACACTAACAGAACGAGCGATGACATCTTCAAGCATCTTCTCGACAATGCCGCGAATATTTTCAGTTTCAAGAACTTCATTTCTTTCTTTGTAAATAATTTCACGTTGCTGACGAAGAACATCGTCATATTGTAGCAATCGTTTACGTGAATCGAAGTTGTTTCCTTCTACTCGCTTCTGAGCAGCTTCAACAGAACGGGATACCATTTTCGATTGAATAGGCGTCGTATCATCCATGCCGAGCTTCGTCATCATTGCTTTCATCTGATCCGATCCAAAACGACGCATCAATTCATCTTCAAGTGATAAATAGAATTGTGTAACTCCCGGATCACCTTGACGTCCAGAACGGCCTCGTAGCTGGTTATCAATTCGTCGTGATTCATGGCGCTCAGTACCGAGAACTGCAAGGCCACCAACTTCCGTCACGCCTTCGCCCAACTTAATGTCCGTACCACGTCCTGCCATGTTCGTCGCAATCGTCACAGAGCCTTTTTGACCGGCTTCTAAAATAATTTCTGCTTCACGACCATGGTTTTTCGCGTTTAATACATTATGCTTAATGCCGTATTTTGTTAAATAACTTGAAATGATTTCAGACGTTTCAATTGCAACTGTACCTACAAGAACAGGTTGCCCGTTGGCATTTCGCTCTTTAATATCTTCAGCAACCGCTTTGTATTTACCTTGGGTTGATGAATAAATTAAATCCGCACGATCATCACGAATGATTGGACGGTTTGTTGGAATTTCAACAACATCCATATTGTAAATATTACGGAATTCCTCTTCCTCCGTCTTCGCTGTACCTGTCATTCCAGACAACTTATCATACATACGGAAAAAGTTCTGGAACGTAATCGTGGCAAGTGTCATCGTTTCGTTTTGAACTTCCAAGCCTTCCTTCGCTTCAATCGCCTGGTGAAGTCCGTCACTGTAACGACGACCTTTCATTAAACGACCTGTGAAGGAATCGACAATGACAACGTTGCCTTCTTCAACCACATAATCGATGTCGATATGCATACTCGCATGCGCTTTTAGTGACTGGTTAATGACATGATTCAGTTCAACATGGCTGAGGTCAAATAAGTTCTCGATGCTGAATGATTTCTCAGCTTTCTCGATTCCTTTTTCAGTTAACACTACGCCTTTTGTCGACTCATCGAACGAATAATCTTCCTCATTAATGAGTCCCTTTACAAACATATTTGCCAATCGATACAGCTCAGCGGCTTTTGCAGCTTGCCCCGAAATAATAAGTGGTGTACGCGCTTCATCAATTAAAATCGAATCAACCTCATCAATTACGCCGAAGAATAAAGGACGTTGAACTTTATGGTCACTGTAAAGGACCATATTGTCACGTAAGTAATCGAAACCAAGTTCGTTGTTCGTACTGTACGTCACGTCTGCTGTATACGCTTCACGTTTTTCTTCCTTAGACATACTATTCAAGTTCAAGCCAACTGTTAATCCTAAAAACTCAAATAACGTCCCCATTTCAAGGGCGTCACGGCTAGCAAGGTATTCGTTCACTGTTACAACGTGAACCCCTTTGCGAGCAAGTGCGTTTAAGTAAACTGCAAGCGTAGATGTTAACGTTTTACCTTCACCCGTTTTCATCTCCGCGATATTGCCTTCGTGTAACGCAGCTGCGCCGATAATTTGCACGCGGAATGGCGTCATCCCAAGTACTCGAGTCGAAGCTTCACGAACGACTGCAAAAGCCTCTGCTTGAAGCTCTTCTAATGTTTCTCCGTTTTCGAAACGGTCCTGGAATTCTTCCGTTTTGCCTTTAAGTCCATCATCTGTAAGTTTCGCCATATCCGAAGCTAGTGCTTCTACCTGATCAGCAATCTTATCCAGACGTTTTAAGTCTCTTTTATTCGAATCAAACATTTTTGTTAACACGCTTAACATTCAGGTCACATCCTCATTAGGTTCACCCTTCATTTTAACACTGCCAAATGCATGGTGCAAATGCTCTACTTACTATTTTAATGAAAAGATTTGGTTTATCTTGTAAATCAAGTTCGTTTACGTATTACGTGCGGCTTTCTAGTCGACGTACTCTTCAATTTAACAACTCTAGAATTAATTATTGGACTAACAAATATACGTTTCCACAAAAAAGGAATCCCCAAGTAGTTTTCCACTTGGGGATTCGGTTTATTCATTTAGTTTGTTTCGATAAGACCGTATTTACCGTCTTTTCGTTTGTAAACGATGTTTGTTTCATCAGATTCTGCATCTGTGAAGACGAAGAAGTTGTGGCCTAGCATGTTCATTTGAAGAATTGCTTCTTCTTGATCCATTGGTTTCAAGTCGAATCGCTTCGTGCGGACAACTGAAAATTCTTGGTCATCATCTAATTGGTTATCAGTACCTTGAGCGTCGTTGCTTTTATTAACAGAAGCGAAAAACGCTGCAACGCCTTCACGCTCACGGAATTTACGATTCACTCTTGTTTTATATTTTCGAATTTGACGTTCGAGTTTGTCGACAATTAGGTCGATTGCTGCATATAAATCGGTATGACGTTCCTCCGCACGTAGCGTTAGATTTTTCATTGGAATTGTTACTTCTACTTTTGTTTGTTTGTCATTATATACTTTCATGTTTACGTTTGCATTTGCGTTCGCACCGTCAGTGAAATACCTTTCAAGTTTTTGAATCTTTTTCTCGACGTGTTCACGAATCGCTGGAGTTACCTCGATGTTCTCACCGCGAATATTGAAGTTTAGCATAAATGAACTCCTCCTTTATTTAGTGTTACTGTTTAACACTACACTTGTATACTTCTCTATCTGCCCCGAAAAACCCTTCTTAAAACATGTTTTATTTTATTTTTTTGTCGACTTTTGACGAAACATTGGTTTGACGAGGTTTGTAACATGAATTATTTTTTCCGTTTACTCTTTTCTTCAAATTCAGAACGTCTACGTAGTTTAAGTTCATTTACGATTAACTCTTCTGTCAGTTCATCTTCCACAATTTCGAAGCCATATAAATATCCATTTCGAGTTGGTTTTTTCCAAACGATTGTACCTTCCACATCAATTTGGCTTTCGTATAAAGTAAAACTTAGGTGGAGTTGAATAGGATTTCCTTCAAGTGGTATATCAAACTCTGCAAACAATCTAGCACCACCTGGACTCAAATCAATTAATGTACAATGTCCTAATTTTGATTCCTTCCTCGTTCCGTTTACAAGTAGAATTCTGAACTTTGCTTCAAGTGGTTCACCAAATGTATATCTAAAATACTCTGCACGTTTGTAGTACACTCGCTACACCCCGTTCCTTAACATATCTATCTCTTCCCTTTATTATACCATACATACTTATTTTCAATAACCTTTTGTTCAGTGTAGAAAAAGTCGATTTTTTGGTTGATAAAATTTTTATTGTAACTTAGAATTCTCGTTTCAGAAAATTAATAAGGAAGCGAACGGGAACGCAAACAGCACAAACCTAAGCATTGGTTTGTGCTGATCGTCTGAACTACTTTATTTAATAACCTAGAAACTCGGCTTTCCTTTTCTCTAAAAATGCCGCTCTTCCTTCTTTAAAATCTCTTGATTGAAAAACAATCGCTTGTCCGTATGCTTCAAGCTCCAAAATATCTTCTAATTTTGAATACGCGGCTTGATGCATGATTCTTTTTGCCATTCCTAGCGTTTTTGTTGGTCCTTTGGCGAGGGATACTGCAAGTTCTCTTCCTTTTTCTATCGCAGTTCCATTAGGTACGACTTCATTGATCAATCCCATATCCAAAGCCTCGCTTGCGCTTACCTTCTTACCTGTAAATACTAATTCTGCTGCTTTATGCATTCCAATTTTTTGCGGTAAGAAATACAATCCACCCATATCTGGAAGTGCGCCAACCTTCGCAAAAATCTCAGAAAATACGGCATTTTCATCTGCGATAATTAAATCACATCCAAAAGCTAAGTTGCACCCCGCCCCAACTGCCGGCCCGTGAACCGCTGCAATTACGGGCTTCTCCATATTATAAATTCCGGTCGTGACCTCGTGACCTTTTTGTAAAAACTCCTTAACTTCCACCGGATTTGTGGCGTCCATTCCAAAGTCCTTTAAATCTCCGCCCGCACAAAAACCTTTTCCACTTCCATACACTAATACAGCTCGAACTTCTGGATCATCTCCAGCTTTTTTTATTGCCAATGCTAAATCTATCGACATTTCTTTATTAAATGCATTCAGACTTTCCGGTCGATTTAATTCAATTTCAAAAACACCATTCTTTAAAAAGGTGTTAACTGTAGACATTACAGTTCCCCTCCTTCCTCTTCAGCTGCTTCGAGTTATTTCCCTGTAAAACTTGGCTTCCTTTTTTCTAAAAATGCTTGTACGCCTTCTTTTACGTCTTCTGTAAGAAAAAGCTCTTGAAATAATTCCGCTTCCCTTTCAAGGGCTTTAACCAAAGGAAGCTCAATGCCTTCGTCGACTGCCTTTTTAATGTTTCGTATCGCAATCGGTGAATTCTTACAGATCTTTCTAGCGAGTTCAAGTCCCGCTTCCATTCCCTCGCCTTTAGGTACTACTTTATTTACTAAGCCAATTCGGAAAGCTTCATCGGCTGTAATATGTTCGCCTGTATACATCAATTCTTTCGCTTTTGCCTCTCCAATAAGCCTAGGCAAACGTTGGGTTCCTCCGCCACCTGGGAGCAATCCAAGCGTGCATTCTGGAACCCCTAACAAAGCCTGTTCCTCTGCAATACGCATGTCGCAAAGAAGTGCAAGTTCACAACCGCCGCCAAGAGCAAATCCGTTAATAACCGCAATAGTTGGTTTCGAACAAAAATCAACCTTATTTAATGCCCTATGTGTTTGTAAAAACTCTGGGAGTAGATTCGGGTTCCCCATTTTTTCTGGGAACTCTTTAATGTCCCCACCAGCCATGAAAGCTCTTTCTCCAGCACCTGTTACAATGACCGCTAGAACTTCATGATCTGTATTTAACTCCGTGAAAACTTCATCTAACCCTTTTATAACAGCTGCACTCAATGTATTCATTGGTGGATTATCAATCGTTACAATGGCAATTCCGTCTTGTTTGTCTACTTTTACAACAGGCATGTCCGTTCCCCCCACACTCTTTTTTGTAAGTCGTTTTTCTCTTTATTTTTATTTCGGTTGCATACGAATGGCACCATCTAAACGAATCACTTCACCATTGAGCATCGAATTTTCTATGATACTTTGAACCAATTGAGCATATTCAGTTGGTTGACCTAAACGTTTTGGAAATGGCACCATTGCGCCTAACGCTTCTTTCACATTGTCTGGTGAAGCAGCAAGCATTGGCGTTTCGAATATACCTGGGGCAATCGTCATCACACGGATGCCGTATTCCGCAAGATCTCTTGCAATCGGAAGTGTCATTCCAACAATGCCTCCTTTTGAAGCACTGTAAGCGGCTTGACCAACTTGACCTTCAAATGCAGCTACAGAAGCGGTATTGACAATTACGCCTCTTTCACCATCTTCATTCGGTTCATTTGTAGCCATCTTTTCAGCTGCCAAACGAATCACGTTAAATGTTCCAATTAAATTTACTTCAATCGTTTTTCGGAATACACCCAAGTCAAACGGACCTTTGCGACCGTAAGTTTTTTGAGCAGTCCCGATCCCTGCACAGTTTATAACTCCCGTTATCTTGCCAAACTTTTCTACAACTTGATTGAGCGCTGCTTGTGTTTCTCCTTCGTCCACAACGTTCGTTTGAGCATAAAGAACATTCTCTTCTCCTAATTCTCCAACTAACTTTCTACCACTTTCTTCGTTTAAATCAAGAATCGCTGCCTTTCCACCCTGATTCACTACATTTCTTACCGTAGCCTCTCCTAAACCTGAAGCTCCACCCGTAACAACAACAACACTGTTTTTAATTTCCATTCTTCTCTCTCCCTTAGTCTTATTTATTTTTATTTATTTGAAATACTACTTTAAAACCCATTGAATCGAAATATTTTGAAATCTCTCGTCAAAGAATGACCCATTAGTGAATTTATCTAAGCCCCTATTTTCATTCTAGGTTCTTATTGGATTACTGAAGAATCTTCTTTGCAATGATTCCCTTCATAATTTCAGTTGTTCCCGCGTAAATCGACGTAACCGCTATGTCTCGGTACCTACGAGCAATTTCATATTCTTCAATATATCCATAGCCACCATGAAGTTGTAAGCACTCTGCTGCAACTCGTTTTGCCATTTCACTTGTCCACCATTTTGCCATCGATACTTCCTTCACAATATCTTTATTATTAAGATGTTGTTCCGTAAGCATATTTACATAAGTTCGACCTAAGTCGATTTCAGTAGCCATTTCTGCTAACTTGAACTGAGTATTTTGAAAGTCTGCAATCCGATTTCCGAATGCTTTTCGTTCTTTTGTATAATCAATAGTAAGTTTCAACATTACTTCAGCTTCGACCTGAATTTGAATTGCACAGATTAAGCGTTCTTGTTGTAGCTTTTCCATTAGATAATAGAATCCTTTTCCTTCTTCTCCTAAAATATTTTCTGCTGGTACTTTTACATCTTCAAAGATGAGTTCGGCCGTATCGCTTGAATGAAGGCCAATCTTCTCGAGTTTTTTACCTCGTTTGAATCCAGGCATTCCCTTCTCAACGATAAATATGGATATACCGCGATGTGCAGGCTGGGCTTTAGGATCCGTCTTACATACGACCAAGACATAATCTGCATTCAAACCATTTGTGATAAATGTCTTTTCGCCATTTATTATATAATGGTCTCCTTCTTTTCTTGCAGTTGTGCTAATTCCTGATAAGTCCGAACCGGCGCCAGGTTCCGTCATTGCGATAGCCGAAATGTATTCCCCAGTCACACTTTTGGGTAACCATTTTTGTTTCTGTTCTTCAGTTCCATAAGTCGCTAAATAAGGAGCTACAATGTCTGAATGAAGACAAACACCACTGGCTAACCCAACTCCCACTTTCTCTAGTTCTTCTGTCAAAACCATAGAATATGAGAAATCAAGACCTAATCCGCCATACTTTTCATCTACCCATGGCAATAAAAAACCGTTTTCTCCAAGCTTTAACCACATTTCTCGAGGAATTCCGCGCTCCTCTTCCCACTTTTTATAATGTGGATATGCCTCTATATCTAACATTTTCCGAAGTGCTTCTCGGAACATATCATGTTCATTTGTTAAGAAGGATGCTTTCATCGATTTAATCTCCTTTTATGAAATTATTGTAACTCGCTTTCGAATTAAAATGCCTTTATTTTAAAAGACTCTCATTCATTTATTATTTACAGGGAGATTCCTAAAAACTTCATCATTATGCTCCCCTAATTTTGGTGGTGCTGTTCGAATCGAACCAGGTGTTTTTGAAAGTTTTATCGGTATTCCAATTTGTTTCAAAGTTCCAGAACCTGAATAATCGACATCAATAATCATTTCTCTATCTAAAACTTGTGGATCTTTTATCATTTCCTCAAAATTCAATACAGGTGCTACGCAAGTGTCGACACCTTCAAATATAGCAACCCATTCTTCAAGTGTTTTTTCTTTAATCACATCTTGTATTTCTACTTTCATTTTATCTTGTTCTGCTTGCGGAGCCTCTAGGGACTCGATTAGAGATTCTTTTCCAATCACCTGGCAAAACTCTTTCCAAAACTTCATTTCTAAGGAACCAACAGATAGATAGCGTTGATCTTTCGTTTCATAGACCTCATAACTAGCCACACCACCTGCTAATCGAGTTTCTCCCCGTTTAGGCAATTCCCCAGTAACTAAGTATTGAGGAAGTAATGTTTGCATTAGCGAAAGGGAACCATCCATCATCGATATATCGACAAATTGCCCTTCACCGGATTTGTTCCTTTCAAGTAAAGCAAGCAGGATTCCGCTTGTTGCCATCTGCGCTCCACCCGCAAGATCCGCAATTTGTGTCGAGGACATAGCTGGTTTTCCATTTTTCTCCCCTTGAAGCTCCATCACTCCTGCATAGCTTAAGTAATTCATATCATGACCTGGCAATTGCGAATATGGACCTGTTTGACCAAACCCAGTAATTGCACAATAAATTAACCCTTTATTTATCTCCTGTAGCTTTTCATAGCCAACACCCAATCGATCCATTACACCTGGTCGAAAAGATTCCACTAACACATCCGCGGTTTTTACCAACTCCAAAAACATATTCTTCCCATGTTCTGACTTTAAATCGATACTGACACTACGCTTATTTCTATTTAATGAATAGAACATAGCTCCTCCAGTATCCGCGATAACAGGGTCTTCCCATCTTGCGTAATCGCCCATTTTAGGCTCTTCAACTTTTATTACATCCGCTCCGAAGTCCGCCAAAGTTGATGTGCAATATGGTCCTGGCAACAGGCGACTCAAATCTAAAACCCTGATATTTTCCAATGGAAGTGACATTTTAATTAACTACTCCTTTTCGTCTTGTTGTAAACAAGTTTTTAATTGTCATCTATTTTAGAGTTATTAAAGGATAACTCGACCCTGCTTATCAAAGTAATAATTTCAGTATATAATCCCCAAATTTCTCCTTAACTTCATCTAGTGTTAAGCCACTATTTGGCCGATACCATTGATAGGTCCAGTTCATTGAACCAAGAATCATCATTCGAACAAATGCTGGATCTTGGACATTAAATTCTCCAGTAGCAAGCCCTTTTTCGATCACTCTATCGAATGGATCCGAATAGAGTTTACGATATTTTAGTACCTTCTCTATTTGATCTTCGGCATAAAACTCTCTAGGACTGATCAGCACGTTATTCGTTTCCTTACAACCTATTACATAATCGATATGCGTTTCAATCATTCTTCGAAGGATTTGTTCAGCCGTTCCACCTTCATTTAAATTCTCTTCCAGATCTTTTATTCCTTGAGTAAATATAAAAATATGGCACTGGTACAATAAATCATTTTTATTTTTAAAATAATAATACAAAGAACCTTTAGTCATTAGCAGTTCCGCTGCAATATCTTCCATTGTTGCACCTGCATATCCTTTTTCATTTATAAGCTCTATAGCTGAGGCGATTATTTGTTCTTTCTTTTTTAATATTCTTCGTTCAAAAAGCTTCACTCTTCTGTCCACCTCCTAAATTACTGATTTCAGAACTAATTAATGTGAATATACTTTTTGGCTCTTCATTTAATAGATAAGGTTGAATTTCTACCTACTAGCAATTCTTATGGAGTGTAATGGCTTTCAAAATTTATTAATCTATCCTTTATGGGCTACTAATTTAATTGCCTAAGAATAATCCTAATAAAGCTATGATTTCAAAATCCTTAATATTTATTAGTTAAAAAAGCACCTTTTTAAACTTAATTTATTAATCTGATAATTCTCAACATAAAATTATTCTACCAGTGATTTATTTTATTGCAAGCATTTTTTCGAATAGCGTTATAATTTTGAACCCAGTTTAATCTATCCGTGAATCTCAAAACTAAAAATCCTGAAACGCGAAAAACCACAGTTAAACCGAGTATGATTAGGTCAAAAACGCAATCAATGCAAATTGGTTAACTGTGGCATAAATAGATCTAGTTTGGTCAGGTTAAAGTCTTATTCATCCTCCAAAATATCTACTAGTTTCTTAGATTTAAAAAGATGAATGTTCATCAAAATTAAGCTGGCGGTCATTAGTGGTAAACCAATTGCAATACCTATATGTAAAGGCTCTTTCAAGAAAGCAACACCCAATGCTATCGAAATAAAAGGGATGATAAATGTTACCATCACTGCAAGGAAGGGACCACTTGAAGTGATAATACTATAGAACAAGACGTAACCAAGTCCAGAGCTTAGGCTACCTAGAATAAGAAGCGGAATCAATACTTCTAGCGTTCCAAGTTGTAAAAAAGATTGAGGTTCTAAAAACAAACTAATTGGTCCATTGATAGCTACCGAAACTGCTAGTGTCCAAAAAGCAATCTGAAGAGGTGAAGTGTCTGAGAAGTATTTTGCGATCAACACAGAATTGAGTCCATACGCTGTTGTGGAGCAAAACATTAGAAGTGCATGTGGAAGGGAGAATTCACTACCCACTGCTTGTCCGGAAAAAGTAATTAGACAAACTACTGCAATGAATCCGATAACCAAGCTAACTACCTGGTTTGGTAATGGTTTTACTTTTATTAAGAACACTGAAAACACTACGGAAAATAACGGGGTCGTCGCATTTAAAATACTGGTAAGTCCAGTATCTATGCCCTTTAATGACAAACTCGTAAAATACCAAGGAAGTGCCGCGGCCAAGGATACTACAAATAGAAAAAACAAACTTACTTTCATATTTATTCGATATTTTGAAATCAGTATGAAGGGGATTAGTGGAATTAATCCAAACAAGCTTCGTAAAAAGGCAACTCCAGTAGGGGAGAAGGTATCTAAAAGAACTTTTGTCCATAAAAATGAGGAACCCCATAATACACTTAATATTAGTAAATACAAAATGGATTTCATTCTTTTTTCACCTCTTCTATCCTCGATCTAAATTACACATATCGTTTACAACGCCAGTCTCCTTGCCGGCGATTGTCTTTGACAACTTCAATCATCCGGCACAGCATATTCGAACATTTCATTCGCTTTTATAAAAAATCTTAACAAATTCTTTCACTTTAATATTTTGTAAAAGCACGCATTTCCAAATTGATTCAACCACAACTATTTTACTCGTACACAAGCCTTTTTGTCTGACTCATCGTTCCAGCAAGTGTCTCAACAATCTTTTCGTTGTCGGTAACTGTTGTATGGACGGTTGCGTTCACCTCTTCAAGGGATGCGCTTGACTCAGCAAGGAGGTCTGAAAATGTAACTGTCATTTGCCCAATATCCGCCGTTTCTTTCGTGATGGCACCCATTTTTTCATCAAACACACTAAACTTCTGGTGCAACTCGCTAAGTGTTGTGTGCATCGATTCAACTTGAGTCTCGGCCATTGTTGTCAATTTCACTTGGTATGAAAGCTTATCGGTACTACTCGCAAGATTTAGTCGAGAACGATCATTGGTGATGTTGACATCAGATAGATTTTCATGAATTCCCTTCAACGTATCCGCTGTCATTCCAGCAAGTTTTCGAATTTCAGTTGCCACAACCGCAAAGCCTTTCCCGTGCTCGCCTGCCCGTGCCGCTTCGATTGAAGCATTGAGCGCAAGAAGATTGGTTTGATCTGTTATCGTCTCTATCAATCTCGCAAGCTCGTTGGTTTTCATAATATTATCTGTAAGTGCATCAAAAGATGAGTTTAGTTCGCTCAAAAATGTTTCAACTTCTTGCATACCACCGCGTAAATTATGCATGACGTCAACGATTTCTTTCGATGCATCGCGCATTTTTAATGTGTCCTCATTCATTGTATGCGTTTCAGCATGCATTTCAATCACTTCACTTGTTGTTCGTTCTGCATTTTCCGCAATTCTGGCGATTTGTGACGCTTCTTGCTCAACCCCTGCTGCAACTTCACCCATAATCCCAAGTAATTGGTGCTGAGCCTCAAGATGGCGCGAAGCGGTTTCACTAATAGCTGTTAAATCTTCCGCTACTTTTTCGACTCCCCGATTAAGTGCTTCGTGCCTTTTTGACTCTTCTAGTGCGCTCACCACTTGTTCGATAGAAAATGCCTCCACTTGTTGTTCCAACTTTTTGGTCTGTTTGATTTGAATAAAAAGACCGGTCGCCATTAAAACTAAAACTAGCGCGAGGCTCCCTTTACTCTCTGCTATCTGTTCTTGGTAGGGATAGCTAACAAGGAATACCCCCAATACCACAAGGGCTAAGACAAAACCGTACGACATGATTCGCATAGATAAGTGAACACTCGCTATTCCTACAATGAAGAACGCGATGCCTACAGTGGCAACTGAGGGTGCTCCGACAACCCCACTATAAATCGTTGCAATTGCTGTTACCGTGAGCGTAATCCAAGGAAATGCTTTTTCAAAAACTACCCATTTTTTCGAAAGCAGAAAAAACAGCACTGTGCTGGCAACAGAAACGCCCATACTGATTATTTTCATCGTTTCTTGTCCGGATAGCATATAAAATATAAACCCAATAAAACTAGATCCGCCCAATGTAATAAATAAAATAAAGTTTTTGTTCGCAAATTCCTTCTGTCTGAGTGCTACAACATTTTGCATTGACTTCCCCCTTCGTAAATTTCTTAGTTCCTCATCTGAATAGCTTCTTCGTGCGTTTCCTGGATATAACGTGCAATTTCTTCTTGCTCATCCGTCAAATTGGTTAATGTTGCACTTAACTCTTGCACCGATGCGGTACTTTGTTCGATGATGCCGGCGAAATCGGTTGTGCGTTCTCGAATCGTTTCGCTATCCTTAGATATTGTAGAAAAATCATCAATAAAATCAGATAGTTCTTCCTGAAGTTTCGTCATTGAGACAAACAACTCATTAAACGATTCGCTTGAATCATCCGCTACAGCCATTTGAATACTCATTTGCTTCAACCCATCGCTAAGTTTCGACAAAGCTAGTTCATTGTATGTATTCACTTCTCCCAAATTATCATCAATTTGTTTAAGTGTCTCATCTGTTAATCCAGCCAACTTTCGAATTTCATCGGCTACAACAGAAAAGCCTTTTCCATGTTCGCCTGCACGGGCAGCTTCGATACTTGCATTCAGCGCCAACAAGTTTGTCTGATCCGTTATTACCTTAATGGAACTTGCCAACGCATTCGTTTCGTTAATTTTATCGGACAGAACTTCAAACGTTTCATTTAATTCCTTGAAAAAGTCACTGAACAAATCAACACTATCTTTTAAGTGTACAATTTTCGTCGTGCCCTCATTTGCTTTTTTCCCTGCATCATTTGCTTGTGCAGTTACCTCTATTAACCCTTTTGCAATTTCTTGAACTGAATGATACGTACGTTCAGCATTCTCTGCAATGTCCGAAATATGATCCGCCTGATATTGGCTACCAACACTTACTTCATTTACCGCAACGAGCATTTCGCGTTGTGACATACCGACTGTTCTCGTATTGTTATCCAGAATTTCTAAGTTCGAAGTGATTTTTACAACGGCCTCATCCAACTTACGAGCTTGTGCCTCTTCGTCAAGCGCTCTCATTGTTGTAAGTTCAATCAATTCCTCTACATGAGTAAACATTTTTCCATTTTGACGTGCCAAAAGAAAAAGTCCGATACCACAAAGAAAATGAAGTAAAATAAGATTCGTTCCACTGGCTTCAATTACTTCTGGGCTCATAAACGTATGATTGTTGTAGAGAAGTGCAACTAAACTAAGGCCATATGCAAACGCCATAATCTTCATCTGTGCATGAATGGTTCCCAAAATTAGCATTAAAAAAATAATACCTAAAGTTCCTAAATTTGAAACTGAAGAAAATAATAAACTCATAACGATGCTAAATATGAATAGAAGTAAAATATATGGCAATACACGTGATATTAATTCTACCCGTCGACCAATACTATAAAAAACAATCGCCAAAACAAGTGGAATCGCAATTGATAGGATGGTTTGCATTCCTGAATTTAAGACGATTTGTGCAAGTAGGCCTAGTCCAGCAGCAAGCCCAAACGCAAGACTCATTATTTCATTCTTTCGATTCCAATCCGTTCGTTTCAGTTCTATAATCGTCATCGTAAATCCCCCCTTTATATTCAGTTTTCAAAAGAGTACCACTATTTACACTTTATCATTTATGAATCAGTATTCATATAGATTTATCACTATAATTTTACAGTACTTCAAAAAGACGGTAGAGAAATAAATCTCCACCGTCTTCTTGTTTATTGTTTCGTATCGTAAAACGTGCCATCCCTCGCCACTTTAGAGTAGGGATTGATATAGGTTTTCATATGATCTTTTTTGGACTGACTTTCGGATATGTTGATCTTAATCTGCTTCCTGATCAGCGTAAGTTTTTTCTCGACATCTGCTTCCATAGCAATCAGTTTTTTACCGAGCACTTCTTCTTCAGCAGTAAAAGGTGCTACAATTTGTCCTTGTAACAAATCTCGCTCATCCAAATACCCTTCAACGTCGGCAATAATACCTTCTCGCTCATCTGCTGTCGTTCCGGCGATTGGAATCGCCAACAACTTCTCAGTGACATCCAACCAAGCAGTCATTGCCTCGCGAATCATATGCCATCCATATTTCCGTACTGTTTTGAACGATTGATTTGAATGACTTGTTTCCACGTATCCCGAAACTCCGTAATGATACCAGCAGCCTCGTCAAACAAAGCACTGTCGTTTTTAATGTTCCCGTCAATTAGACGACTGTTTGCAAATTCATACAGAATAAGCATGTTTTCTGAAATAGGAACAGACTTGTCCAACGTCAGCATTAGTTCTGAAATGATCGCCTGCGCTTTTTGGATTGCTGTATTTTTCTCTTCCAGATTCCCATTCTCAAGCGCTCTTTTTCCTTGTACAATAAACTTCAAGCAACCGTTGTACAACATAAGTGTTAGTTCACCCGGTGTCGATGTTGTAACCGTGTTGTTTTGGTAGGTTGCGTAAGGGTTGTTAATAGCCATTTTATATCTCCTTTTGTAGTGCTTTGATTGTTACATGCCTCCGCCGAGTGCACTCATTAAACCGGCTGATTGTGCGTTTGCACGGTTGATGGCTTGCTCCATTGCTGAGAACTGTCTCCACATTCGATTTTCTTCAGCTTGTAGACGTAACTCGAATGTCTCGATTTGTTTGTTCAATGAAGATAATGAACGCCCCATAGTGAATGTTTCATTTCCATCACCGATTTTTCCAGCTCTTTTAGAAATATCTTTTCGGCTATCATCCACAATCGTTTTCAATCTACGAGCAAATCCTTGGTCTTCTATTTTATCTCCGTCTTTCGAAAAAAGCTGATGCACCTTACTCGGATCATCATTAATTGCTTTTCGTAAATCGGTTTCATTTATGATTAGTTTTCCATTCTCTGTATAGCTCTTCGATGCTGTAATCCCTATATCCGCAAGAGTCGTTCCGCTCTCTCCACCAACATTCCCCATTAGGGCTGTTCGCATTTTCGTTAACATGCTTGAAAGGATTGGATCATTTCGAAGCGTTCCACTCATCGCTTTTTCTTCCCATTGCTCAATTTCTTTTTCCTTCATATCTGCCTTTTCTTCCGCAGATAGAGGGTGGAAAGAGCGATAAACAGGCTCACGGATTTGCTTGTTCAAGTCTTCGATTAATTTGTTATACTCATCGACAAATTTAACAACGTTTTCAACAATTGCATCTGTATCGGGTGCCGAACTGAATGAGATCTCTTTGGCGTTCGCTTCTTTTAGCGTGAACTCAAATCCATTTACTTCGACTTTATTCGTCGACCGTTCCATTTTAAGACCGTTTACATGGAAAATGGCATTTTGACCGGATGCAACTTCCTGACCGACTAAGCCAAGCCCTATAGCTAGACTCCCTGTAACAACGATTTCTTTTTCACCTTCAGGAAGTTTTCCACCGTGTTTTGATGTCATCGCAATTTTACCTGTTTTTGAATCAAAAAAAGCATTTACTCCTGACTCTTTATTAATCTTATCGATCACGTCTGATAATTTAGCCGTCGACTCGAAAGTAAACTCTGTACCCGGTTTAAGTACACCGTCTTTATCTATTGCATCAATTTTAATTGTAGTTCCACTAATCCCTAACTCAGCCAAAGTTGAGCCTGTAGATTTTCCTTTTGCGCTCGTTATTTCTGAACTTTGCATTGTCGAATTTCGCGCCAACTGATCAATTTTTATCGTTCCTGAAAAGTCACTAGTCGAAGTTATACTTCTGATTAACACATCATCAGGCGAAGAAATCGTCACTGTTTTACTTGAGTATTTATTTGACAGAATCATATTATCAAATGCCATCTTACTAAAATCATTCAGCCTACGGTTCGCCGTGCGGTAATTATCAACTTGCCACTCCGTAAATTGCTTTTTTTGGTTGATTTTATTAAGTGGGATACGCTTTGCATTCATCATGTCTCTAATAATCGAATCTGTATCAATTCCAGATGCCAATCCACCTATTCTCACAATCCATCACACTTTCTATTTTATATTTTTCGGTCGACGAGCAAGCCTACGAACTCTCGCATAGCCGCGTGAATATCCATTAGTTTTCTTGATGGTATTTCCTTAATAACCTCATCGGTGTCTGAATCGACGATTGTCACATAATACTCGTTAAGTTCATCATGTAATTGAAATTTCAATTGAGAATTTGCACTCTTTAAAAACGTATTCATGCTATCCAACATTTCTTTTGCTTCTTCAACTGGTAGAGGGCGTTCATCCGAAGATTTGGTATTTGCTTTCAAAGATACAGCTTGTATGGGCGCGACACCTTGAATATTCTTGTCTTGAGAAGCCTTTCCAACTGGGCTGCTTGTTTGCGCAGTGGATACACTACTATCTATTCGATTTACCATATACTCACAAACCTCCTTGAACTTAAGAAATATGCATTACTATTTATATCGGCATATTGGAATAAATGTTAAGTGCTCGAACGAAGTATAATTACCGGTATTTTGGTAATTGAAGATGGCTCGAATTCATAAATCCTATTTTAGGCTACTATCTAACTTCTTCTCTAACTCTTTAATTTCACTTTGATAACTTTGAATCTTCTTGTTAAGTTGGACACTCTTAGCGTTAGAAAGATTATTTTCAGAAGCAAACTGTGCAATCATTTTCATTTGATTTAGCTTACTTTCAATCTTTTCGAGGACTTTGTCGCGCGCTTTAACTTGTTTTAATTGCTGTTCGAGTCGTTCAATTTCATGCTTTGTGTTTTCATTCTTCATGATTAACTCCTTTTTGGGATGTACTTTCTATGTATATCGTCTAGTTGTGTTTGTTTTCAATCTTCTAGTTAAATATATTCAGTATCATTAAACTTTACATATCCAAAAAACGCGACCCGGAATCCGGATCGCGTTTTTATTAACCATATTAACGTAATAATTGAAGTACGCCTTGTGGTTGTTGGTTGGCTTGCTTTGCCGCTATGTCTTTCGACGATAGAATAGACTATATCTTCACCCTTCGATTTCTCGAGAGGGGCTGGGCGCTTCGGGAATAATTACTTTCCCTACGGATTTCATCGTCATAGCATTTTGCGTTAGACGGTTTACCCTAGTCGTTGAACGTTCCCCACGGTTTCCCGATAGGGGCTTCGCTGCTGATTGTCCAATCTCTTCTTTTTCAAACCATCGCGTATACCGTTTCCAGTTCCGCTGTGGTAGAAGAGCTCTAAGGAGGTTCCAGCAATTCACCCAGTTGTACTCTTACCCGTTACCAAGTAAGACGCCCTTGAATTGATTACCTAAGGAGTTGCAAAACACCTTGTGGCATCTGATTCGATTGAGCCAACATTGCTTGTGCTGCTTGAGTTAAGATGTTGTTCTTTGTGAACTCCATCATTTCAGCTGCCATATCTACATCCCTTATACGTGACTCAGCTGCAGTCAAGTTTTCAGAAGATGTTCCAAGGTTGTTAATTGTGTGCTCTAGACGGTTTTGTTTAGCACCCATCTGGGATCTTTCATCAGAAACTAATTGAATAGCATCTGCAATCTGTGTGATGGCAGCTGTCGCAGCATCAGCATCAGTAAGGGCTACAGTAGCAACACCTAGTGCGGCAGATTGCATATCAGCAAAATCAACTACTAGTTGCTGATCCTCATTTGCTCCAATTTGGAAAGTGAATGATCCAGTAGTTCCACCTGTTACATCTAATAGATTTTGTTCGTTGAATTGAGTAGTCGTTGCAATGCGATCAATTTCTATAATTAGATCATCCATCTCTAGCTGTAATTGTCCACGATCTTCCGCTGTGTTCGTATCATTACCAGCTTGAACTGCTAACTCCCTCATACGTTGAAGAATATCATGTGTTTCGTTTAAAGCACCCTCTGCAGTCTGAATCATAGATATTCCATCTTGAGCGTTTTTCCCTGCCATATCTAGACCACGAATTTGTCCACGCATTTTCTCGGAGATTGCAAGACCTGCTGCGTCGTCTCCTGCACGGTTAATCTTTAGTCCTGAAGATAGTTTCTCCAAGTTAGCTGCTGCTGCGTTGTTGTTTGAACCTAATTGACGGTGCGTGTTAAGTGCTGCGATGTTGTGATTGATAATCATTATTATTTCCTCCTTGAGTTTTGAGGTTCACGTCCTTGTGAACCTTGCTTATATTGTTGCTCACGGAGTAAGAGCCGGCCGAACTCTTATCTGCCGCTTACATTAGTTATATCGGATCGTTGCTAAAGGAGTTTAGTCGTTTAAGTAAATTATTCTTTTTTCTTTGTTAATTGTGAAAAGAGTGTGGCATCGAGTGTGATTGCTTCCGTGTTTGTGTCGGATATGGATTGAACAAGTTCACCGCGCAAAATGTCGACAGACTTTGGTGCTTCAATGCCGATTCGTACAGTATCGCCCTTCACTTCTAATATACGTATTTCGATATCATCACCGATGTGGATGGTTTCGCCTGATTTACGTGAAAGTACGAGCATAGGTTACGCCTTCCTTTCTGTTGCTGCGACTTGCTTGCCGATTGGGTGACGCATACCGAATGTGGTGTCATTAAGAATCATCTGTTTCGCTTTCTTCACTTTCGTTTGGAATATAAGAGGTGCTTGTAAGTTAATTGTTGATGTTTCGAATGGATCTTTTAATGAAAGAACTCCTAGAACAAAGACGTCTTCTTGTTTTTCAATCTCTAATAGATCGATTGTTGGTTCGTCGACTTTGAATGAATAATCCTCGATGACTGTGTATGGATTCGTAACGATGAACGCTATGTCAGATGTCTGAATTGATTGGAGTACTTGGAATTCGTTGTTGTCTTCTATAGGTAAAAGCGTAAATTCTTTTTCTGTTTCAAAGCCTGGGAGTCCTTTTGGGAAGGACCAGGTTTGGTCTGGGTTGATTTTGATTGTGCCGTGGAATTTTGTTTGGATTTGCATGGGTTTGCTCCTTTTTATCACGGGTGCCAGGTACAGCCACAATTCACGGAAGGACGTGAATTGTGTCCATACCTGGCACCCTTGTTTTTCCTTATCTCACCATTTCACATCTATCTGTATAGACGGCCAATGTTCCATTTCACGGGATACTTTGCCTGGCGTGTAGTTGTGGATTGGTTTGTTGATTTGGACGTCGTTGACTGGTTTTTGTGGTGTTGCATTGATGTTTGTTGTTCCTGGTTGGATGGAGACTTGTGCTTTGGAATAGCCTCCGATGAAACGGATGCCTAGTTGTTTTGGCGGTGGATTGGCGTTTTGTTTTGCAATGTCTGGGATTGGGTTTCCACCGTTTGCTATCTCCACCATTTGGCGTCCTTCTTCTGCGCGTCTTGCAATGCCTTCCATCGCACCTTGTTTACCAAGTTGTGCGTATTCTTCTGTGCGTTTAAAGACACTTTTCAGGTCGATTTCAGCACGTGCCTCGGTTGTATCTACTGATAGTTGTGATCTCGTTGTTGAGATTTCTAATGTTGCGGCTGGTTGTTGTTGATGCATTGTTGCTCTTGGTTGCTCGATTTCTTGTACTGGTTTTGTAGTTTGAAGACCGAGTATGCCGCGTGTTGTTTGGATTTGGAGTTGTGGGATGTTCATATTATGTCACCCTTTTATATGGTATGTATTAGGGTGCCAGGTACAGCCACAATTCAAAGGGGAAGGCAGTCTATAATCGCGACGTCATGTCGCAACGACTGCATGACTCACTTCATGTGAACCTCGAATTGTGTCCATACCAGGCACCCTGGATTCTACTTTATCTTAGAAAGTCTACTAGTGATGGTTGAATGATGCGTGCGCCGACGGAAAGGGCGGCACGGTGGATGGCTTCTTCGGTTATCATGTCCGTAATCGCTTTTTCGTAGTCAATGTATTCGTTTTCACTCATTTGTTTTTTGGCAGAGCCTTCTTGTTGACCCAAACGGTGCTCCATCATTTCGACACGGTTTTGCCTAGCACCGATGTTTGCGCGAGCTGTTAGTACAGCGTCTTGACTAGTACTGATGCTTGTTAAATGAGCACCAATTGCTTCTCCACCAGCATTAGATTCAATCGAAGTTATAAGTTCACCCATCATTTCATCTAATTCAGAAAATAATTTGTAGCCATTCGTATTGACTTGCAGTTCTATCCCGTCAAATACTTCGATTGCTACAACTGCTTCAAATCCATCGACTGCTGAACCTGTAGGTACTGCTGGATTTGGGGGCAATGTTGGCACCGCTAAAGAAGCACCAGCAATGGAATTAACTACTCCAGTAACAGGATCTTTTCCAAAAAGTGGACTACTTGTTTTCGTACCTGAAAACAGGTACTTATCTCCAACTTTGGTGTTCCCCATGTCCCGAATTTGTTCACGGATTTGCTTGATTTCTTCGACTATTTTCATACGATCATCATGTGTTTTTGTATCGTTCGCCGCATCCGTCGTCAGTTCTTGGATACGAAGAAGCGCTTGACCGGCTCCATCTAATGCATCGTCCGAACTGTCGAGCCAGTTGTTTACCTCGCCTAGGTTTTTCTGGTACTGAGCAATTTTATCAACCGTCATACGGTAGCCCATACCTTTCATTGCAACAACCGGATCATCTGATGGACGATTCACTTTCTTCCCTGTTGTGATTTGCTCTTGCAATTTACCCATTTTAGTGTAGCTCGAGGAAAGGTTCCGGAGCATATTGTTTGAAAGCATTGATTGTGTGACGCGCATTTAACTTCCTCCTTATACTACGTAAACGCATTATCTTCCAACGACACCCATGCCGTTAATTATTTTATCTAACGTTTCATCAACAACGGTAATCATTCTTGCGGATGCGTTGTACGATTGCTGGAAGCGAATCATGTCCGTCATTTCTTCGTCAAGTGATACTGAGCTAATCGAAGCACGACGATGTTCGACCGCACCTAGTAACGTCGCTGTATTGTGAGCAAGACGATCTGCTTGTTGGCCATCTACACCTAGTTTTCCGATTACACTTTGGAAGTAACTTTGAACGGTAGCACCGCCTGGGAAAACTTTTGAAAACTGCACGTTCGATAAATTGAGAGCATTTTTCCCGTTTCCTTCTTGCGGATTTTTTGGGTCAGTAGACGCCGCAGGATTGGAATCAGAAGCAGCAACTTGCCCTGGGTCCGCAATGATATCTTTATTAACGTAAATATTAGCTGCAGTGATAGGGTCCGTTGCAACATCTTTATTCACAAAAAAAGCTTTCCCTTTATCTCCATTTAAATCTGTTGGTCCTGTTGTAGGATCATTGGGGTCACCCATATGAACTTTATTAAACTCTTCCGCAAATTTGTTAGCCATCTCATTTAATTTCTCAAGCATTTCCGGAAAGAGACCTTTCACAGTACCTCCGGCATCT
Organism: Sporosarcina sp. CAU 1771; assembly: GCF_054482775.1. NCBI lineage: Bacteria > Bacillati > Bacillota > Bacilli > Caryophanales > Caryophanaceae > Sporosarcina > Sporosarcina sp. CAU 1771. Next base: position 99,114 of record NZ_JBTLRN010000001.1, on the reverse strand, counting down.
ACATATCCATACGAGTCAACAAGTGATTTCATGCTACCCGTGTTTACCATTTGGTTGACATTTAATGTATCCCCAGCCACCGCACCTGACCCGGTAAATGTAAATTCAGTAACAGCATCGCTCGTCCCATTGTTTACAGACATTTCCGCGAAGTCATAGCCTTTGACAACCTCAATTGACGCGCCGGCAGTCTTTATACTGACAGTAACAGAACCTTCAGCAATTCCTTTAATTGCACGTCCGCCCGATGGGACATAGTCCGTTTCAATTGGCACAATAGCAGAAAGCTGATCCAACAGCATATCGCGCGCATCGTACAAATCATTCGGCAAATAGCCATTTGGCTCAACCTTTGTAATTTGGTCATTCAACTCTGATATTTGTCTTAGAATCGCATTTACATCTTTTGTCGTAATTCCGATTTCTTGACCGGTGTTTGTTTGAATGTCCCTCAATGATGTATCAATGTAGTTAAAGGAATCGGCAACCGCAACCCCTCGCTGCACAGTAACTTCCCGTGCTCCGCTATTTTCAGGATTTGCGGATAGTACTTGTAGAGATTGCCAAAATTCACTTAGTGACTTTTGCAGTCCGTAATCCGATGGTTCGTTCAACACGTCTTCCATTTGCGTAATTGCTTTGGAAGTTGTATCCCAATAGCCCAACTTCGTCGATTCTTGCCTGAATTGGTGATCCACAAACGAATCACGAATTCGTTGAATGGAGCCTGCTTGTACACCTGTTCCAAGAAAACCTGGCATCGTGCCCGCGTTTAAACCGACACCGGGATGTCCCGCGGTTGCTTCCATATTGACTCGTTGACGTGAATACCCGAGCGTGTTTGCGTTACTAATGTTATGTCCTGTTGTATAGAGTGCGGATTGTTGTGTAAACAAGCCTCGTTTACTCGTTTCCAACCCCATAAATGATGAGCGCATGGTGTTCCTCCTTAAGCTTGTGAATCAAAAGAGACTTGTTCTTTCGACACTTTTCTTCCACTAATTTCTGTTTTTGAGTAGGTCACGGATTCAGGTTGTGGCCTGACCATGTCCAGCGATAGATTCACGAACTGAAGTGACTGGTAGGTCAGCTTCTGGTTTAAGTCGTTTTGCCATTTCAAATCATGAATCGCATGCAGGAGACGGTCCCTCGACTCCTTAAGCATTTCTTTTTCTGTATCTTGTGCAACTTCAAGTACATCAGCAACAGTAGGTCCATTTGGCACAGATCGTCCTTGATCTGTCAGGTATTCCGCCACTGCGTTTTGTCTTTGTCTTTCCAATTGTACAATTGCTGCGAGGTGCGATTGCTCCCCTTTTAGAAGTTGGTCGAGCCCTTCCATGTCGCCTGTTTTTATTAGTGCAGTCTTGTCGTACGCCAATTGCAAAAGACTCCTATGAACTTTTTCTAAGTTGTCAAGCGTCGTCAAGATCGTTGTAATCGACATGATGTCATCTACTTTCATTCATTTTATTTATTGTAATAGTCTAGGATATTCGCAGCGAGTTTTTTTGCATCTACTTCATACGTTCCTGAATCGACTTGCGATTTAATTTGTTGAACGCGCTCGTTTCGCTCCAAGGAATAGGAAGATACTTCTGAGAGTTGCTTAGCCTCTTGTGAGATTTCTAATCGATCTGTTTGAGTGGCTTGTTTTTTACCTGCTTGATCCGCCTTCAACTGATTCGATTGATAGGGATTCACAACGGGTAGGTTCACTTTATTGATTTTCATTTTCTTCACTCCTCTCCACATGATTTGACCTTATGTTTTATTTCGGCATAAAGTCATGAAAGTTTAGGGCATTTTAAATGAAATCAGATTACCTACTCAAATAGTCCTTGTTTATAAAACTTAGTCTCGGTTGATAAGATACGCATTCTTTTCGTTTGCAGCAATGGCCTCTCTAAATTCTTCAGTAGCCTCATGTCTTTCCAGCTCAATCTTCATCGTTTCAGTACAATCCTGACACAGCTTCCCTTTCGATGTCAGTTCTCCACAACTTTCACATGGATAGCCTAAATTTGGAAACATTGCTGGTAACAAACGACCTTTTCGTACCCAATTATGGAGTAACGTCTCAGATACTTGGGTTTCTTCAACGATGCGCTCAATCGTAGCCGTACGATTTTCACGTCTTCTTAAAAACCGGGTTACTTCTTCATATTTTCTCTCTTCTGCCATTGCACATTTTCCACACACATCACGAATGCCTGTGTAGTTGAAAAATGAGCCACACGTTGGACAATCTCTTAAATCAGCCATTTTCCCATCTCCAGTTCTCTTATTTTAAGCTCTGTTAAATAATAATGTTGATAATTCTTATTACACAATAGTGCTGCTAATTTCCGTTTCAGACCCTAAGAGCGGAAAGATAAAGTTCAATCTTTCCCTTACGAGTTCCGGAGGGGAGGCGGTGGACCAAGCCCGCTGTTGTTTCACCCGACCCGCTGTCCTCCCGGAGTCGCCGTCTTTCACTTCAATCAATTTGTAATGTACAAAAATCACTTGTCCCACTACCCCCACACCACTAACCTTGAATCCAAACGATCCAGCGCAGAAGCGACAAGTGTGAGCCGAAGTAGTAAGACCGACAGTGAACTTTCTGACGGGCTTACTACGGGAGGCCATCACCAAGCGCCTAAGCGATATTTTCACGCCTACCACTCCACTCGAAAAGGAATGTACAAATAATTTATCGACTATTAACAGAGTTATTTAACATTGCCTATCGCTAAGCACGAATTAGCGTAATTGCCTCGACCCGAGTTGCACCCGCTTCTTTCAATAATGATGCAGCATGACGCAGGGTTGTGCCGGTTGTGTAAATATCATCTATTAGTATATACGTACTTGGTTGGATAACAACTTGCGGCTTCAGTTTGAATAAAGGAGCCATTGCAAGACGTTCCTGCTTTGTTTTTTCTCCCATACGTTCGGTACCCGTTTTTTCAAGTACATGAACATAGGAAACATGTGCACATTTTAACAGTTCGTCAATATGGGCAAATGTTCGTTCCATCCGCTTCTTTGGATGAATCGGGATTGGAACAACGATTGCTCCCTTTGGTATACTTCGTTTGATTTCTTTAGCGAAGACCTCTGCCAATGCGACGTCTTGTAAAAACTTGAATTGATGCAAGTAGCTTCTCATCGCGTCGTTGTATGCATAAAGCGATGTGATTTGATCTACAATCATGCCCTCTTCTATTATTTCGGCTATTTGAAAGTTTTTTGAACAGCTTTCGCAAATAATCGTTCGTTCATCCAGTCCGAGAAGAGATTTCCATGAGAAAGATGTAACAAGATTTTTTTCACATAACAAACAAGGGTTCACGTCGATGCTCCTCCTTTATTCAACCGGAGGAGTTCTTTTCTTGCATCATCCATACGATGTGTAATGCCGTGGTGAAACAAAACAAAGTCCCCGTCTGGGTAATCGACTGATCTTCCTACACGTCCTCCAATTTGAATCAGTGCACCTTGCGTAAATAGGTTGTGTTCGGCTCCTACAACTGCAACCTGGACATTGGGGATTGTAATGCCTCGTTCCAAAATGGTTGTCGTTAAAAGGCCGACAATCTTGTTGTCTCGAAGCGCTTGTACATACTCTTTTCGGTCCTCATGCGATGCGTGAACGCTTTGGATTGTTGGGTTGATTTTTTGGAATAAAGGTAGTGCCTCTTCCATGAGCTCGATGTTGTGGAAAAAAATTAAAAATGGTTCTTCACGTTCGATACGTTTCTCTGTCCAACGTAGAAGTTTTACCGGGAGTTTTCCTTTTATAATTTGTTTGGCGTAGTTCCAAAGGGATTCATAGCGTGGAATAGGGAGTGGGTATCCGTGAAAACGTTTATTAATTGTTGAGATATGACCTATTCGACGAATTTCATTAATTTGCTTTGCTGAAGGGGTCGCGGTGACGTAATGAATGGGCGCACCTGGTTTGGCTGCTTTCTTTACAGCTTTTTTAAGGGTTTCGTCCGCTGTATAAGGAAATGCATCGGCTTCATCGACGAAGAGTACGTCGAATGCCTGATGGAATCGGTACAGTTGGTGAGTTGTTGCGAGAAGGAGTTGCGCTGGACCTGCGCTAGGTTCTGCACCGCCGTATAACGCATCGATTGTTGTTTCTGGAAACGCCTGTCGGAGACGAGGTTCGAGTTCAAGAATTACATCTACCCGTGGTGCAGCGATGCAAATCCGTTTTCCTTCTTGCAGAAGTTTGAATATGGGGATGAATAAAATTTCAGTTTTTCCTGCTCCACAAGTGGCTAGTAACGAGGACGGAACAATACAGGGAGGGAAACCCAATGGATAACTTATCCCCAACAATGAATTCATTACTATTAAAGGTACATGCAAAGCATACCGCAACAATGGGATCCGCAGCAAAAGAGAAACACTCTCTTGAAAACATAAAGAAGGTGGTTGTGGACATAAAGGAAAACTGCCTGAAAGTTTATTATAAACACGAATGGTATCACTATACACCGTCCGGTACGTGGTATTAATAGCGTTAAGTATTCAGAATGGTGAGAAAAATGTAGATTACAGTCGTTAAGTGGTCTATGATAGATATTAACTATATATAAGGGAGGAATTGGAATGTCTGCAAAGAACAAAGTAGTTGCTGGGGACTATAATGGAAAACAAATCATTCAGGCGTTTGGTAGCGTCTCTTTATCTACAGGTCTATTAAAATCAATACCTTTGGATAAGACAACTGTAAAAGAATACGAGATTTTAGACGAGGAAAGTCGTAAGAGTGCGACAAGTGCAGTAGGAAGAGCTTTTGTTGGGGGCGTTATCTTAGGACCTGTCGGTTGGCTTGCTGGATTGTCTGCAAAGTCGAAAGGCACTCACACAATCGCATTAGAATTTAACGATGGAAAGAAAAGCTTGATTGAAATTGATAAAAAAGTATATTCGGCATTAGTAAAGAAGCTATTTTAATAATAAACAAAAAAAGGCGACTACTCTCAACTGAGTCAGTCGCTTTTTTCTAAATAAACACCAAGTAATTCTTCAGTACGATTTCGCAATCTTATATTGAAGTAACGACGACGATTCTCAAGTCCACCATAAAAAAAGTTGTATTCGGTGAAATCACCATCTACTCTTTCTTTAATTAGCTTCATATCCTTTTGTCGCATATAAATGTTAGTGTTTTTCAAATCAGATTGAACTAACTTTATCGCTTGCTCAATCATTTTCAAATATGGACTTTTAAATTTCAATGCACTAATTTCTATTTGCGCTTGATCTCTTTCTAATATTACAATTAGCATCGGGAAATAAATTGCATTTTCAAAGTGCAGTATTGCTTCATCCGGAATCACATTAAATCACCATGCTTTCTTTAGATGTAACAGGAACGATTGCCAATATGTTTTGAATTAGAAAGGTACGCTTAGATTTCCTTAGATAACAGTACGCTCGAAAAGATACCTCACCGACTTGCAAGACCTTAATCCTTCGCTTGCTGACTTCCCCACTTTTCGCCAGGTACATCATATCCAGTGAATCATTACGCTCCATTGAATTCAATAACTTACTACGCACACTCGTTCCCTCCTTTTTAACCATTATACCGAATAGACGTTCTATTATCAAGTAAATAAAAAAGTACCAATGGGCGCTTTTAATGAACGTGTTTCTTATATTCCTCATTTAGCTTTCGAGTTGCTATCTCTCTGGCCGTATCCATATCTTTCGAAGAGCCTTGCACCAAAATGTTTCGATATGGCGCTTCCCCCTCGTCGTACAGACTTAAGTATACGTCCCAGCGATCCGCGTACTCCAAAATAACATAATCTATCGCGTCACCATAGTCGTTAATCATAATCCAGTTATCTAAACTTACGGAATCAGCTCCAAGCGTTTCGTCATTGTCGAATAACTCTTCTAGTTTGGATTTCATTTTATTATCACCTCCCAATATACCTATTCTATTACGGTGCCAATAGTCCTTCTTTTTGACAAATAAAAAAGCATCTCGGGTGAGATGCTCAACAAAATGCTATGCTTCTTGGAGGTGACGTGAGTATTTTTCATTTTTTTCAACTATACTTCTTCTTTTCCTGTCCGCCTCTTTTGTAGAAAATAGTTTTTCTAAAAATTCTTCGGGATCCAACTCACCAGACTCATACATCTGTCTTAGAACTACATCTTTTCTTTCAACCGCTTTTTTCTTTTTCATAATAAAATGCCTCCTCTTCGTTTAAACTACTTAAATAATTAATTTCTTTATTTAGAATTGAAGAAATTGAATTTGAAAAGTAAGTAATGTAATCTATGTCATCCCTATCAAAAGAATTACTAAGTAGACCATCAACATTTAATATACCTATCGTTTTACTGTTGTATTTTATCGGGATGCATAATAATGATTTGTATTCCCTTGATGATTTGGGATTCCTTTCATAAGAAGCATCCTTCGTTATATCCGGATTGTAGTATTCTTTCCCATTAATATAACTGTATCCTGCTTTGCTGTTTGTTAAACTTAATCTCAGTTTTTCTACGCCTTCTGGAGAGTATCCGGCTCCATACAAAATCTTTAAATTATTATAATCAACCTTATAAAATACTGCAACCCTGTGTAAATTAGCCACTTCTTTTGTTATTAAACCAATTATTCCTGGTAAGAAGAAATCATAAAACCTTTTGACTTTTTCATGAAATTCCTCGTCAGACATACTACCATAATCTGAATGCGTTACCATAGACTGATTAAGTAACTTGATAACTTGAGTTTTTAAATGACTTTGTTTATTCAACTCACTAAATTGACTTTGAATGGTTGCGACTGCTTTATTAGATTCAAATTTTAATCCCCATAAACTTAAGGTTGCAGACCCTTTATGAATTTTAATACATATTAGAAGAAATATCACAAGCAAGCAACATAACAAGGCAATGGTAAGCCAAGGTACAACTTCAAACAAAAAATTAAACAAGGGCTCAAATTCCATCACTATAATCCCTCCCTTTCAATAATGGAAATAGCTAAACAGCACAGGAAATTAAGCCATAATTTATATTTTTGTTACTCTTTACTTCTACAAATTATTACATACTCCTTCATAAAAAGGAAAGTTTATCTATATATAGGAATATACTTGATCAATTTCAACAATAAGTCGTATTCATTTTCACAAATAAAAAAAGGCGACTACTCATAATCGAGTAGTCGCCTTTTGCATTACTTCATATTATTAAACCTTTGAAGCACGGTAGCCACCTGTTCCCTTGTGATTGGCTTCTTGGGGTCTTTGCCATTAAATAGTTTGTTAGTTTCGGCCCACTTCCACGCTCCACTATGCGTATCGCTAGGCGTGTGATTTACTGGTTTCGGCACATCGGCAACCTCCTTCTCAGGTATATATTTCTGCTTGAATACATGCTCAATATAATACCGCGCGACAGCTTCAGCGTACTTTTTCCAATCCTTCAATATTTTTTGCGTGTCTGTTGTATTATCAGCAAAACCATATTCTGCAATTACAACATTCACGTTGCCGGAAAGCCGATGCATAAAATACCAATCTCCACCACTACTGTTTTTTCTACTAAATACACGCCTACGCTTAGCGCCACAAACCACGATTGCATCTAATACACCTGTAGCGATTGATGGATTGGCATGGATAGAATGAATCGTTTCAGCCCCATCAGCCTGTCCATTATAGGCGTTGATATGATTACTTATACAATACTTCGCTCCGCTATTCTTAACCCGATTAGTGCGGGGTACTGAGTCCAGGTACTCATCAGTAGTTCGCGTCATGACAACTTTGATTCCATGACGTTCAAAGTGTCGCTTTTGTTCGAAAGAAATTTGAAGGACCATATCTTTTTCTTTCCAGAGACTATTCGTTCCACCGCCAGGATCTAATCCGCCGTGACCAGGGTCGATGCATATAATTTTAACCATATTATTTACCTCCCTTGAAAACTCTTGCAATAAATGTTGCAAATAATTCCCCTGTTTTTCCGTCACTCGATATTTTAAGGTGAGCAGAAATGGAGTTTAACTCACCCAATAGGTAACCTCCATATAAAGCATAAATCGAAGCCAATGCTATCTTTTCTGGAACAAATAAGAACGCGACAAACATAAACAAAACCAACACAATAAAGTACATCATTTTTTTAATAATCCCATAGAGCGCTTTGTTGCTCTCGAATTGTACAGTTGAGTTAAACCTCGCGTTTATAAAACCAAATGCAAAATCAATCGTACTTGCAACCAATATAACCGCTAATAAAGCTAGTAAATAACTATCATCCGTGGCTGTCAAACTCTGTAACCAAGCTATCATATCCATTAACCTCACCCTTCGTTTCTAATTTTGAGTAAACAAAAAGAACGCCCTAGCGAGGACGTTCTTGGTAGATCACTATATACTTGCGTCCCAGACATGAGGACCTTTGTATCTCAATTTCGCTCCAATAACTAACAAATCAATAGATATATCTTCATTTGTTTCATTTTCAAGAAAAATTTTAGATTCACTAACACTTATAACACATTGCGGTTGCTGATTTTTATACCACACAAAAACCGATGGTTCGTCTACTTTTTCAAGTTCGAATGGTATGAATCCAGTAATGCCTGCAGGTATTACATAGGTACTTGACTCAAAGTAATCAGCTATTTCTTGGGCAACTAAAGTTTTGGTGTATTCTTTCATTTCTTCGGACTTCTCTTGAGCTGAATCAGTAACCCACTTCTTTGCTAATATAAATAAAGCTGCTCCTGCTATAGCCACCGCGATTGTTAGACTTGCCAATATAATAGTTAACGCAATGGTAATAGTAAAATGAACATTTGATTGAACAGTATTAATCAAATTCTCCAAATGTGTTAATTGTAGATGATAATCTGTTTGATTTATCTCTATCTGAAACACCCCCCTCGCCATCATCATACGACAAGAAGGGAATTTTAACCATGAAAAATACACCTCAATGGGGGTTATTGACGTTACGCACCATGTTCCGTATGTTCATCACTTTATTTTTTATCAAAACAAAAGAACGCCCCGAAGGACGTCCTTGAATTTGAAACTTGTTGAAATTAGACCTAATCGGTCGTACTTGAATTCAAATAATCTTTACTGTAACGCCATCTGGTTGCACTTCAAACGTTTTGTTGCACTCAACACTAACCTGACCGTCGTTGCGTTGAATCATTTTTAAAATTGTTCCATCATCATACTCGGCAATTGATATAATTTCATCTGATGACATTTCTTCAACAGTGAACTTAATTCGTTTTCTGCCCTTCATATCGATTTTGATTTCGTTCATCTTATTAAACCTCCTCTCACTCACGATATAATTCGACATAAAAGGAGAAAAGCCTTCCTTCCAAATACAACTCTTACATTTTCGACCATAAAAAATACACCTCCATGGGTGTTATTGATGTTGCGCATAATGTTCCTACTGCTTAAGAAGTCGGTAAAAGATAATTAACAATATCATCTTTTATTTCTTTCATACCTTGGATATCAGGATGACCAGTTTGCACCGAAAATTCATTAGTGATTATATTTTCTACTTGGTAATGGTTAGTGGCGATTACCATTCCGTCTTTAATAGATGCCTTTAAATTATAAAGTGTAATATTAATAATTCTCGCATGGGGATTATACCGCTTAATGTAGTCAAGCATAAAACAGAACGCTGGAATTACTTTATCTTTATCCTCTTTTGTCCAATTAGAATATTGAACGCTACCAACCTCTGTGTGAGCACCACCGTCATTACTCCCTCCAAGTATAAATATAATGTCTGGCTTCACCTCTGTCGTCCTTTCAATTCCCAAACTTCTAACCATACGGGTTATAAAGGAAGTTGTTGTAGCGTCTGTATTGCTATATCCCTTGTTCGCTATCGTTGTACCAGTCCATGAATCGTTAATTAGTATGGGCATTTTTAACTCCTTGGATAACATCCACCACCAAGTATCCTCAAAAGAGTGAACATCACTTCTATCTGCCTCATCCCTATACCAAGAAATGTTACCTTCTGGAATCCACTCTTCAAAAGTTGATATGGAATCTCCCAATATAGATATGTTTTTTCCCACTAATAATGAAGCTAACTCTAGGTCGTATCCGTCACCTGATAATCTATCTGCAACAAGTGCCTTATCTGCAACAAGTGCCTTATCTGCAACAAGTGCCTTATCTGCACTTCCTGACGTTAAAGAGTTGGCAACACTCTTATTCAAGAACCCATTATATTTAGTATTCTTCATTACACTATCCATTTCTTCTTTGCTCGGTTCTTTACCAATTCCAAACACATCGGTTAAATCTATCAGTTGCATCTTTCGGTATTTAACCACATCACCTATCTCATAGTTATTGTTAGGTATGTGGAATATAGCGAGATACCCATTGACAGGGGACTCTACAACGTCTGTTAGGACGTTCCATTCGTTGGGTGTAGGATATAAACCGACATTGTATGTTGTACTCCCTACCACTAGATTAGTTTTGCTAGAATACTTTGGAAGTATTTCGATTTTAATATAATACTTGTGTCCTGCCAAAACTATGCCATCTTGCCTTATTCTGTTATACGTTGTTATCCTGTCTGTTTCATATTTTAACACATTATTCTCAGTCGATAAAATTCCACCATCTGCTTTCCAACCATTCGTGCCATCACTAAAGTTGCTATTTTTTAGTATGTTTGTACCGCCAGTCGCAACATCCCGCTCGATTTCTTCGAGTCTGTTCCTTAATGTTGAAAACGTTCGACTTTTCACTGATGATGTGTGAGCATCTGTCACCTCAACATTTGCATCCCCACTAGGTATAATTAAATTGTCAATTCTTAGGTTTGCTGATTCCACTTTCGTATCCACCATATATAAGTCCATCTGATCCACCTTATCCGCCAACTGAGTAGTAACACTTCCAAAACTATCATCGATTTTATCAAAGTTTTGATTCCATTCTTCTCGAACTAAACCGTCAGTAGGTTCCCACTTATTTAGTTGTAAATTCGTTGTTTTCTTACTAGCCATTCGATCACCTCATTATATTATTCATACGGGTATGGAGGCTCAATTAAGAATACCTCTTCCAATTCTTGATAAGTGAAATCTTCTGCCTGTTCCCATGTCAATCCGAAGGTTTCAACTTCTTCCCATGGCAAGTATGAATATTTAAATTTCACTTCTAAATGCCTTGGAATTACTTCGTCTAAAGCTTCACGGATATCTTTGATGTTACTCGGTTCTCCTCTTTTACCAAGAATCCTGAAATCCACGATTCCTGCACTTGGTAATTCGTTTATTTCCGAAAAATAGAATTCGTCCATGACATTCTTTAAAACAGAAGGTGTTACTGTACCAATGCCTGTTGCTTTTTTCTTAATTTCTAAACGCCTATCAGAAATTGCTTCATTACGTTTTTTCACTCCAACAAAATTCTCCCAATCATTTATTGAGTAAGTTGCAGTGCTGATAAAGAACTGATTGAATAATTCTTCTAGCTTAGCGTTAAGTCGAGTAAATTCATTCGCTTCTGAATAAAACAACGAACGAAAATCTTTAAATTCTTGATAAAATTGGGGTAAGTAGCTCAGCATCGATTCTCCAATTTCACGATCATAGACATATGCTTCCAATCTTGCACGACTGACAAGTTCTCCTTGTACTGTCTTGAATTTATGAGTCTTTGTTTTTACCAAAGCAGTTCCGATTGGGATTGCTTTGGTGTATTTAATTATCGTGGAGTTAGTTAATGGTACGGTAGCAATCCCAATCACATTAATCGATGTTTTCATAATCTTTACTACGAGTACCTCGATTGAAGCTGTTGCGCTAACACTTGTTTTTCCATAAAAAATGCGACTAGCTTTTGAAACAGCTGTCGCATTCCCTTTTAAATCTATTGGATCAATTAATACTTCGACCATGTTTCAGCACCGCCTTTAAGCAAGCGTAACGGTAATATCGCCTGCTGCTATTTTTAGTTGGTCGCTCGAAGCTATCGTTTTCGAATTAGTCAATGCACCATGGTATAAAAGATTCCCTGAAGTATTTGCATCAAGTATTCCTATATGTGTTACCGTTCCCCAATTAGCTGTAGCGATTGGATATAGCACATCAGCCGCACTAGATACCACACCATTCGTTGGAGCGCTGAATGTGATAACTTGCCTTGCATATGCCCCTCCAGTTACCTCAGTTCCTGTTTTTGCGTCGGTGGGGTCACTTGTATATAAAGCAAGATGCACTGTCGTTGGTGGCGTCCATGCCGTCCCTCGTAGTGTAGCGTTTAGTATTGCATTTTCTAGATAATCACTCATTGCTGCCATGTATTATTGCCTCCTTTTATGTTGTTAAAGTTAATGTACCTAGTACCGGTACTTCATCAGATGCTAAAGCGATGTTTGCTGTACCACCGTTAATTTCTAACTCCGAGTAATCGAGTACATCTTCGCCATCAAGTAGAGCGTTCCCGATTGCTGTATATCGCACTGCATCCTCCACACTCGCAATCGCTTTAAAGTAATTCGTAATGATCTCGCTAACAGAAGTTTTAGCAGCTTCAATACCTGCTCCGTCTTGTAATGTTAATTTAGCTGTAACGCCTATGATTCGCTCAGTAACACCGACCACTGTGACGATTGCACCCACTGGTCGTACACTCTCAATATAATCATTCGTGTTCGCTATTACGAGTGGAGAGGGACTTCTGCCATCGTTATTCATGATTACAACTTTAACCGTATTAGGCCCATCCCATTGTTCATGAATGCTTGCCTTAGCTACACCAGTAACTTCTTTCGCCCACTTTTCATACTCAAATGCGTTCCCACTGGATGATGGTTTTGTAATCTTTTCTTCTAATGCAATAAGCAAACTATCGTCCATCTGCTCTTCTTGTCCTGGTATTAATACATCCATTAATTCGGCTGTTCCGAGTCCGTCAATACTTTCAACTGGAATCAATTGACCAAATGGCCTATTTCCAGATTCCCCAGGTAACTCGGCTTCCATTAAATAGTTTCCAATACTTACTCTTTCGATAGCTTCATAGGTTAGATTGTCGATAGTGAAACGATTGTTTAATGGGATATTCATTAGTTCTCCGTCTGAATCCTTGAAGATTGCTTTGCGAACTGCAGGAGTAGCCAACTTTCGAAACACTCCAAAGTCTGCGGCCCTCAAATCTAATAAATCCCCATCTGTCGTCTTACCAAATATCAACCGATACATGATGCCCATTGTGTAATACACCTGTGCAATTTCCATTGCTGCAGGTGCTAGTGCATCAAATATAATAGATCCTTCACGTTTATCAATATCATCCGGAATACGATTCAGCATTCTTTCGATAATCGCTTCATAGCTTTCTTCCTCAAACAATGATGCTCACCTCTCTTAATACGTCTACATCACCGTATATCGTTAAAACCGTAAACGTAACCACCGCTTTATCCTTTTCAAAATCAAGCGCAAAATCTTCGATTGATGTTATTCGACCATCTTGTAACAGGGCTTCTTTTATTCTACGTGGCAATTCAGCACGAACTAGCACACGATTATTCCCCGTCATGTTCTCAAAACCATAATCATCAGAATAAATTAGATGTTCGAACCTGTCTGTCTGTAGTAACTTAAATATCGTCTGTTCCATAGCGTTCAAACCATCTACCATGCCTAAACATCGACCTCGCTCAAAGTCTAACTTGTACGTTCGAGTGGGTAATTCTGCTTCGTCAGTCACTTCAACTTCTTCAGATACTGCAAAATCTCCGAATGGTAGTACCATCAATCCACCACCTTATCTGATACCAGGTATTGTTGACCGCCTTGAACACGAAACAACGCCACTCTGTCATTAACTTTTAACCCTTCACGGATAACAATCTTGCTTAACGCAGAAGTGCCACCGTGATTATGAGTGAAGTCTATTTCTAGTTTTTTCACACGTTCGGTCATTATCAGGAAGTCTTTTGTTAGCTTCAATTTCTGGCTGATTTCAATTTCAATAGGCGACACCTTCACCACAGTACCGATTACGATATTCACAGGAGTCTGAGCATCACTTGTTTCGAACGCCATCTGTTTAATCAAGTCAACCATACTCATATGACTGCCACCTCTAGGTTCATCGTGTGGATGCCACCATCCCAATTGTGAGTGCATTCATTAACTAGAAAGTACTCTTTCACTCCTAATTTCTCAATGTAAATCATCACAAAAGAGCCACCACGTACTGCCCAATGTCCCAGGCAATCCAGTGATAGCGATTTAGTTTCCCTATTACGCAGTTTAATCATCTTGTCGGCCAAGTCTTTAATTTGTGCCGAGGTCATGTTTTCATCTACTTTACGAAACTCTTGCAATCGTCCCCATTTAGCAATGTTTTTACTATCTTGGACAATGTACACTTCACGCTTTTTAGTCGTTTTATTATCGTGAACTAATTTGACTCGGTTATATGTTTCTTTATCAATGGATTTCTTATAATCAAATCCATACATTAAACTCTTTTCTCCGATGTAAAATACATCAGCTGATATTTTCATGTTGTCAATATTCTTTAACATCAATGACCCGAAATCATCATAAAACACATAGTTTCGATTTGTAGCAATTAACGTAGAGTCTATTGATTTCATCACAACATCTAACGCTTTTTTATCATCCTCAATTAAAGCGGGTGCAACATATTTCGTATCTTCAAACTTACCCACTTTTAACTTGGCATCAGTGACGACTCTAGTAATCAACTTAGTTGCGGTCATAGCCGGGAATACATAGGTGTCATTAAACATGAGATACTTCAATTGATCGTAAGCTTTTACTTTAACCGTATCATCATCACCAAATGACACCTCGAAAACATACCCAAAAAACACCCCTACTTTACCGTCTTTAACTCGGATGATGCTTCCATTCTCAATTGGATGCTTTAATGGTTCACTGATTACAAAAGTAACGTCCAGCGTCCCAACCTTACCGACTCGGTTCGTTTTCCATTCGACATTAGATACTGGCATATCCCAAACGATGCCATTCTTGTTGTCAATTAATACTTCCATTTATCCACCTCATTTTGGCGGTAATTTAACCTTTAAACCAATAGGCAACCTTCTAAATTGACTATCTTTAATACCATTTAAATTCGCTATTTCCCTGAATCGATTGCCATTCCCTAAAAACTTTTGCGCTACCTTCCACAAGCTGTCACCCTTCACCAGTGAATACGTTTTAGGCTCTGGTTTGGGATTTTGTCTAGGTGGTGCTGCTTTCTTTACCACAACAGGTTTAGGTGCTGCCACCGCTACTTTTTTCGGCTTTTGTACAATCATCTTTTTAGGTGCAAATGGTACATACTTTTTTAGCTTTAGCTCAAAGTAAACATCACCGCTTGCATCAGATTCCTTGAAGTCAAACTTCTCAACGGTTACTAATTCGTTAATCGTGAATGAGCCATCCGCATAAATGTATCGGATCGGCTTCTTTCCAACCTTCCACTTCTTCAAGTAGTCCACATAATAACTAGGCTCAACGTGTGGAGTAACAGCTAAGTGAGTGGGTGACTTAGGAAAATAGGATTCCAACTCATATTCTTCTAAATCCGCAAACTTCGGAACATTAATAGAACCGAGTCCGGAAATGGTATATTCTTCACCATTGCCCGAACCCGATTCATTGACCTCAGAAGGATTTACAGGCAATTGGAAACCTTCTTTGTCACTGTTTGCACTAAAGTAAATTCCGTATGCCATTATGCGTAAACCCCCTCTGTCGAACGATCCATTTCTTCTTTCAAGTATGTTTCAATGGCTGAGATAATCTTCTTAATATCCGCATCTTCTCTAATTGTCATATCACCAAACGTAAAGTTCGGTTGCAAAGTTTGGAAGTTTTGAATAGAACGAATATCGGCAAGTTCTTTCAGCATTTTTAAATCTTCGTCAGCGATGCTGATTTCATCGTCAATTTTACCGATGGAGTCTAGTTTACCCCCTGTTGGATTGACACCTTTACCCCCGCTTCCGCCTTTACCACCTTTTAGATTCGAAGGGACTCCATCAAGCAGACCTTCCAACATGTCTAACCCTTGTGCTTTGTATGGATCAACTGTTGCAGCACCTCCAAGTGTAGGCATTTGGAAGGCTGAACCAGCAGCATATCCTTTTTTCATAGCTTCGGGAATACTCTTTAATTCCATGCGTCCAACACTATTGACATTCTTTTTACTTGTGGGTGCAACTAAGTTATTAGCTATGTTTTTCAATCCATTTGAAATAACATTGCCAGACCCTGTAGCTAAACTGCTTATCGTGCCAAACTTTACCCCTGGTATTTCGTTCATCGCTGTTATTACCTTGTTAATTCCACCTATAGCTATATTAGCTCCATTAACAAATGCATTCCCTAGCGCATTAGCAACATTATCGAATGATCCTGCCATTGAAGTCATGTTATCTATCACCACTTTAGACATGTCATAAAATAGTTTCTCAACAGCGTAAGTAGGATCTACGAATAAATTAAGAAGAAACTCCGAAAACATGGCGAAAATATTCCACATATTCGCAACCACGTTCCAGACCTGAGCGCCTAAGGTAAAGAATAAGGCACCTACATAGGCAAGCATTGTCTCCGACTTAACACCGAACGCTTGAATAACTCCTATCAATACTGTTATTGCAAGAATTATCCAACCTATTGGTCCCATTGCTGCAAGCCACGCTCTACCCATGTTATAAAGCCCCACCACTGCCGAGGGAATTAGTGTAGTAATCAATAACGTAAAGGCAAGCGTAACTGTCGGCCAATAATCATCTATCACCGTGGCGACCCAAATTGCCCCCTCGGCCATTGCAGCCATAAGTGTAGCGGCAATCGTTAATGACATAGCTAGGTTTCTAAAGAAGCCGTCAAACCTTCCTTCTTCAAAAGCTTCATTTAATCTTTCAATTACAGGTTTGAACGCATCAAGTGCTGGGCCTAGATAGGTAGGTATCTTTTTTACTAATTCAGTAAAATTGCTGATACCCCTTGTGATTGGTTCAATGAAATCCTCCAACATTTTATCTCCAGCATTACGCATGGAAGATTTAAAGGTGTCAATCGTTCCAATTATCGTTCCCTTCACACCAGCCATTGATCCACCGAATTGTTTCTCCATACCTTCAACCAATCCTGTTATCGCTTGTGCAGAACTTACTGCTCCGCTTGTTATTTGTTTCTTCATTTCCATTGCTGATACTCCTGCGGCATTACCTAACATTTCATAAGCGTTCACACCGTACTTAGCAAGTCGGTTCACTTCCATTGCGGTTATCCTGCCTTGCGTCTGAATAACCCCGAATATGTCAGCCATGTTCTGCATGTCGGCATTACTGCCACCGACCGCGGCCACTGTATCACCGAGAGCTTGCATAATGGGGAATGTGTTCTTTGCTTCGATTCCAAAGGCTATTAAGTTCCGACTCGATTCAAGCAGGTCTGGGAATGCGAAAGGTGTCGTTAACGCAAATGAGTACATATCATCCATATATTGTTTGGCCTTTTCTGCGTCACCCAAAAACACTGTAAATGCAGCAGATGATTGTTGTTTTAATACTTGGAAATCAAAACCTCTTTTAAAAATATCTCCAAGGAATGATTTAGCCATATTCAAAGCTTTATATGCACCGACTGCGGCTAGCAACCCTGTAACCATTGAGCCGATTCCGGGCAATCCTCCACTTATCGCATTGTTGTATTTCTCTTGTTGACTTGCAGCTTTACCTGCTCCATCGCCCGCTGAACCAGTAGCACTTGTAAGTCTTGTCATATCAGCAGATGCGTTATCAATTGCTTTCCTTGCTTTTTCCAAGCCTTTTGTATCAATGCTATTCGCTGTACTATCCATCTTCTCCATGACTTTGATAGTGCTGTCCATAGCTTTCATCATCTTCATGAGTGGACCTGTTAATTTATCTTGTAAGGATAGTGACGTTTGTACACCTGACATCTTTCCACCACCTTTTATCATAAGAAAAAGCACCCCATTTGGAGTGCTTCAAATTAAAACATTGTTCCTATCAATATTTTGTACATTTTTTCATTAATTTCTATTAGCGATTTTTTTCCATCTAGAAATTCTATGGCGATTGTATGTGTCCCCTTACTTTTTGCTGACAATCCTGCCAACAAACCAACAGGTCCTAACAACACTCCGCCAACCAACCCCCTAGATACTCCGCTTACTGCGCTTTTTCTATGCTCTTCAGTAATTACCTCGTAAGAAGCTACCGTTTTTTTGTTAAGTGGAATCTTTTCGATGAAACCCGTAAATAAGAATACCTCTTGTTTGCTAAATACAGATTCCCTTGCGATTAAAATACTTTTACCTACATTGTCTCCTGCGACAACCTTATTTTTAGACATTTTATCCCCACGTCCTCTTTTATACTATTATAACCTATAAAAGGATAATGGGTGTGTTATTTCCTATTCATCTTATCAGCGTCTTTCTTCTCCTGGGCAAGCTGAACCTTAATGCTCGCTATCAGAAAAGCGCGTTCTTTTCGAGGCATTTCAAGAAATTGCATAGGCATTAAATTAAACCGATGGATAGCTATGTGAGCATATACTGACATAGCGTCCCCATCGTCTATTAGTTTTTTGCTTCTTCAATCTCGTCATCAGCCGAAACATCAATTCCGCTGATTTCTGTTACTTTTTCAAGTATCTGATTTGCCTCACCTAGGTAAAACATTTTAGAGTATAGGTTTTCAGCCCCGAGTACGCCATATGATGTTTGTAATTCCTTGTCGTTTAAATCGGGAAATACAATAGATGCCGTACAAATCGAACGGTTATACTCAACTACGTCAAATACTCGTTCTTGCTTACCTTTTTTACCAGCCTTGTTCTTGAAACAGCGCTCGTTGATTAGATCAGCTTCTTCTGATAACAACGGACGTAATACAATTTCTTCTGGAAAACGTGCTAATTTAATAGACTCGTTTTCCGTTTCCTTGACATTCCCTTTTAAAAACGACTCGAATTTACTCATAATATGGTTTCCCCCTGTTTAATTAATGGATGTAAATTGATTCAATAAATCAAAGTCATCAAATGTGAATGAAATGTCCTCTTTCAATACATCATCAGAATCACCGTCAAGCATTGCAAGTAAAGCACCATCTGGAACGATGTTCTTTACCAATGTTGTTTGCTTACCCGCATCACTTGCCACATCATCATTGACAACCATTGCATCAAAGATGGGAGAGCGACCAGTACGCAAGTAATCTAGCGCCATAGCACGCATCTCTGGACGATGGTAATACACTGTCATACTACCAGTACCTTTAGCGCCTACAATCTTAGAACCATCCATACGTGCGCCAATGCGCTTAACATCGGCCTTAGTATACTCAATACTAGATTCAAACTTTGTGATCTCAGCGAACTCTAGTGAACGTCCACCGATTGTCAAAAACAATGAACCCTCTTTGCCACTGATCGCATCTTTCGTTTCCATAACTACCAATTAGTCCACCTCCATTATTTACAATTCACAGTCATGTATAGTTTTTCCATTGCATCTTGAATCGTGATACCTGAATCAGTAACAAGTGAATCCTTCTCAATTCCTTGTGTAATCCTAATTTCTTCTGACGTGTATTCGATCGCTTCTATGTTAGCAAGTGGCTCGTAAATGATTTTAATCAGGCTTGCTTTAAACAAGTTTCGACCGTTCTCGTTATTCGTGACTTTACCAATAAACGATGTTGTAAAGATGCGATGCGTATTATTAGAAATTGCATCCATTGTACGCACGATCTTATTCTTGCGGAAATCTTGATTCTTTTCAGCCGTGAATGTTTTAAACGTGTTAATGTCTTGTTCGACTACCACACGGTCATTGCTACGCGTGTAGATGATATGCCCGTCAAGTAATGCCTGTACAATTTCTGGGCTAGTCTTACGCTCACAATCAATTGCACCTGGATACTCTGCATATGTTAACGAATCGACACCAGCGTTTGCATAAGCACCTGCGTAAAAGTATAGAGAGTTACTAGCGGTTAGCGTTTCGCCACCTTCTAGCGTCACACCATTTAGTACAGAAACTGTACTTTCATGGTCAGCAGTAGCGTAATCATTCGTTACAAACGCTACATTCTTTCCTGCATCTTCGCGGAGTTGTTTAACTTTTAACGTAAACAGTGCTTTTAGTTCTTCTTCGTCAGTTCCGAGCGCAATAACTTTAAATGTTTGTGTATCAAGACCCGATGCAACAGCATTATAAGATTCATTAGTAGCAGCAACAGTTGTTCCAGCCGCTAGTGTTACAGTCGCATCACCTACTGGGAATGTGCCTGAGAACGTTACATAGTCATTCGCAACCAAGCCAGTAACTTCAGCAGCAGTTTGTGAGTCCACTTCTTCACCTGATAGGTACGTTTTGACTGTAGAATCACCGATACCTTTTGTGAACTTAACAGAAAGCTTATTTCCATCTGTACCACCATGTTTAGCAGTGACGACGAATGTAGTATCTGTTCCTGTCGCCTTTATTCCTTCACCATTAACGTTGTATACAGTGACTTTTCCAGTGCCTTTAAACGCTTCACGCAACTGTTTGATATCTTTCAACGGCGAACCGAATAGCGCCTTGAAATCGCTTGTAGGTGTCACCTCAATGAACTTACCAACCTCTCCCCAATTTAACGGGATTGGAAGAATCACCGCACCTGTTAAATCGAGTCCTGCATCAGCAAGTGAGTTAGTTTTAAAGTTTACATATGCACCAGGGCGCACTTTATCTTGTTTGTTCCAATTTCCACCACTCATTTACTTTTGACCTCCTTTTTCTTCCACTTTGTAACAATTGATTTAACTTCATCCTGTGAATAGGTTTCTCCATCTTTCAACAAGATTTGTAGAATGTTACGTTCGTTCTGATCTGTTTCAGCATCCACATGAGCCGACTTGCTGAATTTATTAATCTTTGGTTTCAATCGTTACACCTCCGAGAGTATTCATTTTATCGCCTGTGTTGACTTCCTTCAGTAATGCTCGAATATTAAATGTAATTACTAGAACGTCATCATTCATCGACCCTTCAATGTTGTGGACGTGGTGTTTATTTCCTATCATTCTAAAGTTAGTCTGAAAGGTTTCTAGCACCCCGTCACACTCTGTCCGTCTTTCATCAATAGATAGGGGAAAGTAGTTGATATTCACCGTATAGGTGCGTTCAACCATATTCAGTCCCGTATTTTGTGTGGTATCGACTAGCAACATTTGAAAGGATGGAGTTACGAGCCCTTGTTGAACAGGTTCGTCATACACTTTCAGTTCTCCGAATACATTGCGTATCCGGGCAATCATGAGGGACTTCAAATTATTCACCAAAGATTCGCCTCATTTCTTTTTCGACTTCTTTCTTCCACATGTTCGGGGCAATCCGTTCCATTTCGTCTTTTGTTAATTTCAACATAAATCGACCTTCAACCCAGCCCACAGTTTTACCAGCAACCACAACCCTGTGTCCTTTTTCGACAAAAGAAGCATATTCTAATTGGTTATAGATAAGGATCGTGTACGTATCACCTTTTTTAATAATGTGATACTTCCAATTCTGACGTAAATCACCAGTATCGACAGGAGTCATTTTCTTAACTTTGCGTATAGCTAATTGAGCAACACGTTTAGCTACTTTCAGATGAATGGCATGGGAAGTTTTGTTTAGTTTAATCAAGTTTTGCTTAATTTTATATACTTCGCTAAACTCAAAACCCATTAAGCCCACTCCTTGCGAATGAGCAAGACTTCTTGATGTGAGATATAAACGAATGGCTCTTTAGCTGATTCATACTTCACACCATTTACCGCCATTCTATCGCCAGCTTTTACTTCCACAGCGGGAGAGAGAAATAGCTTGGTATCGTATTGAATCTGATTGCCATCACCTTGTACTGTGTTATCCAGCTTCACTGACGATAATCGACAAGGTACGTCCGTATGAATAGGTTCCCATCGTTGACCATCCGCACCGCTAGGTTTCCTGTATTCGACATAACGCTGAATCTCAACCATTTTATCATTCATGAACTCAACCGCACTTGTTGCTTTAGCTAAGATGGATTGAATGTTCATAGCTACCACCTTAACTTTCGGAACTTATTCAATTGACTCGAATAGTCAAATATCAATGATTCTGTAGACTTTTCACCAACAGAAAGGGTGACGCTACTGAAATCAACAGTAACATCACCCTCTTTAATAGATTTAACCGCTACATTACCTTCTGGATCTAAACCTCTAGTTTCACCTTTGATGAAATCGACAACCATATTCGCATGAACGTATTTCAATTCGATTGGTATATCCTCACGATTGCAATAGTTCAATATGGCTTGTCCGACTTCTCCAATGGCAGCAGTTAATTCATCGTCTTTTGTATCGTCACTGATAGATAACTTAGTTTTGACGACTGCCAAGACTTCTTCGATGTAAGACATTCAATCACTCCTTATGGAGCAGACAGCGTTAACACGTGAGTATCAGTGAAACTGCCATCTGTCGTTGTTACTGAGGTTGTATAAACGCCCACTTCTGTTAGGTCCGTCCATTCGATTAAACCGGTAGCGCTAACTGTTAAACCAGTAGCCGATGGATCGATGCTATACGTCACTGTTTTATCAAGTGCTGTACTTGGTTCAATTGCGGCCGTTAACTGACGACTTGCCGCTGTTCCTGTATTAGCAGTGGAAGTTTTAGGTGTTAACGTTACGCCCGTGACTCCCTCGTCCTCAGAGGGGGAATCAGGGTGTTTTCACTACTTTTACAACCGCAATCTTATTGTCGTCTAGGATAAATTCACCCGCACGTCCAGCACCCTGTAAAGCTACACCGTCAAAATCCTCTGACTCGATTGTACGAGCTGTGTTAATACCCGTGAACGCTTTACCCACACCTTGGATATACGCATAAGCATATTCATCTGTTTGTAGTTGAGCATCTGGAATTTCTTCGATTAAGAAACCTTTAAACTTAATGATTCCGTTCTCGTCAATATTCGCAGATGAATTTTTGCCGCTAGTTGTTAGTGGGTGGTCAACGATAGCGTTATATAGCGCAGGATTAACCTTTGCAGTTTTAACTCCCACCGCTTCAATGTTGACAAAATAGGTAGATAACGTGTTAAAAAGTTCTAGCACCGAATCCGCAGTGTAGTCAGCCAGTTTTTCCTCATGTCCTGCAACTGTTGAAATAAACAGGCTATGTTTTGCGTTAAATTGACCAATTTTCGCTTGCGCTTGTAAGTCCAAACGATCAGCAACAGCCGAGTTCATATCGTTATTTACTGTGAAGCGGTCAATACCTTCGTGAATCGCCCACTCCCATGTATAAGGTACTGGTGTATTCGTGTAGATGATTTCTTTTCGTTCACCGAATCGACTTGTAGATGATGTACCTGTGCCCATTCCGATGTTCGCGCCTTTATTATACGTTCCAACCACCACTGGAATGTCGGACGTTTTTACCGAGAAAGCGCTATCGTTATGCTGTACACCGTCAAGTGCTTCAAGTGAACCTCCGAAAAAGTCTGCGAAGTATGCACGCTTTTCAAACACCGCTTGTAATAGCGCCTTGAATTGTGGTTGATAACTCTTTGCTGCTTGATTGTTGTTTTCTGTGCCTGCGAAGTGCTGGATATCCAATCGTAGGTGTAATTTTGGTTTCTCTTGTAACTTGAATTTATTAATCTCCATTAATAATCACTCTTTTCGTTTTTATTGGTATTTTTCTAGTTTTGCAGCGAATGGATCAAACGGTTTCGGCTCACCTTGGTTTCCTTCCAATGGTTTAGCACCGCTTAATGTATTCGTTTCGTCCTTTTCTGGAACAAACAAAAAAGACTTCGATTCTTGCAGCGTTTTAATCTGCTCATCAAGTCCTTTAGTAATGTTTCCCTCTTCACCTAATTCAATTGTCGCTTTGTCAATCAGACCAGCAACTAGATCAGCATCATGCACTTTGCCAGCCAATGCTAGTTTCAATGCTCCGCTAAGTTGTGTATCTTTTAGACGAGTTGCAAACTCCGTTTTCTCCGTGTCGTATTTACTTTGTAACTCGGTAAGTTGAGTCTGTAACTCTTCATTACCCTTTGCCTTACCCTGTAACTCTTTCAGGTCACTGTCACGTTGTGTGAGCTGTCCTGCTAAGTCCTCATTGCTTGCTTGTAGTTCGGCAACCTTTGACTTTTGGGATTCGATAGCTTTACCATGTTCGGCCATTGCCTTATTCACGGCTTCATCATCAAGTCCTAAGCCTTTTAGAAATTCTCTGTTCATATTTATCTACTCCTTTGGTTTACGATTTATTACGCAGTTACGTCTGCGAACCGCATTGATAGTTTACGTCCACAAATGCTAAGATGACGAGTTGTATATATTCATTCGAAAATCGGTCTAACTTTAACTATTTCCAAGGCTTGTTCAGTAGTGAACCCTTCTGCAACAAGGCTGTCGTATTTCGCTTTCATCCCCTTCGCTTGTGGAACAAAAAGTGCGAAGGCATATGGAAGTACCTCTTTATATTCGTCGATACCTTTTTGGTATTCACTTCTTGTATCAAGTTTTCTTAGCTTTCCACCTTCAACAGCTTTCATCTAAATCTCCCCCAACTCGTAATGGCTACATAACGGAGTAGCGAACCGAGATTGTGGATCACTTCCTTTCGGATTCGACCTTGTACACTTTAGGCTCATAAACATGACCGCAATGATGACATTGAACAACCTTGTTAAAAGGATTCCACTTGATAGCTTCCGCATCTTTATTACAACAATTTGCTCCCATCTCTGTTCACCACCTTTACTCAATGTTTTTGCCATACCATTCTTCATAAGTTATCGAATTTATCAATCCATCAGCAGATTGACGCTGTTCATTGTCCATGTATTCCGCTTCGTCAAACCACGGGATCGTTGTTGTTCGACACCGCACATGAAAAGGATTCGCTGTAACTCCAGGCTCGTAATCTTTCAAGTCGTACACCTTACCGTCCTGACCTCTACATATTGAAGATGTTCGACTGTCAAGAGTTGCTAGGATCTCGTATTTCTCAATATCCGCATCAACATAACTGTTTTGTGCAGCAAGGCCATGGAAGAAGTTGGTTTCTGTCCTGACAAGTGCTTCAACTCGTGAACGTGTAACGTCTGTTGCATCCATAATGGCTTTAGTTGTCTTTTGTAATGAACGACCGGATGCAAAACTTCTTTCCAGTTCTTTACGAATCGTAAGAAGTGCGCCCGATTGATGGTCCCATATTCTGTTGGAGAACTCTTTGCCACTCCAATTGTAGGTTAGTACACCTCGCATTGTTTTGTCTGATATAGCAGATACAGTACCAGTCAATGCCCCAGCTTGCGCTAAATCGTACATAGTTTTGAAATAAGAGCCTTGATACACCTCAGCTAATCCCGTATATGTGTACTGTTGCAATCCATTGGAACTGCCATATAGTTCAACCATCCGCATTTCAATACTCAAATTCAATGCTTCTAGTCTTGAAATACGTACACGATAACTTGTAGCATTTAATATTCTTTCGTATTGTGGATTTCCAGACATCGACATTGCACGGAATCGTTTCAAATCGATGTTCTTAAAGTCGCTTAATTCTTTAGCGGTTAGATACTTTCTAGCTTCACTCAGCGTAATCTGATTATCTACTGAATATCTTGCGTAAAAGGTTTCAATTTGTCGCATGATGTCCTGTTGGGCTTCTCGTAAACTGACATCCATTCTTGCTAGATACTTGCTTGCAACTAGCTGTGACTCCATTTCACGTTGAGTTGAACGAACTTGCCAATACTTCTTACTCGTCACCATCTGGATTCACATCCTTCGGCGGAAACTTATATTCAGCTTTCAGTTCAGCTTCTTGCTCTTCCAATCTATCTTCAACCTGGTCCGTATACCACGGATGATTCTCTCGGATTGTCTTATCGTCAAGGATGCCAACCGATTTAGCGACATTATCAATAGCTTCAGTTTCGGCAATGATAATATCACGGTTAAATATGATGTTTACTGCTTCATCAAAGAACTTCCCCTTGCCTGTCGCTTCAAGATACGTGTTAATGAAATAAAGCATGTGTTCAATGCTTGACTGGAACTCTGATTCAAGTACGTTACAATCCATATCTAAATCACTGTAACGAAACTTTAAAGCTACACCTGATGCATCACGCAGACTACTTTCTCTTGTATCCACACCTCTACCAAACTCATAGATAGAATTACGGGTACGATCTATCTCTTTTTCTACTGCTTCAGTTTCAATTTCAGCCTGTAGCTTATCCAAGTCCCCATTTTCATCTAACTTAACAGCCATGTATTCATTTAAGTCTGACAAGAACTCCGCTAAGTCCACACCACCGTAATTAACTAGCTTATAAATGAATTTTGGTACATCGGCTAGTAAATCTGCATTGGTTGATGCTTGAAGGTTGTAGTTGTCTACAAGAGACTTGATGCTGTCAACAAGTGGCTGTTCTTCTTCGTTGTATTTAAAATGAATCAGCGGAACTTTACCCCATGTAAATGGCTTGCCATTAAAATTAAAGTAACC
The DNA here is from genome assembly GCF_054482775.1 of Sporosarcina sp. CAU 1771. Taxonomy (NCBI): domain Bacteria; kingdom Bacillati; phylum Bacillota; class Bacilli; order Caryophanales; family Caryophanaceae; genus Sporosarcina; species Sporosarcina sp. CAU 1771. The sequence continues at coordinate 72,470 of NZ_JBTLRN010000001.1, read as the reverse complement.
AGGCTGTTCACCGTCTTTATTGTGGGAATAATCTTTAATGAGTTTACCGTTATCCATAATGTAAAATTCAATTCCGTTTTCATGGTAAAACTCAACCTTTGTTTTGATTACCTTTTTCTTGTTCTCATATACTGTAACTCCATACACGCGTGTAAATGACAGCACTTGCATATGTTCATTGTCTGCCCAATTGACAATGATCTGTTCTGATGGGAATTTCATGAACGATAATTCGCCAACTTCATTGATGAATGGGTAGAGATAAGCAATACCTTTATTGACTGCTTCCTTGCCTACGTTACGGATCTTCTTTAACATCCCTCGGTCAAATATTTCATCTACTATTTTTTTATACGCTTCATTTTCAGTACCAAACGATGGTTCTTTCGATAATAGATAACCAATCTTCTGGTCAACTAGCTTCTTAGCGAACCCATGAACTAACAACTGATTCGATTTCCACTTAATCTTTTGTTTCTTTTCAGTCAGAATGTCAGCTTTATTCAAGTAATAGCGTTCGCCTATAACCATGTTTTCCCTACGTTCGCTATTCTGCCATTCGGTAATCTCTGACTCCAATACTTCCTCATCAGTAATGACACCTTTAATCATGTTATCAATCACCCCATTCATTCTTTCATGCCAGCGCGGTTTATATAGGTCCTCTATTAGTATTTTAATCACCTCATTTTAGTACAGAAATACTGCTGTTGGTCGCCTTTTCGACAAGCCCTGTCAGTGCATCTGGTGCATCATCGTGTAGGTTCTTACCTATCTTTTGGAATTCTGTAAGATGTTTATAAAACTCAGGCCATCTATCTTTCCAGTCACTTGGGAAGTAGACGTGTTCTTGAACATAGGAACTTTCAGAAAGAATACGAGCCATCTTGTTTTTGGATTGATGAAACCACTTGACTGAAACCTTTTTGGTTTGGAATTCTTCCCAAATTATCCGCTTGACGTTTCTAGCGAACCCCTTACCTCCGTTGTTTGATTCTATATCAGCACGATTCACACCATTTCTTACCAACATGGCAGCAGTCTCACGTTCTGTTGTTTCCATGCCCTCTTGAGTGTAGTAAACATCTTTAATATACAATTCACCTTGATATAACCCAGCGACGATACTGCACAAGAAGTCAGAACCTTCATCGGCAGTATCTGTGTAGTTGACAATCCTTTCATATTGACCAGGTTCAACTTCATACGTTTTCAATGTTTTGTACAAGATCCCCTTAACATCTATCGGTTCTTGCTGATAGTTTGCGGACGCTATATCTTCACCCATTGCACGAACCTTCATGTCATAACTCTCTCTGGACAGTACCTCGTCACACAACATCGTGCCGTCATCTTGTAAGGCTTTCATAGATACGTGACGTATACGTTTACTCTGTTCGCTAAAATGACTCAACGTCATACCTGCTAAATCCTTATTAGCCCAACGAGTCATAATTAAAATTATTTTCCCGCCTTCTTCAAGACGGGATAACATCGTATTCGTGAACCAATCCCAGTGTTTTTCAAGGGTGAGAGAATTATATGCTTCAAGTGAGTTTTTCACCAAGTCGTCAATGATTAGCAATGAAGCACCAAATCCTGTTGCCGTACCGGTTGGTGAAGTAGCAAGATAGTTGTTATATCCACCTTCAAGACTCCACAGGTTCATTGCAGCATCGCCTTGCTTAATTGATACGTTCGGGAATATATCTCGGTAAACAACCATGGTTTCATCGGCTTTTTCTTCTGTAATACCGTTTCTTACCCCTTTAGAAAACATAGTGGACAGAGTTTCATTGTAAGAACCCGTCATTATTTTCTCTTGTTGATTCTTGCCTAAAACCCATTGTGCAAACAGTACAGCCGAACGTGACTTCCCGTGTCTAGGTGGTACGTTAACCACAAGAACTTCATCATCCGATTCATAGAATGATTGCATCTCATTACATAATTCCACTAAATACTCACGATCTTCTGCATAGAAGTCTGGTGCTGTTAAATGACAAAAATAAAAGAACTCGCGATTAGCAAGTTCTAATTTGGCAGCTCTTTTTAAAGCTTCAAGGTTGCTCATTTTTCTATCAGTCGCCTTAATTCTTCTGCGGTCAGTTCCTTCATAGGGTTATTGATATTCATATCGCCACTGTGCTGTATATCACGTTTATCTCGCCAGTCAGCAGGCTTTCTGTTCTTTAGCCAAAATATTTGTGCGGTAGTATCTGGATTGACTTCTTTTGTAACTACTTTGGTAACAGTCAATACATCTTTTTCGGCAATCTCGTCATATACTATTTCTCTAGTGACTTCATCGTACTGGTAGCCAAGCGCACGTTTTAGCAATGCATTCTCAACTTGTCTGTCCACAACTTCTTTCCCTCTTTTTAGGGCAACAGATAACGCAGAATACTTATTACTCCACACCCTTAACGTTTCACTTGTAATTCCTATGTTATGGGCAATTTGATCATTCGTAAGCCCATCTCTAGCCCAACCCTCAATCTTAACCAGGCCTTCATCTGTAAGCCATTCATGGTACTTACCTCGTCGTCCACCTTTATTCTTCTTGACTCTCAATCGCATCACCTCATTATGCTAGTTGCATTCTTTGACATAGAAAAAGCACCCGTTAGGATGCCTTGTAATTTAGTATCGGAAACGTTCCACAAATCCACAGGCCCTACTACAAGCCACTACTTATGATGTTTCCGCATCGTTTATTAAGGTACGATGGTTCGGCCTTTCCACGGGCGTTACGCTTATACCCTTCGAATCAAGACTTAGCGCTGCAATCAGATATAAATAATATGCCTTAACTGTGACATACGGATTGCGCCTGACTAAACCTGTAAAAAAAGATCCCGCAGTTTGTGATGAAGTTTATTTATTCGGCTTTTCCGAGCCGTTGAAACGAACTTGCCTGCGGGAAAAGTGTATAGAATTCTATGGCTAGAAACCTATACTACTAATCTAACACGAAAGTTGACGCTGAAAGTGACATCATTTATTTATGCTGTACAGTACGGATGAGCCATTATTATTTACTCGTTATTATTTGAGCTACCAACCGAATGAAAAACAATGCCAGTCCTGTGATTAAGAGGATATCCACCCATATAGGCACACTTAAACCTCCTTCACGTTATGTTCGTACTGTTTAATTATTTGGAAAGGTCTATGTGTCCATAAACCTCTTTTGGTAGCCAATCACCAAATTCATTTTTAGGTGATAAACCATATCTTAATATTGGATAGTTGCTTGCATCAGCCATAAAGCAATACCAATCTTGATTTAAGTTGAACTCTTTTCTTCCTACTTCCGTCAACTCGTTCAAGGAATAAGATTTCATTTTAAAACCTCCTTTCTGCTACGCATTATGTGTCAATCGTTCACCACAAACTCATTCTTTCAGCAGTTGTCAAAACAATCATGTCCCTAATCCTTATTGCTTGCCGTTTAGAATACCCTGTTTCCATCGCTATCTTGTCCCATAACTTCGAATGCTTAGTAAAGTACCTCGCCTGTGCGACTCGTTTGTAATCATCTTTTAAGTCATTGAATACACCTTCGATAATCTTCACGTTTTTTTCTAGCATCTCATATTGTTTGTTTTGCCGCGCATAATCTAATTTAAATACTTGTGCAGCAGTCGGATCACTCGTCAATCCTTTTGCTTTAATATCGCTGTTCACGTCTGCTTGAATACTGCTATCTAATTCAATATCTCGCATCTTGCTAATCATTGCCGTGTAATTAAACCATAAGGATTCAACATATCGAAACGTCGATGGTGTAATGTCGTATTCTAGCTTTAAAATAGCAATCACCCTTTCACATATCTGTCGTACAGTTCAGTTATTTCTTTACCTGTCTTATTTTCGAATGCTTCTAATGACCATCCAGTCCACAACATTAATGTCGCAATCATCTCTTCACGAATTTCTTGTTTCACCTACTACTTCTCCCTTCCTCGTAAACTTCTTCCAGCCATGAATAAAGCATCGTCATTTGTTTTACGACCAATTTGTTATTTTGGTATTTTTCACAAATCTCTGCTGTAGATTTCACTACCCACTTCCAAAATGGATCGCTATCCATTCCGAACTGGATTGCATTCTGATTCACTTGATTTATCCAATCAGCTATTTCAAGATAAAAGGCTTTATAATCCATAGGCTCACACCTCTTCGATTTTTATATAAATCCCAGGAAGACTCGCCCAAAACTTCTCAGCTATTAAACTAACAACTAGACTGTCATCCTTCCAAAACTTTAAATCCGTCATGCAGTCGAATAATAGTTTTTGACTGTTGTCGATATCGGGCCTGGTGTGTTTGTATTCACCGTCTGTATGATTTCCAGTAATCGGGAAGCACCACTTCACAAACACACGAATTGATTTATTGAACTGCCTCTCAGGTACGTGTTGTCCAAGGTGAGCCATCAAGAGTGCACGTGCTGCCTTTAAATCGTCCGGCTCGTAGAACACAGGTTTTCCGTTTACAACCCTTACCGCCTTCTGCTGGTGCGTCGTAGTCGGTGGTTTTTTCATTGGCATGAAGAACTCAACACTCATTCCAAATCGTCCTCCTTTACATAAACGCCGTTTATCATCTTCCCAGTTCGATTTTTTATTTTTTCATAAGCAAGCGCTGCACACCGTTCAATGCTCGTTCCTTTTTGCATCGCTAAAATCGTGAGTGAAACAAACACGTCTCCAATTTCTAGTTCTAATTCATCTTGGAGACCTCTTGCATTGGCTCCACAAACTTCTCCAAATTCCTCCCCCAGTTTTTGTATTTGTTTATCTGGATCAGCTGTATCCAGTTCACGGTAAATTGCCCACGTTCTAATTTTGTCTGTTAAGTCTTGCATCTTTTTCAACCTCCATATTTTTACATTTAATTTTTATTTTTTAATTTCGAGAAAAAAGCAAAGTCACGGAAAAGAGAAAAGTGAGTGGCGGGCAGAGCTTAAGCCCACCACCTTTTTTCTCCTTGACCCCCACCTGAGGGAAGAAAGAAATAGTATATTTATATATAGGGGTACTTTCCCTTTCCCTAGAGAAGGAAAAAGATATGTTTTTCCTTCACTTTCCCTGTATAAAGAAAGGGAAAAAGAAACGACTATTCTTTCCTTTCCTTAAGGAATGTAAGGAAAAAGCATACTTTCCCAATTTCCCTAGAGTAAGGAAAGTTCTTGTTATTCCTTACATTCCCTTTACTCGAGTGAAGTATTTTCATAATTTTTGCGTGACCATTCCGTCGTGCACATCAAAATGCTTGTGCTCTTTAATGCGATTTCTGACTGTTTTTTCAGTCACACCCATGTATTCCGCTATCGATTCAACCGTAATAATATCTTCAATTGCACATGCTTCATATGCTATTTCAAGTGCTTGTAACCGCTCAACTTTTCGTTCTGCAGCCGACTTTTTTTCACCTTTACCCTTCCCTTTTTTCTGCCAAGATGGACCATCACCTTCAGGTTGAATATCTTTTAAACTACCTACTTCATCGACCTTATGAATCGGATACTGGAACCACATATTGACAGGCTCAAAGCTTGGATATTCTCGCAATGTACCCTCTATTCGCCAAGCTGTTCGTATTTTAATAGCCTTGAGCGTCTCCTTGATTTCTTCTTGAATCATCGACACCTGTTCAGGCATCGCTTGTTTTGCATGATTTTCCATAACTATGGAACTGAGTAAGTCATCTTGTGAGATACGCTCGTCCAAGTAATTGAAGTTGTATTTCTTGAAGTATTCGTGATAGATGCTGCAAGTAACTTTATTTTCTTCTTGCTTCATTAAGTCATCTGTTAATTCGAGCTCCGTCAAATCGATTAATGCGTCTGGATCACGTGCGAACACGCCTGAGCCTGATGCTCTGTCCATTGACTTCTTCCCACCTTGCGACCCTTTACTGTGGTGATGACAGTAGATGACGCCACAACCTAATTCAGTTGCTATCTTATCGAATTGATTCGTGAAATGGGCCATCTGATCCGCACTGTTTTCATCGCCTGTTAATACTTTGTAAATCGGATCAATGATAACTGCAATGTAGTTTTCTTTAGCTGCTCGTCTGATTAGTTTAGGAGCAAGCTTGTCCATTGGTACGGATTTACCTCTTAGATTCCAAACATCAATGTTGGATAAGTTATCAGGTGGCCATCCATGAGCGTTATAGACATCCTTGAATCTATGAAGCGCGCTGGCTCTATCGAGTTCTAAGTTGACGTATAGGATTTTTCCTTTCGTACAATTGAATCCTAGCCATTGTTTGCCTTCTGCTATGGCAATCGATAGACCAATCAATGCAAATGACTTACCTGCCTTAGATGGTCCAGCCATTAGCATTTTATGGCCTTGCCTTAAAAGTCCTTCTATAAGAGGTGGCGCTTTATCCGGCATATCGTCCCAAAAATCTGTTAAGCTTTCTGGATCCGGCAAATCATCATTCAATCCTTCAACCCATTCGTGCCACTCTTCCCAATTGCTCATCCCGATATTTGTATCGATAATGAATTGCTTCTTTCCGTTGCGTTCAATTCCTGGCATACGACTTAATCGAGAAGGGTTTCGGTTTTGATTGTCGATATTCAGACCGTTCTTATTACAAATATTGTAGAGATAATCGACACGTTTTCGGTATTCATCATAATTGGCTGCATCCACTTTCACGATGGCATGAATGCTCTTTTTTCCACTGAATATCATAGCGGCAATTGGCAATTCCAGTTCTCGCATAATCGCATTCTGTTTATCTAAATCCATCGTATCCGATTCGACTAATGCGTATTTATATTCTGTTACGTTGTCATTTTTCACGCCTTTGCCATCAAGTGGATTGAAACGTATCCATGCTCCGGCTTCTGGATTGTAGTCACCGAATACTTTACCTAAATCTCCATCTGATTGACTCAACAATTGAATAAGCTCACCAGCTGTTCTATCCCAGGCACCTTTAGTAGGTAAATACTTTCCATCATCATTCTGCCAAGTAGATGTTACGTACCCTACGTTTTCAGATACATCGAACAACGTTTCCAGATATCTAGTAATCTCCTGAACAGGATTCCATTCAGTAGGCTCACTGATTTCCATACCTTCAATCCAGTTTTTATCAACTACCACATAATCTGATTTACCGTCAATTTCATCGTTCCAATCCAACTCATGATCTTCTCGATAGCCTTTAGGAGTCCAACCGTTATCTTTGGCCATTTGCGTTATTGTTGCTCCTGTTAAACCGGAACCATCAAACGACGTCCATTTCTTAAAGCATTCGCCCGGCTTATGGCGTGGATCTCCACTACTCCACGAATCCCAATCACTCGCTGTATATCCTTCTTCTTTCAGTGCCATTCCTACGCCCAGCCACTCCGTATAATCAAGACTAGCTGGATCTATATATTCTAAAAGCGGTATTAAATCCATTTTAATTTCGATGTTATTCAACCCCTTTTTTATTACTCGCCCTTTTGATTGCACCGGTGTATTACTTCGAAAAAGGATATTGGTTCTTTTTCAATCTTGTTAGCATCGAAAATAATAGTTGCCCCAACTCTTCCCTTTCTGAATCCGTTAGTTTGTCAACTGTCGGAAACACTCCGAAATCAATGCTTTGGTCTGAGTATTTATTCGTTGTGTGGATTCTAATTAACTCTGTTTCATTTGCCATTATTTTATCTCCTTTTATGTCGCTTTATGATCGTACTGTTTAGTTATCTAAGAACCCTCATACAGTCACTCAAAAAGTACTTCCCTACTGTAAGTTCATAACCATCTTCCATTTTCACTTGATAATATTCGCAACCATCATCTTCTGCAATATACCGTCCTGTAATGAGTCCTAAACCTCTTACATAGTTCTTGCTTTGTATAAAATGCTGTTTTTCTAAAGTGTGTACCGCTACTTTAAAATCCTTGATTAAAAAAACGTCACCTAATTCATGCTTGAAAGTGTTCATCCTTATTCCTCCTTATGTGTCAACTGTTCCTTAATTTCCGTTCGTTTTCCCATCGTTCTCGTTTATCTCTTACCGCATAAACGAATCTTTCCAATTCTCGCAGTTTCATAGCGTGTGGATCATGCTTGAATCTGATACCTAGCCTTTTCCCCAGACGTATTAACTCTTTCCGATGTTGTAAGGACGCTTCCCAGTTTGCACGATCTTTAGCTTGTCCGTGTAATCCCATACCGTCATGGATCATGGGTTATCCTCTAGCACTTTTTCTAGTATTTCCGCAGATTCGTTGTTATTCCATTTGTGCAATTCTAACGACATCATAATTGCACCGCGTAAATTAATGTTTTCTTCTCGCAACTCTTCATCCCCTAATCCCTTTTCCGCCAATCCAATCAATAAATTCAATTCTGATTCATTTAAAATAGGGTTGATGTTTTTATAAAAATTTGAATTTACATAGTTTTTTACGGATTTTAGTTTTTCTGCATCCGACATCATGAGTTCATGTGCCTCGTCCAGTGCTTGTTGTTTTTCCTCAAATGTGTATCTTGTCATTTCGAACACCTCCCTGTGAAAAAACCAAGACAATAGTAAATGGAAACAATGACTGAAGACATGAAAATGAATACGAAGTAATCAAACATTTATCTTCACTCCCCACGATATTCTTTTGGATTGATGCCCGGCGGAATTCTCCATCCGTTGCCCGCAATTCTATCGATTAAATTTTTAGCACTATCGAATGACCATCCACCTACGTGACCGAAACCACGTTGTTCCAAGAATCTGATTTGTTTTGGAGTTGTCATTCCTTCTTGCCTACGCTTATCCAAACGTTCAAGTAGTTTGGTAGCCTTCCCCGCGTTATCAACCATTTCCGGATGAATGCCTAGTTTTTCTAACGTGGCAACTTGTGCTTCACTTGGTGGTCCCATTTCCCAGCCGAATGTAGGTCGATAACTAGATAAATCTTCCGCTTGAATAGACATTTCAAATTGAAGTGGATCCACTAGCTTTCGTTTGCGTCGCTTCATTTCCTCGAGTTGTTTAGCAAGCGCTTCCTCACGTTGAGAAACGACATCTTCCGCTGCTTGTACTTCGACTAACTCCAAATCTAATGGAATGCCCGCTTCTTCGATTTGTTTGGTCATCGCATTAGCCACTTCATCATTTTCAGCAATTAAATGCGATGGATGACAAAGTTCATGGCGATCCGTATGCCATAGAAAATCAAGTAATAATAATTCAGTTTTACCAGGATACAGTCGGGTACCGCGCCCAACCATTTGGCTGTAAAGACTTCTAACTCTTGTGGGACGTAAAACAACTACACAATCAACACTTGGACAATCCCAACCTTCTGTAAGTAGCATCGAGTTACATAAGACGTTGTATTTATCATTATCGAAATCTGCTAATACTTCAGCGCGATCCTTGGATTCGCCATTTACTTCTGCAGCTCGAAAACCTTTTTCATTTAATATTTGTGTAAACTTCTGACTTGTGGCTACCAATGGAAGGAATACGACTATCTTTCTATCGCTTGCAACTTTTACCATTTCATCCGCAATTGATTCAAGGTAAGGATCAAGAGCACTACCTAATTCACCAAGTTTGAAATCACCTGCTTGTTGACCAATTCCTGATAAATCTAATTTCAAGGGAATCGTTAATGCTTTAATTGGTGAGAGATAACCTTCTTTAATTGCTTTTGGAAGCGTATATTCATAGGCTATATTTTCATAATAAGAACCTAAATTCCGCATATCTCCACGGTCTGGTGTAGCCGTAACGCCAAGTACATTTGCATCTTCAAAGTGTGCTAAAACCCGTTGATAACTGTCGGAAATACTATGATGTGCTTCATCAATTATGATTGTGTCGAAGAAGTCCCTATCAAATTGATTCAGTCTTTTTTCTCTCATTAACGTTTGAACACTACCAACCACTACTCGATACCAACTTCCAATAGATGTTTCTTCTGCTTTTTCTGTTGCAGTTTTCAATCCAGTGCTCTGTTCTAATTTGTCTGCAGCTTGATCTAGTAATTCACCGCGATGGGCAAGGACGAGAACGCGCTCGCCCTTTTTCACCCGGTCTTCAATGACTTTTGAAAACACAATCGTCTTACCCGTTCCAGTAGGGAGGACCAATAATGTTTTCTTGAAACCATTCGTTTCCCAATCTTCTTGAATAGCTACTCTTGCACCCTCTTGGTAATATCTGAGTTTCAATTAGTTCCCCTCCTAGAATTGTCCTGGCGTATATCCACCCTGTTGTGGCGCTGTCGGAAAAGGTGTCTGTGTTGCCGGTTGCTGCGGCTGAACTGGTGGTACTGGTTGCTGGTATTGTTGAACAGGTGGTGCTTGATATTGCGGTGGTGCTGGTTGTTGTTGCGCTCCGTTGTGCTTCAAAAAGTCTTCGTAAGGCAAGAAGTTTTTAATTTTGTTGTTCGTCTTTTCTTTGTACGTATCTTGAAATAATTCGCATCTACCTCTTGCTCCAACTACGGCTCCCCAATTCATGCGTACAGCTTCCCCTTCTTTTTTCTGTCCAATTGACGAGAAAAATGCAGAAAGAAAGCCTTCCGTTACCGAGTGCAAATATAAACTGTGTAATACGCTAGTTTGTCCATGCTCCCCACCATCAATATGAATCGTTAAAAATGCTTCATTACAAGCTGGTAACTTAGTGCTACCTGCAAATCTTCTACGTTCAAACTTTTCCACAGTGAAATTATACTCTCCCGCTGGTAAAAGTTTAAAAACTGGTCCATCCTTCTGAATCGTGTCATCCCATTGATATTCGCGTTCTTGTGTCATCTATTATTCCTCCTAGTATTTTTATCTTAGAATGGTAGACTCTCTCGGAAATCTATTACCATTTGAAAGACTTGTGGCCATGCCGCTACCAAAACCCCATCTATGAAACTCGGGTCATAATTTATGATTGGAGTATCCAATGGGTAGTATCCTTTCTGGCTAACAACGGACTGAATTTCATACTCTTTCACTTCGTTCGGTATCATTAAATCTTGTAACGCTTTCGGAATTGCAGGATCTAAAACCACTACTGGTGGTTGCGTCGGTGCTTTTTGCACGGTTTGCTGTGGTGGAACTGTCACTTGCGGAACAGGTACTTCTGGCTGTTGTATTGGCGGTGTAGGTGTTACTGGTGGAACTAGCGCCACTTCCGGTACAGACGCCATTTGTTGTGGCGCTTGTGTTGGCTGAATAGGTGGCGCTGTCAACGGAACTTCCGGTTGTTGCATTGGCTGTTGAACCGGTGCCGGTGCTGCATCATTAAAGATGTGAGCAATCTGTGCATATTCTAGTGGTAATTCATCTGGTAATCCCTGTCGGTTTTTTGCGTCCCATGCAGGGTGATGCGTTGTGTGGATCACACGTCTGCCACCTTGCACTTTGTGCTTCTTGCCATTCTCGTCTGCTGCAACGCTGAATGTTTTATAATTTAGAAACAGCAGCATATCCGCCCACTCTTTGACAAGCGGTGCTACTTTCTTACTCAATTTCAATTGATAACGGTCGTACGACCCCATTTCGTCAGGTTGGTCGAATTTAATGATTTGGCTATGAGCCACCAAGACAACATGCATTCCTGCTTCCACGACGTCGGATAATTTATTTAGAAAACGCCCAAACTCTTCTTCAAGAAACACGTAACCTTTTCCATAACCGAAATCCTCAATTCCTTTTTTAGAGTGAACAGCACAAATTGAAAGTATGCATAATCGTTCCGCCCAATCCGCCGTATCAATAATTAAAGTCTTGTATACACCCATTTGGAATTGACTTTTCGCCCAATCAACCTGCTCGCTAATCATTTGCCAACTGGTTGGTCTTGGTAAACGTATAACATTTAATTCCGTAGTAGATCCTTCTGTATCAACAAATACCGGATTAGGAAACATAGATGAAAACGAAGATTTCCCCACACCTTCCGGTCCGTAAATTACAACCTTTTTTGCAGTCTGTAATTTTCCGCTAATTACTTGCATTTAAAACTCACCCGCTTTCCACGTTGTCGGTGCTACTGGCGGCGTTTCTGGAACTAAGACTTGTCCATCTACATAGCCATCTTCAATAATGATTTGGCATTCTTCACCGGTACTTACTCTTGTGGCGATTGCCTGCAAACCTTCCTCTTCTAGCCACTGACCGAACTCAGTTAATGATTCAAGATCCATTTGCTCCAACTTGTCCAATAGAATGAATCCACAATCCGGCTTCAATTTGCGAACAATCGCCGTGGATACTTTTAATTGGTCGGAACCGCTCATATTGTCCCATTTCTGACCGTTGTAAATAAGTTCTCCATCCATTACACCTAGCCCATCCAGTGGCAAATTTGCATTTGTTAAGAGGTCCGTTTTCTTTTTGCGTAAATCATTGATAGTTGCTGTAAATTTGTCGTATTGTGCACGGTATTCATGAGCATCACTTTCGGCTTTATCCTTGTCTAAATTAGTACGGACTTTGCGGTTGATTTCATCAATCTGTTGGACATTGCGCTCAAGCTCGTCCGTTGACTCATCGTGCAAGTCCAGTGCTGATTTACGTGCTGTTTCCAAGTCTGTAGCTGTCTGATTATGCTTTTCAGTCATGCCCTGTAATTGAATCGTAAGGTCCTGAATTTGCTTACTTAAATGAGCAATACCGCTTTCTTCTTGTTGATACTGGAATTCAATTTGCGAAACCTGTTCACGTTTACGCTGGTTCTCACCATTTCTAGCTAAAATAGCTTGTTGCTGCTGAATCAAATCAGATGCAGATATCGGCTCTTTTGGTGCATCGGGAAAATAAGTCTGTTCATCTGCAAATTTTTTCTTTTGGTCGGCAATTTGACCGATTGTGAGGCGCTTGCTATAAAGTTCTGCTTCTTCTTTATCGAATGCATACAGCTGCTCACCCACGCCGATAATTTGCAGTAAAGTATTCGCCTTTTCCTTACTTGTTGAATTCATAAACTTTGGCAAATCGATAGCCAACTCACCAACAAAACTATCCAATAGTTGCTGTCCTGCTTTTTCTCCATTTGGATCAACAACTTTTAAATCGCTGTTTTTTCCTTTTCGTTCGACTACCAATCCATTTGATAATGTTATGGATAAATGTGGTGGTATGACACTGCCCTCACGATGCGCTTGAGAAGGACGGTATTTGTTACCACCCAACGCCCAAGCGATTGCATCCAGCACACTCGTTTTACCTTGTCCATTCCTTCCACCAATGATTGTGAGACCATTCGCTGTCGGCTCAATTTTGACTGCCTTTACACGTTTCACGTTTTCTATTTCAAGTTTGTTAATTTTAATCATAAATATATAAACTCCCTTCTTTTCGTGGTATTATTATGGTGAGTGTTTTATTTAGCGGCCGTCTGTAAACGGTCGTTTTTTATTTTCACTAAAATTTCAAATGCTTTTTGGTCTTTGGTTTCTAATGCTTTGTCGATTACTTGTGTAATATGAAAATTTGTAATCTCCGACATCAATGAATTGGTTTCCGCTTCTTTTCTTTGTTTAGCTTCTTGAACGGCGTTTTCGATAACTTTTTTGACGAATTCTTCAAACATTCTATCCCTCCCCTAGTCATCCAACTTAACCGCAGCCATAGCCATTTCTGGTTTTTTTCTTTCATCCCTACGCTTGATCCCGGTAGGTGTTGTCATCCAGTGAATGTATTGCTCAGTTACTCCCAAATATTCAGCGCACTCTTTTTTTGATCCCATTAGAACGAGTTCGCCTTTTTTATAAATGGCATAATCGCCTTGGTATTCAGTTGCAGCGGGTTTAGTTGCAGCTAAACGCTTATCCCAACCTCTTTGCACCCTACTATTGTAGGTCCTTCTGTTGATTCCGTTTTTAATGGCTGTATCAACCATTAATTTCACCTCCCCTCATTTTCGAATTAAAATCACAGGTTCAGGCAAAACAATTTTCACAGCAACGCTGGATTTTTTATGAACACCTCTTCCTTCCTTTGTAGTAGGATACTTTTCTATCAATCTGCGCATACAATCCGCTCTGGTTCCGCTTGCATAAATTGTTTTGCTCGACACCCCAACCGCTAGAAAATCCACTTAGCTTTCACCTCCCCTCAAGTTCCTTTTCTTTTTGCAATTCTTCCATGAGTTTAATAGCTTCTTCGAGTCGATGCTTGGCCATGTCTAAATCATTTTCATTGAGCTTTTTTAATGCTAGATACAAGCACAATTTGACACCTTCGAATTCGTAACTCATGAAGCAAACTCATAAGCATATTTCAGAGGTTTCAAATTTCTGAAATACTTCTTTCTTGAATCCGTCCATTGTTCTTGGTTGTAGCAGAAAGCCCATTGAGTACCGTGAATCGCAAACATCTTCTTGTATGCAACCTCTTCTGTTTTTGCGAAGATAACTTGGTAGGTATTGTGTTTTGGATGGCCCGATCCAAATGTGAAGTAGAACTTCTTCATAATGTTTCCCTCCCTTTCTCGTTAAACGATGCGAAAGTGTTCTTGCTGTATCGTGAACCTAAGCCGGATTAACGAATAATCTTTAGTCGATTCAAGTAGTTCGCAATAAGCTAAAGTAAAATCATTCTTCAAGTTTTTCATGCGCGCCCGCTGGATATAGGAATCTTTGATTAACAGCACTTCTTTCAAACGATTCGTCCATAATGCCATTTCTCCGAATTTCACTTTTCTTCACATCCCTTCGAATTTAGTCACCCATCGACCATTTGGTTTTTTAAAAGTTGTTCGATGGAATTTACTCACCACTTCATTATTAATTTCCCCCTTTACCGTCCAAGTGGATTCTAGTAATTCCGAAAGACCAACTGGCGTTTCTATTTTTTCATTCTCAAACGATAAATGAGGGATTTCTATTTTGTACATTTCATGCACCTACTTCGCATTCTTCCACACCTCTTACCTGTAACAACTACATGTGTAGGTATTGATCCTTTCAATGTGCTTCCTCCTTTTTATTTAATCGCCATGATTTTCTAGTCCATTCACGGTCAAGCCTGTTGATAGGCCGATAATACTCTACTTCGGTTTTTCTGAAGTCTATCCTAAAAAAATATCATCTACCGAAACACCTAATGCAAAAGCTAATTTTTCAATATTTCCGTATTGCGCTTTCCGTAAATTGTTTACATCTTTTTCATAATGACTAATGATTTCTCCTGTCATGCCTACTTTTTCGCCAAGTTGCTTTTGTGTCAGATTAGCTCGAACTCGCAATATTTTCAATGGTTCTTTTGATAAAATACACAACACTTTGTCACCTCCTGTCGTTCTATGTCATTACTATATCACTTCGGTTTAACCGAAGTCAACAACTAATTTCAGAAATACAGAAGTATTTTCACAAACACACTTCTAATTAACTGAAATGTATGCAATACTATATATAGAAGGGAGTGGAAAAATAATGTCTAACAATTTCGGAAAGAACTTGAAATACCTAAGAACAAAGAAGCATTTAGAACAACTAGAACTAGCTCAACTATTAGGAAGGAAAAGCGCATCCACAATAAGTGAGTGGGAAAAAGGAACTTATACACCTAAATCAGGAACTCTTTCCGATATAGCTAAAATATTTAATGTCAGTTTGACAGATTTGATGGAAAGAGATTTACAAAAACCAACAAACATCATAGAAGTGTCTCAACGTACCGTGAGAATACCTGTCCTTGGAACAATATCTTGTGGAGATCCGATACTGGCCGAAGCAAACTATGAAGATTACAGAATCGAACTAGCTGATCGGTTACCATCTGGAAACTTGTTCTACTTAGAAGCAAAAGGAGATTCCATGTATCCGGAAATACCAGATGGCTCAATGGTTTTATTAAGAGAACAGAATGAAGTCGAAAATGGCGAGATCGCTGCGGTCATGGTCAATGGAAATACAGAAGCTACATTGAAAAGAATCAAGAAACAAGATGGAATGATGATATTATTGCCAGTTAACCCTGAATACGAGGCTATATTTGTTACACCGAATAACCCTGTACAGATAATTGGTAAAGTTATACGCTCTGAAAGAATACATTAATTTCTAGCGCTAGGAATTAAAAAGAGCAGACAAACCCTCATACGGGAAATCTGCTCTTTCTTATATATGAAGGGAGATAAAACTATGGATAGCACAAAGAGAGTAGCCCTATACAGTCGTTACAGCACAAATGCACAAGACGGGAACTATAGCATTGAAATACAAACAGAACGCATGGAAGCAATGTGCGCATCTAAAGGGTGGGTAGTTGGTGACTACTTTAACGATGCTGCTTATTCGGGAGCTAACATGGATCGTCCCGACTTACAGAATTTATTAAACCGACTGGATGAATTCGATGTGATAATGGTATACCGATTAGACCGCTTATCCCGTTCCCAACGCGATACAATGGAATTGATACAAGATTATTTCTTGAAAAATGATAAAGCATTTGTTTCCGTATCTGAAACGCTCGATACGACAACACCATTCGGTATGGCCATGATTGGTATATTAGCCGTCTTTGCCGAATTAGAGCGGGCTACTATTACTGAGCGTATGCAAAGTGGAATACAAAAGAGGATTGAAGCCGGATTCCGTCAGCTTGGAGGTAATCATATGCCGACAGGGTACAAGAAGGGTCCGAATAGCACAATGGTTATTGATGATCCTGAAGCTGAAAAAGTGCAGCGCATTTTTGATTTATACGAAAAACATCACTCAATTACTATCATTCAAAAGGTCTTAAAAGAAGAAGGTTATGCCAGCAGGAGATTTACGACAATAAGACAAATCTTAAGTAACCGTCTTTATATCGGTAAGGTTAGTTACAAAGAGAATGAATATGAGGGTGCCCACGATAGAATTATTTCAGATGAGCAATTTAATCGTGTACAAATTTTACTCTCACGCCATCCAGCAGGGAGAAATGCAGGTAAAGCTCGAGAAAGTCTATTTGGATCATTAACACATTGTGGAAAGTGCAATGAAATTTATATGACGTACAGTTACAAGGTAAAGAATCAAACGATAGGAGATTATTACGTGCGATCATATTTATGTCGGGCAAGACGTTTCCCAAGTGAGTATGATGAAAAATGCTTCAATAAAATTGTCAAAAACGATATCGTCGAAGCACTATTTAAAAGTGAACTACAAAGCATGATAAAAGAACGTAGAAGATCCGTAGTAACACCGAAACACAAAAAGAATTATGAGTTAGCAATTCGTAAGGTCGATGAGAAGATAGGTCGTCTAATTGATTTATATTCAGAGGGTGACATCGAAAAGGATGTTTTATCTAGCAAAATAGAGAAGTTGAACGTGGAGAAAAAGGACCTCATAACTAAACAAAGCACAGAAGAGCAGAGCGCCTCGTTAAACATCGATTTGGACGAACTTGATAGTTATGTCATAGACTTCGATAAGCTTGAATTTAGCGAGAAGAGAGCCATTGTAGAGAAGGTAATAGACCGCATAATCATAGAAGATAATTCGATAATTTTCGAATGGAACTTTTAACTATTATTGTTCCGTCGTTATTCTTAGTCACTCATACAGCATGGACTAAGTGTGGCTTCCCTTTATACGTGCTTTCAAGCAGTTCTTCGGAAGCTTTTTGTTGGCCCGCGGTGAGAGTACCTTCCCAAGCGAGTAGGTGTTTTCGAGGATAAGTAGGTAATTCACCTTTCCAAATAATGAGTTCTGTGCAGGAGGAAACGCGACCCATTTTCAAGCAATGCCTACAATACGTACACGGGCCATTGCATTTAGCACAGTCAAATGTGGTGAAGCGTGAAGGATTGTCATTTTCACATCGATTGCAAAAAGGATTGGATTGGTTCAGGAAAGTTTTGCGGGTTTTGATTCCAGAAATGATTTGAAGGTTTTCTGAGGTGATGTGGGCGTTGATGATTTCGGAAGGAAAAGGGGTGTGCATGCGGTGCCAAATTCGACCTGAAAGAAAATCTCTACTCTTTGTGGCTACTCTATTTGTCATCCGCACACACTCCTCTAATTTGTTAGTTTCGCTTTACCCAACCTAGCCCCATTGCGCCTTCGCCAAGATGTGTGCCGATAACCGGACCGAAATGACTGATTTTGAACTTCACATTCGGTAGTCTTTCGGACAATTCGTCCAGCCAAATCTTTGCATCTTCGGGACAATTTCCGTGAATGATCGCCGCTTCAAGTGGCATTTTCTCTGCATCTGCTGCCAGTAAATCTGCGATTCGTTTCATCGCTTTTTTACGTGTACGAATCTTTTCAAAAGGAACAATTACTTTTTCTTGAAAATGAAGAATCGGTTTAACTTGGAGAAGCCCGCCGATTAGTGCTTGTGCTCCCGATAATCTACCTCCACGTTGTAGGTGTGAAAGGTTTTCTACCATGAAGTAGGCACGCATTGTTTTTTTCATTTCATCTAACTCCACCAAAATCTCTTCAGGGCTGGCTCCATTTTTCGCAAGTTCCGCTGCTCGGATAACGTAAAACCCTTGCAAATAACACGATATTTCTGAATCAAAGAAGTGTACCTCCAAGTTATCCACCATTTCACCAGCTTGGATTGCTCCAGCGTACGTTCCACTTATTCCACTCGACAAATGAATGGATACAACGGCATCATAGTCTTCTTTTAGCGACTCAAATAGTTCCACAAACTTCCCAACGGATGGTTGCGATGATTTAGGTAAAGGACCTTCTCCACGTACTTTATTGTAAAATTCAGCAGTTGAGATGTCTACTTCTTCTTCAAATACTTCCCCATCAATCGTGACCGCTAATGGAATCATTCGAATCGATAACTCTTCTTGTATAAAGCTCGGCAAATACGCCGTGCTATCGGTAATAACTGCTGTTCGCATTATTTTCAACTCCTGCACTCCATTCTACATAAAGTTCGAGAAAAGGGATATAGGTAGGTGGACTACCCGACTACTCCAAATTCCGAGTCCAACGGAACGCTTCTGTGCTTATGGAGGATAGTTCGTCCATTGTAATTCCATGTTCGACCGCCAGCTTGTCTAAACGCTCCCAGTCAAATCGCTCAATTGCTTCAGCTATTTCTATGTAAGGGGTAATTGATGTTCGCGTACCTTGAAGTGTATTTGCGACTCTGTCAGAAACTGAAATTAACTTTAATACATGATCCCACTCACTTTTCATGATCACGTTCATTAACGATAACATTCCCGCCATGAAATACTCATCGGGATTATCCTTGCCCTTTTTCCTAGCCAAAAGTTCGCATGTTTTTGCACGTATTAACGAAAACTCCACTAACGCTCGAATACTCCCATTCGCGCCATCTTGATTAATTTCGCGCATGGCTAGAACGTGCATCCATTTCTTTGTATCATTCAGTCCTACGAGTACAAGAGCTTGTCTAATGGAGCTCACTTTACTTCGTACACCAACAGCCGGCGAATTAATAAAGCGCAACAGTTTGTAAGACAATGAGACATCTCGCATGATTAAGTCTGCAATTTCTGTAATACTAGATTGACCCTTATTTATCATTTGAATTATAATAAAATGCATATTCACATACGATGGAATCTCATACCCGATCATAATTTCAGGTTTCGCAAAATAATACCCTTGGAAAAGTTTGTACCCTGCTTCTTTTGCTATATTATATTGTTCTTTGGTTTCAATTTTTTCAGCGAGTAGTTGAATTTGAGGGTATTTTCTAGAAAACTTCTCCACATCCGTCCGTTCGGCTATGGACGTTCCGACAAAGTCGACTTTTATATAGTCGACAACTTGGAATAAGCGTTCATTCAGCAAATATTCTCCTTGCAAAATAAAATCGTCGAGCGCAATTTTAAATCCAGTTTCCTTCAGCCTGCTTATTCTTGTTAAAAGGGCTGGCGTAATTTCTACATCTTCAAGGATTTCAATGATCACTCGTTCGGGATCTAGGCTATCGAATACTTCTTGTGCAAGGAGTTTCCCAGTAAAGTTAATAAAGGATAATCCTTCACCTACAACTTCATTTACTCCAATTGACAAAAATGTATTCACTAGCAATTCAATCGTTGCTTTTTCCGGATTAATCCCAGGAAAAGAATTGGTTTCACTGTTTCTGTAAAGCAGCTCGTATCCAAAAATTTTCCCATCTAGATCAAGTATCGGTTGTCTTCCAACAAAGATTTTCAACAAATACACCTCCTTTTCATTTAATTATATCAATCTATAACTATTCTACTATTCTTTTATATAACTTCATACTAATAATGGTATATTTTAAGTAGGTACAATCACTTTCACTTAGGGGGAATGGGAATGGAGTTCGTTCGTTTTGAACAAAAAGGGAATGTAGCATTTGTGACGCTTAACCGACCAAATGCGATGAATGCTTTTAATTACGACATCCTAACTGAACTCGGGCAAATTACCGAGTCCATCCGAATTAATCCAGATATTCGTGCGGTAGTGTTTACAGGCTCTGGAGACCGAGCATTCAGTGTAGGTGCCGATTTAAAAGAACGTAAAACGCTAACCGATATCCAAGTCAAACGAAATATTTATAAAATCGGGGAAGTTTTTACATCTATTGCGGAGTTGCCGCAACCAACAATTGCCATGATGAATGGCTTTGCTTTTGGCGGAGGTATGGAGTTGGCCCTTTCCTGTGATTTCCGGATAGCTGCCGACACTGCGTTAATGGGGCTCACTGAAACTGGACTAGGGATTATTCCCGGTGCTGGGGGCACGCAGCGTTTACCAAGGTTGATTGGCGAAGCGAAGGCGCTTGAACTCATTTTGACGGCCAAGCGAATGACAGCTTCTGAAGCTTTTGCGTACGGTGTCGTCACAAAAGTTGTGGCATCAGAAAACCTCTTGCTTGAGACGACTACTTTTGCGGATGCTATTTTAAGGAATGGACCGATTGCAGTTCAACAAGCCAAATTTGCTGTGAAACAAGGGATGAATGTAGATTTACATACAGGTTTAGCAATTGAACGGAAGGCTTATGAGGTGACGATTCCGACTGAAGATCGAATCGAGGCGCTTGCAGCATTTAATGAGAAACGAAAACCTATATTTAAAGGGAAATAAGCAGCGGAGAAGGTGTCACCCTTCTCCTTATATTTTACGATATTTACGCAATGCACGGATGTTTATTGCAATGAACAGAAGTGAAAATCCTATTAGTGCAAAAATCTCCAAATGAATTTCACTCCACCCATACCCTCTTACCATCACATCACGTAACGCCTCTGCTGCATAATATAACGGTGTAATCAGACCAATCCAGCTAAGCCAATCCGGTAGTGTTTCTATGTTGAATAAACCGGAAAAGAAGATTTGTGGAACGACGACGATTGGAATGAATTGAATCATTTGCAATTCGTTGTTCGCAAACGATGACAATAAAATACCGAGTGTAAGTGCAGTGAGCGCAAGGAGTAATGTGATTAATAGCACATAACCGAATGCCCCTTCCATAACCATTCCGAGTACGTAAATTGTATAGGCGGCAATGATTGCCGATTGAATAATTGTGAACAAGCCGAAACCAATGACGTAGCCTAGGACGATTTCCCATCTTCGAATCGGACTCGACATGAGTCGTTCAAGCGTTCCGGTTGTCCGTTCCCGTAAAAACGATACGCCAGCAATTAGGAATACAAAGAAGAACACAAAGAAACCGAGTAGAACCGGACCGAAATAATCAAACATTCCCATTTCACTTGATCCGTGTAAATAATCGACGTCTAGACTTCCCATTAGAGCGTTTTGGTGGCCGGATGGTAAAGCCGTTTGAAGCCATTTCATTGTGGCTCCCGCAACGCTTGGATCACTTCCCTCGAGAACAACAGATGGATTATCTCCTTTAAATAGAAGGTACCCGTCAATTTTAGTTTCTGCAAGATAGCTTTTCGCATCTAATTCATTCGTAAATCTCGTTATTTTCGCACCTTCAATACGCATTTGCTCTAAAACTGCGTCAGGCACATTGACCAAGCCTACTTTGGGTACATACTCATCCACATTAAAGACTAAACTCAACATCGTCAGGACCAAAATGGGCGCAAAAATTAGAAGCCCAATCGTTCGTTTATCTCGTACGATTTGCCGTAGAATTCGCTTTACTAAAGCCAGGACTCTCATTCTTCTGCACCCCCATAAACGAGAAAAGCTTCCTCAATGGTTGAGGTACTCGTTCTGGTTTTCAGTTCATCGGGCGTGCCTATCGCTATTAATTGTCCGTCCCGCATTAATCCAAGTCGGTCGCATTTATCTGCTTCGTCCATGACATGAGTCGTTACAAGTAACGTCTTTCCCTGTTTCTTTAATTCATCAAACGCTTTCCAGACCGCTTTTCTTAAAACTGGATCGATCCCCACTGTCGGTTCATCTAAAATCAGTAATTCAGGTTCATGGAGAAGGGCAATCGCAAGGGAAAGTCTTCTTTTCATTCCTCCTGAATAATTCGATACCAATTTGGTCACATCATTTGAAAGCTGAACTAATTCTATAACTTCATTGATTCTGTCAGTTTTCTTTTTTCCTTTTAATCCATAAAGCGTCGAAAAGAACTCCAAGTTTTCTTTGGCGGATAAATCCTCATATAAGCCATCCGCTTGTGCCATATATCCGATTCGATTAATTAATTGGAGCGACGGCATTTTACGATTAAACACAAAATTTTCACCTAAAGTAGGAGTATCTAGACCAGCCAATTGCTTAACCAATGTCGTTTTACCAGCGCCAGATGGGCCGAGAAGGCCAAATATTTCTCCTTCGATAATATCGAGCGTAATGTCTTTTAATACGCTTTGTTTACCAAAGCTTTTTGAGACTTGACGAATGGAAACGCACACTTTTTTGTCAATCATTTACTCCACTCCTTTACTAGTGAGTGATCCAACAATTTCAGACTATTCAATTTTCAGTAGAATGTAAAGCATTAACTTATAAACGCAGTCACCCCAAAATTGCGGATGATTGCGTTTTTCTATTTATATATATTTTGCAAACCAATTAAGAATTTCTTCTAACCGAGCTATACGTAAATTCGGTGCGCCTGTGCGCGATAAGTTGTGATCGGCATCTGGAAAACGGACGAATTCTGCCTCTTTCTTCATACTTTTTAAAGTGATATATAATTGTTCTGCTTGCTCAATCGGGCAACGAAAATCTTTTTCTCCGTGGAGAATTAACAGCGGTGTCTCGATATTCTTTGCGTATTTAAGTGGCGATATTGCCCACAGTTTATCCACATCGTTCATATCCGCACCGTGCTGCCATTCATTAAAGTAATAGCCCACATCCGATACACCAAAGAAACTAATCCAATTCGAAATCGAACGTTGCGTAACCGCCGCCTTAAAACGATTTGTATGGCCAATGATCCAGTTTGTCATGAAGCCACCATAGCTTCCACCAGTCACCCCAAGTCGGTCCGCGTCAATCCAGTCATTTTCAGCAAGTGCAAAATCGAGACCAGCCATAATATCTAGATAGTCATCACCGCCAAAATCCTCACGAACCGCGTTTGCAAACTCTTGACTATAGCCGTGACTCCCTCGTGGATTAACGTATAAAACGCCATATCCTTGGGCTGCAAGCAACTGCATTTCATTGAAAAACGAATTTCCATACATTGCGGCAGGTCCTCCGTGGATATTTACAACGAGTGGGTACTTCTTACCTTCTTCAAAATGGGTTGGTTTCATTATCCAACCATGGACGTCCCAATTTTTAGCGCCTTTATAAACAATGGCTTCTGGTTCAACAAGTTTAACTTCATTGGTAAACGTTTTGTTGAATGAAGTTAGAATTGTTCGCTCGCCCGTTGCAATCGTCTGCTTTGCCAATTCACCAGGATTCACTGCATCGCCCACCGTTATAAGAGCAAATTCCCCATCTGAAGATACGTCATAGCCATACACATGCTCATTTTCCTGTGTAGCTGGATACACTTCGCCTTCGAGCGATACATAATAAAGACGTACGTCACCCATTGTTGAAAGCTGAATATACAAGTGATTGTGTTTCGTCCAAACGACTGCCGGTGCGGCAACTCCTTGTTGAAAATCTTCCACAAGTTGATCGCCAACAGGTGCATCCATACCTTCCGTCAAGTTCATGTGGGTTCCATCTTGCGTATCATAAACAAATAAACTTGGCTGCGTTGCTATACGATAACTAAAATCTGCGCCGACATAGGCAATGTAACGGTCATCGTTCGAAAACGTTGCGCCACCGAAGAAACCTTCCTCATCGATAAGAACTGTTTCCTCCTTTGATTCCACGTCAACGATGAACAATGGCTGACGGTATTCGAAGTCTTGATTTTCATTTCGATTCACGGCTAGGATGATTTTCTTTCCATCATTTGAAACTGCTTCAAGTGAATGGTCGTGATTGCCTTCGGTAAATTGTGTCACGTCACCCGTTGCAACATCAACTACGCCTATTTGTTTAAAAGCATCCTGTGGAACTAAACCGATTCCGTCCATTTTGTATTTCATTTTCGTAACGCGGTACGGTTGAGGAAACTTTTTCTCGTCTTTTTGTTCCGAATCTGTGAATGTCATCCCTTCTTTAACGACAGCATTTATCCACACTTTTTTTCCACATGGAGACCACTTAAAGCTTGAGACCCCATTTTCAAAAGAGGTTAGCTTCTTCGACTCTCCGCCTCTTGCAGATAAAAGAAAGACTTGGTTCTTCTCGTCCCGATTCGATAAAAAGGCGATTCTTTTCCCATCTGCCGACCATTCTGGTGAAGAAATTCGTTCGTTGCCATATGTCCACTGCGTTACCTCATGTGTGGTCAAATCAATATGAAATAAATTTGCGATATATGCATTGTCTTCCTCATTGATATGAGTGCGGACAAATACCGCTTCCTTGCCATTTGGTGCTATTTTGGGATTGGTTACAGAATTTAATTGAAACAAATCATTTGCTTCTATTTTGCGTTTTTTCATTGGTAGTTCCCCCTAAATTATTTCCACTACTATTTTGATAGTCGAGATCGTTCCCCTTCTATTCTACAACTCTTAATTCTTCACATCTAAAATAATTTTGCCAGTACTAAATCGACTTTCCATTAATTCATGTGCCAGTACAGCATCTTTCAATGGAAAATGATGTCCTATATCCATCGTTAATTTCCCATCTTCCAGCAATTGAAAGACTTGAGTTGCGGTATTTCTGAGCAATTCTGGTCGAAGTTTACGTGAAGTTCCTAAACTAAATCCTAGGACTGAACGACAACTCGAATGCAAATCACTCGTTTTAATTTGACCAACCTGTCCACTTGAATTTCCAAATTGAACAAGCCTGCCATACGGAGCTAGACACTCTAAGCTTTTTTCTGTAATCGAGCCCGCAATTGAATCTAGTATAATATTGACTCCTTTGCCTTCTGTAAATTCATTCACACGGGCAGCAAAGTCTTCTTTCTCGTAACAAATCACATGATCCGCACCCGCGTTTAAGGCTGTAGGTATTTTTGATTCAACTCCAACGGTTCCAATGATTTTCTCTGCTCCTAAAATTTTTGCCATGCGAATTGCTGTTGTTCCAACTCCCCCAGCAGAAGAGTGGATCAGGATGGATTCGCCTGGATTGATTTTCGCGATTGTCGTAAGAAGTTTGTAAGAAAGAAGCCCGACTGTAGTGCACGCAACTGCGATATCAAAGTCGATTTCATCAGGAATTGCAAACGTCAAATTTTCGTTCGCGACAACATACTCCGAATACGACCCATTCACTGGAAAACAAACGACGCGCTGACCAATGTGTAACTCTGTAACTTCAGGTCCAATGTCGACAATGACGCCAGCTGCATCTAATCCAGGTGTGAAGGGAAAACTAGTGTTTCCTTTATTGCCATATCTCGCTTTAATATCCGCAAAATTCACGCTTGCTTTCGATACTTCAATTAACACTTGGTGGCTAGTGATGGTTGGCATTTCTACGTCTACATATTGCATGACATCGGGTTGACCGAATGCTGGAACGATAATCGCCTTCATAGAAAACTCCCCCTTATTAGTATCATTGTATCGTATATTTGAAATTTGGTAGAGGAAGTTAGGCTCTTTGCGGACTTATTTTTACATAACACGCACTTGTCTCTATCGCCCTTGTTTTTCCGGCGTATTTTAAGTAGAGGGAAGTAATTTTTCCCTTTCTGAATTAATTAAGAGAGGAGTGAAAGCATGTCAATTTTTTACGAAGACGAGATTCGAAAGGTGATGCAAAAAGCTGATCGATCCGAGATTAACAATATCATGTCCCAAGATCCGCGCAGGAAGAAAAGTTGGACTAGCAAAAGTAGAAGTCCTTCGCCTTATCAAAGAAACCCCAAAAGACGGGATGACTCCGAAGGGCGCAGAAATTTTTGGGATTGAAGAAGGAGGTTAAGTAATGAATAATTATTGGAGGAGAGATGCCTACGATACGAATGATTTCAACGTTGACAACTACGGTTACCACGAACCGATGAGGTGTGGTGGGCGGAATTGCAATCAATGTCGCTGTCAACAGTGTCGGTGCCAATATCGAACAAACAGAAACTGTTGTAGGCGACGCTCTCACAGATACGGCTGTTGCGGCGGACCATTAAGATTCCTTCGCACGAATCGTTACGATTACAGGTAAACGTCAAGTGAATTTAGTAGGCTACCTAGTTTGAGTATTTACTAGGTAGTTTTTTTTGTGGGTGGGTGGTTGGTGACGGCGGAGTTCGAGTGCGACAGCGGAGTTCACTGGGACGACCGCGGAGTTCATGGCCTTGACGGCGGAGTTCGAGTGCGACAGCGGAGTTCGATGGAACCACCGCGGAGTTCGTGGACTTGACGGGGGAGTTCGATACCCCACGGTGGAGTTCGCTGTGCCGACCGCGGAGTTCGCGGGGGCGACGGCGGAGTTCGTGACCTTGACGGCGGAGTTCGAGCTCGACGGCGGAGTTCACTGGGCCGACCGCGGAGTTCGTGGACTTGACAGCGGAGTTCGAGCTCGACGGCGGAGTTCGCTGGGCCGACCGCGGAGTTCGTGGCCTTGACGGCGGAGTTCGAGCTCGACGGCGGAGTTCACTGGGGCGACCGCGGAGTTCGTCGGAGTCACAGCGGAGTTCGTGGCCCCCACGGCGGAGTTCACGAAGCCGACCGCGGAGTTCATGGTCTTGACGGCGGAGTTCGCTGGAGCCACCGCGGAGTTCACAGACTTGACAGCGTTTATTCACAAAAAAAGACCTTCCCACACACCATTGTAGGAAGGTCTTCGTGCTTATACTTTCAAACTATCTTTCAATGAGCGTCTTAGTATTTTACCTGTTGTATTTTTTGGGAGTTCATCTAAGAAATCAAATTGCTTTGGCACTTTGTACTTTGCGAGCCGTGCTTCGCAGTAGGATATCAATGCCGCCTCGTCATGAGGTATCCCTTCTTTCATCACAACAAATGCGTGGACGGATTCACCGAAATTGGGATCAGGTACGCCGATAACTGCCGCCTCCAATATGTCTCGATGTGCAAATAAAACTTCCTCGACTTCACGTGGATATACGTTGTATCCTCCAACGATTATCATATCTTTTTTGCGGTCAACGATATAAATGTATCCGTTCTCATCTTGCCTAGCCAAATCGCCTGTGTATAACCAGCCATCACGGATTGCCACTTCCGTTTCTTCTGGCATTTTGTAATAGCCCTTCATCACATTCGGGCCGCGGACAATCAATTCGCCGACTTCCCCATTTGGAACTTCTTCGCCGAGTTCATTAACGACTTTATTTTCCACGTTAACGATTGACCTTCCAATCGAGCCTGGAATGCGCTCTCGATCTATTGGATTAAAACTAGTAACGGGAGATGCTTCTGATAAACCATATCCTTCGGAAATTCGCACATCAAACCTATCCTCAAAATCATGAAGCAGCGCGACTGGAAGAGAGGATCCGCCGGAAATGGAGAGGCGAATAGTTTCAAAGTCTTCAGGCTTTC
Organism: Sporosarcina sp. CAU 1771; assembly: GCF_054482775.1. Classification (NCBI taxonomy): domain Bacteria; kingdom Bacillati; phylum Bacillota; class Bacilli; order Caryophanales; family Caryophanaceae; genus Sporosarcina; species Sporosarcina sp. CAU 1771. The sequence goes on along the minus strand of NZ_JBTLRN010000001.1, from coordinate 44,512 downwards.
CTTCAGGGTACTGATACATGAAGTTATACATAGTTGGCACACCTGCAAAGACCGTTGCTTTTTGTTCCCTTGCTATCGTAAATACATCTCCAGGACTAAACCGTGGGACGAGTAATATTGTTGCACCTTGAAGAAGTGGCGCGTTAACTACTACCGTCAGGGCAAAGACGTGGAATACAGGCAGCGTGGCAATGACGCGGTCATTTTCTGAAAACGACAGATACTCCGCGATATCTCTGGCGTTGGAAAACAGGTTTTTATGCGTTAACATAGCGCCCTTTGGACGTCCTGTTGTTCCAGACGTGTACAATATGACAGCGGTTTCATTTTCATCAACATCAACCGGTTGGCCATTTGGTTTTCCAGAGCTGATTACTTCAGTGAATGTACGTACTTTAACTTTAACGTCGTCCGCTAGTGCTGCAATTTTTTCTGGCGTATCTGGAACTGTTTCGCAAACAATATACTGTTTAATAGCAGGAAATGCACCCGCAGCTTTTTCGACTAATGGCAGTAGTAAATCTAAAGCGATAACCACTTTTGCATCACTATTTTGTAAAATATAAGATATTTCATCGGGCGTATAAATTGGATTGACCGGAATTGCAGTTGCTCCGATTCTCATTGTCGCATAAAGCGAAATCAAAAAATGTGGTGAGTTCCCAAGTAAAAACGCGATATGGTCCCCTTTTTTAACCCCTAAATCTTGAAGTGCAGATGCAAACATTGATACGGATTGATCGAATTCTGCGTACGACGTATCTTTCCCCATAAAATGATACGCACTTTTTTCCGGTTGTTTCATTGCAATATCGTGTACTCGTGAAACTAAATTCAATTAATTCTCCCCCTTATTTGAATGAATCACCATTCATAAACCAACTGAATTCATTATATAAGAAAAGTTCTGAAAATACAATAGAGCACATGGATAAATCATCCACGTGCTCGAATATGTGTTAAATATCTCCAACGAATTAAATAGAAGTAAATAATTTGCATCACTGTAAAACCTGCGAGAACGAGTATCATTTCTTTTGCAATCGAAATCTCAGCAAGTGCATCCCAAATGACTTGCAGGGACAAAAATGCAAAGGCACTATGAAGTAAGGCTACACCCCACGGGAAGAAAAATTGTGGAATCAGTTGACGGTTCACAATTCGCTTGAGTTCGCGGTCCGTAAGCCCCATTCTTCTGAGCACATCAAATTGTTTGCGATCACGGTCGAGCGTCGTATACAAACGGAAATAGATGAAACTACCTGCCGCCAGAAAAAATACTGCCGCGAGTAACAAGCCGATTAAGAGTAACAATGAAAATGTCGTTCGTATAATCGAGTAATTTAATCCAGGGTTGTCAAACGTAAATGGCAACATATTCGATGTCCCTAAAATAAAAGACTCCGTTATCGTATCGTCTATCGATAAGCCAATTTCCTTTGTCTCTTGCCAATCAGGTATATCAAACGCATAATACATTTTCGGCGAAAAGTTCCCGTACGTTCCAATTACCTCTACCTTATTGTAATCAATATCATTCAAAACAATTGCATTTGCGCTTATTGAATTCGACTGAAACAATTGATAGGGATATGCACCTGCAATTTTAATCTTCACAAGGCTTTCTTCAAGCTCTGTCTGAACTACGCGTTCATTTAAACTTTTATAGGCTGAGGCGGATGGTGGTAAAAAAAGTGCTTCTCCTTCATTTAACTGAATTGACAAATGCCCATAAATACTGCTCAATTTATTCAAATCGGAAATACGAAGAATTGCGACTTCGCTTTTCGAGTAGGATGAAGTTTGATACAATATTTGTATTTTTTCTAGTTCATACTCGATTTGTTGCGCCTTCAACTCTTTTTCAACCTGTGCAATATGTGTTTTTTCATGCGGGTTTTCCGCTTCACTTATATATACAAGACCTAACGGATTCATTTCCCGATATTGAGATGCGAATGACGTCAAGGATGCCAGTGTACCAACCGACATAAATGCGACCGTAGAAACGATTGTTACAACGAAAAACATTCTAGCGTTTTCACGAAGCCGAACCATTCCTTCCGAAATCGATAACAAGCGAAAGTGTTGCCAATAAAATCGTTTATGCTTTTTCATCATATGTAAAAGTAACGGGAGCGAATCTGTAAAGAAATAATACGTTCCTAATGTTGCAAGAGGTGGCAATAAATACAATAGGCTGATGACGATTGTATTCGAAGTGGAAGCTGCCATTCCATAAGCAACCCCAAGACAAATCAACCCTATATAACCGCGAACCTTCGAGTAATTATGGCCGCCTTTTTTTTCCACTTCCCCTCGAAGAAGATGTGCAACTTCTCCAGATTGAATAAATATGGGGGCAACAAAAGAAATAATGATAAATAAGCTTAAAAATGCTCCGATTGTTAATAAAAACGGTTCCCATGACACATAAAGTGGGAGCGCGGGCAATAAGACAATTTCTCGGACACCCATAAAAAAGAATTTTGAAAATGTAAAGCCTAAAATCGTCCCTACTACAATTGAAACCACGCCTATCAACATCGTTTCAATAAAGATCAGTCGATACAATTGGCGCTTTTCCATCCCTAAATGAAGAAGGATTCCAAACTCCTTGGACCTTGCCTGTAAAAATGCGCGCATGGAATAGAATAAGAAAAACAGCGTAAAAATATAGAGGATAATTTCTGCAACAGCCATACCTACAAATGCTATTTCCTGAATAAAGCGGTCTTCAATTGAAGGATGAAACAAAAGCATTGAATACAGAAAAAACACCATAACTGAAAAAACACTGGCCATGAAAAATGCAGCGTAGATCCGCCGGTTGCGAATGACGTTACGATAAGCGAACTGTCGAAAGGTCATGATGGCCCCCTAATAGCGAAAGTACATTTAAAATTCTTTGGTAAAACGTTTGCTGTCGCTCATCCTTATAGATTTCATTGAAAAACTCTCCATCTTTAATAAATAAAACCCGGTCACAATAACTCGCAGCAATTGGGTCATGCGTCACCATAATAATGGTTGTCCGCTCCGTTTCATTAATCAACGTAAGAAGTTCTAGAACATCCTTCGCAGACTTTGAATCCAGATTCCCTGTTGGTTCATCCGCAAGAATAATTTTAGGTTTATGTACGAGTGCGCGCCCAATTGCCGCACGCTGCGCCTGGCCTCCTGATAATTCATCGGGTCTTCGATCTAGAAATCCGGATAAATCCAGCTGTTTCGATAATTCTTCGATTCGTCTTTTCATTTCCTCGAAAGATAAGCCATCTAAGGTGAGCGGCAATACAATATTTTCTTCGACAGTTAGCATTTGAAGCAAGTTAATGTCTTGAAAAACAAACCCTAAATTTCGGCGTCTGAACAGAGCTAGTTCATTTTCCGAAAGTTCCTCAGGTTCAATTCCACCGACCAATAATTTCCCATATGTCGGCAAATCAATTGTAGAAATCAGATTCAGCATGGTTGTTTTCCCACTACCTGAAGGACCCATTACTGCGATGAAGTCGCCTTCCAATGCTTCAAAATCAAGTCGATTCACTGCACGATGCATGACTTTTCCTTCATAGATTTTCGTTACTTCTTTCAGTTCCACGACTTTCCTCACCATCATTGTTCCCCTCCGATTCACCGTTTTCAAATAGCACTGTCACAGTCGTTCCTATAGTTTGCTTGGATTCGATTTGTAACGGATGGCCCAGTCGTTCACATACCACTGAAGCAATATAGAGCCCCATTCCGGTAGATTCACCCGTCAGTCTACCGTTTTCTCCAGTAAAAAATGCTCTCGTTATTCGGTTCAAATCTGAAGCTGGAATACCCACACCCTCATCTTGAATGGAAAGTGCAATTCCTTGTTCGGTTTGTGTAGCGAATAGATTCACTTTTTTCCCTTCATCAAACGTATACTTAACTGCATTTGTTAAAAACTGTGCGATGACAACCCGCATCCACTTGAGATCGGTTGCGATGACAAAATGCTCATCAATGGAAATGACAGGAAACACGCCATTCGCAATGAATAACCTTTTATGGTCCGTCACTACTTCTTGTATGAGCTTCTTTAAATTCACTTTTTCGATATGCATATCTTCTTCAAAAGTTTCGAGTCGCGCATTCAATAAGACCGTATCCAAGCCACTTTGAAGTCGTTCAATTTCCTCGGATACACTGTCGCGGTCCAATTCACCTTTTTCTTGCAATAAAAGCCCGATTACAGAAATAGGTGTTTTCATTTGATGAACCCAATGATTCATAAAGTCACGCTGGCGATTTTGAGCGGTATATAATGTCTGCACTTCATTTTGATACAGTTTATACAAGACACGCATAAATCTAGAAATTTCCGCATGTTCCGGTGTTGGTGCATATCGAATAAGCGCGTTTTCCATCGATTCAGGTACTCGTGTAATTTGTGTGTAAAATGAACGTCTCAGCACATATTTCCCGGCAAGATACCCTGAAGTCAATAATGTACTAATGATTAATGAGTAAATCGCCGTGTTGTAGTTTCGAAAGCCATCCAACCAATACAATAGAAATATAAACAGAACAAGAGCCATTTGAAAAAGAAGTAACGAACCATGTTCTCGAACAAATAGCCAGATTGACTTCATAACTCCTCCGCTGAAAGGACAAAGCGATACCCCGCACCGCGTACAGTTTCAATTGTCGATTTCACGTTGTAATCCGCAATCTTTTTACGTACTCGTGTCATATTTACATTCAATGTATTTTCGTCAACAAAGGATTGGTCGTCCCACAACTCTTCAAGCAAAATTTCCCTTGAAACCACTTTCGGCGAGGCCTCCATTAAAAGTTCCAAAATAACACATTCCTTTTTCTGAAGTGGGATGATTTCTTCTCCAATATGCAGCTCCATTCGTTCAATAAATAAACAGAGCGCACCCATTTTCACCGTACGTTCAGATTGAATTGGTGCATATTCTCCGAAGGATCTACGCAAATGGCTTCTTATTTTGGCTAGGACGATTTCATAGTGGAAAGGTTTCGTGATAAAATCATCCCCGCCATTTTCAAGGGCAAATACTTGATCCATATCCCCTGAACGCGCGGAAATAAACAAGATTGGGCAAGTTGTATGCATACGTAATTGGCGGCACCAATAATAGCCATCATATGAAGGTAAATTTATGTCTAATAAGATTAAATGCGGATCGAAAGCAAGGCATTCGTCTGTTACCTGATCAAAGTCTTCAATAATTGCTACTTCATACTGATACTTGCGAAGCGTTTCAGCTAAAAGTTGCGCAATTTTCCGGTCGTCTTCTACAATAAATATCCGGTGCTTCATATATGTAACCCCCTTATATCCCTTCTTAGTAGTATAACGAAGATACGAGAATTCCGTCTAATTTTATGGGAATGAAAAGCATTTTTTCAGTTATGTTAAATAGCTCTTTATATAGTTGATAAAGGATTTGTACACTCCATGTCCAGTGGAATGGAAGGCGTGGAAATATCGCTTCGTCAACGTTTTTTAGCACAGCTAAAATAATGAACATTAATTGGTGATGGCCTCCCGCAGTAAGCCCGTCAGAAAGTTCACTGTCGGTCTTACTACTTCGGCTCACACTTGTCGCTTCTGCGCTGGATTGTTTGGATTCAAGGTTAGTGGCTTGAGGTAGTGGGAGAAGAAATTATTGTACATTTCCAAGTAGATTGAAGTGAAAGACGGCGACTCCGGGAGGACAGCGGGTCAGGTGGAACAACAACAGGTTGGTCCACCGCCTGCCCTCCGGAACGCGTCAGGGAAAGATCGAACTTTATCTTTCCGCACTCCAGGGAAAAATTGAACTTTATCTTTCCGCTTTTCGGATCTGAAACGGAAATCAACAGCGCTATTGTTTAAAAGCTTTAGCAACATTATTATTTAACAGAGCTCTAGTTAAAAAAAGCCCGACAGATGTCAGGCTTCTAAAAATGGATTAATAAATGAGTCCTAGAAATTCTTCTTTGGTAATTCCACCAAGATACGTTGGAACGTCGATTGGAGCTAGTGCTTCTGCAATCGCTTGTTTATCATATTGTACGCCTTTTAAAATTCCTTCAATTACCTCAACATCACCCACACCGAAAAAGTCGCCGAATATTTTCACGTCTTCGATGTTTCCTTTATTCACTTCAAGGTGAACGTCTATTCCACCAACTGGGAAACGATGTGTGTGCTGCATATTGAATTTAGGAGACTTCCCGTAGTTCCAATCCCAATTTGCATAGCGCTCTCTAGATAATTCATGGATTTTTGTCCAATCCTCATCTGTTAGTTCTAGGTACTGGATGTTTTCTTCATTTTCAAAGATAGACACAAGAATATTGTGACGGAATTCCTCAATCGTCATCGGCTCTTCAAGAAACTCGGATATATTTGCCACGCGGCTACGAATGGACTTAATTCCTTTTGATTCAATTTTATCTTTTCGTACTTTTAATGCCGAAACAACTTCTTCAATTGCTGTATCAAACATTAGTGTCCCATGACTAAACATTCTTCCGTTCGTTGCAAATTGTGCATTCCCGGAAATTTTTCGTCCTTCGACTAGAATGTCGTTACGGCCTAATAATTCCGCTTTTACTCCCATAGTTGCTAGGGCTTTTACGACTGGATCAGTGAATTTTTTAAAGTTACGGAACGACTCTCCATCGTCTTTTGTTATGAAACTGTAATTTAAGTTGCCTAAGTCGTGATAAACGGCTCCTCCACCTGAAAGACGTCGAACAATTTTTATACCGTTTGCATCTACGTATTCTGTATCAATTTCTTCCATCGTGTTTTGATTTTTTCCAACAATAATTGACGGCTCATTAATATAAAATAGTAAAAATGAATCTTTGTCGACATCCATCGTCCGTAGCACGTACTCTTCAATCGCAAGGTTGATTTGTGGATCTGTAATCCCTTTGTTATCAATAAAATACATTCAGTTCACTCCTCTAATATACGTTCACTTTATATTTTATCTGAAAAGTTCATAAATGTGTTGACATTTGATTACTTGTTGTAATACACTACTAATATACAAATCAGTTATAGTACAGATAAGTTAAAGGAGGGTGTAAAAATGCTAGAAAATGTTATCGAGTTTTTCAAAAATCTACCTGCTAAACAATGTGCAACTTGCGGTACTGAAATCGAAGAGCAACACGAATGTTACAGCAACCAGTGTGATACGTGTAACAACCTTTAATTTTTTTTGGATTAGCTGTACTACATCAGGATGAAAAACATACATTAGTGATAGTACAAAACAGAGAGGAGCCGAATACAATGCTAGAAAACGTTATCGAGTTTTTCAAAAACTTACCTGCGAAGCAATGTGCAACTTGTGGAAATGACATCGAAGAGCAACACGAATGTTACAGCAACCAGTGCGATACATGTAACAACCTTTAATTTTTTTGACCATGCTGTACTACATCAGAATAAAAAACATACCTTAGTGATAGTACAAAATAGAGGGGAGCGAAATCATATGTTAGAAAACGTTATCGAGTTTTTCAAGAACTTACCTGCGAAGCAATGTGCAACTTGCGGTACTGAAATCGAAGAGCAACACGAATGTTACAGCAACCAATGTGATACATGTAACAACCTTTAATTTTTTAATTATGCTGAAATGAGTACGCATTAGGGAGGGACGAATCACGATGTTTGAGAACGTTATCGAGTTTCTTAAAAACTTACCTACAAAAAAGTGTATTACGTGTGGAGATGCTATCGAGGAACAACGTGAATGTTATCGGAACCAATGTGACAAATGTAGCATCTTATAAGAAGAGAAGGACAGACTACAATCTAAGGAGATGAACAGAATGATTGAAAATATTATCGAGTTTTTCCGCAATCTACCCGCGAAAAACTGTGTGATTTGTGGTGAAGAAATTGAAGAACAACATGAATGTTACTCAAATAAATGTGACACATGTAACATCCTCTAAATTTTACTAGCAGCTGTGTAGGAGAAACGCATCCGACAGCTGCTTTTTTTATTGGATTAAAAGTAAATTCGTATCTACCGTAAAGTTTGGTAAATTGTAGAGAAATAGAACTTCCTCAATTGCATGTTCCTCTAAGTAACTCCGCATCGGCATTTTATTGTAACGCAAATCCAAAACATGAATCTCATCGTAATGATTCGCAAGGAAAGGAAGTAGCGCATGTGCGTAGGAATCCTTTACTACAGCCAGTTTCCTCCCCGATCCAGCAGACGTTTCAATCTTCACAAGGCTGTGATTGCCATCTAAAAAAACAGCGTACTTATCCTTTGTCTTTAAATGCCCCATTTCGAATAACGAATCGCTTATTGTTCCATCTTCATACGTCACCTTACTCTCGACACTTTTTTTAGGTGTAAATAGTTCGATCGCATCCGGTTTTGCGTCGTATGCACTTGCTTTGGAATAAAGCGTTCCGTAAAAGTCTTCAGAAACGACCTCGAACTTAAAATCTTCAATTTCCAGCGGCTCAAACCCCATCGCTTTAGCAACGTCAACGTATGCATAATAGGCCCCTCGCATTGTCCAATGATGATCTGTTTTGAAATAAATACCCTCGTCTTTATGAGAAATAAGTGAGTTATAAACATTAATGAAAAGATTGTCTTTCGTCAAATCCAATTTTATTTCATTCAACAAAAGATTTTGATCCAAAGAAGTGGCAAACTTCGGGAGTTTTTCGGGATATATACCGGCCGCAGTCGGTGCTAGAACGACATACGTTTTTTCGATGGTTGTCTGCTTTGAAAATTCATTCAACAATTGCGTATTTCTCCAAAGCTGTTTACCGACGTTAGTAAATCGCTCAAGTAAGTAGCCATCTGCTCCGAACAACACGTTATTGTTTTCTTTTTTACCAAGTGTTTTCTCCGCTTTCGCTTTTATCCCAACCCACCCATTTTTCCACGGAAATTGATCGGATAAATACGTTTCAAACTCAGATGTATATTTCCCAGAAACGAATCGATCCCATGTGAATTTAGGCTTTTGAGAGAGTGGCCGATTTTCTTGTTCCGAAAAGGTTTTATCCTCCCCAACGACACTGAACACAAACATCGTTCCAATAAACAGTAGAAATAAGGCAACAAATATTTTTTTAGACATCGACACACCTCCTAAAAGCGAAAATATAGAAATGGATTGTAGGATTCGTCTGCAAGGTATGCAGTCGATAAAAACAAAATAAGTAGGCAAAAACCTGGAATGAGTACTGTATCAATTGATTGCCAAGCGAGCCTTTTTCTAAGCGTTTTGAGAAGTGGAACAGCTCCGATTATCACAATAACTAAAAGGATTCCGTTCGTCGTAATGAGATATAGGAAGTCATCGTCCATCCACTTGTTTCCTGAAATGCCTAGCATGACAGATAAATAGCGAAGCCCTTCCTGAATATCTTCGAACACAAATAGTGGCCAACTCAGTGTAATTAATACACTAAAATAAATATGTTGAAGTACTGGATGTGTTTTTTCTAGGATTTTCAGCAGTCCCGCCTTTTCAATCATAATAATAAGTCCGAAATAAACACCCCAGGCGACAAAATTCCAACTCGCACCGTGCCAAAGTCCAGTCAATCCCCACACAATCATTAAATTCCGATACAGGATTACCTTTCCTCGCCTACTTCCACCAAGCGGAATATACACATAATCCCTAAACCAACCTCCGAGAGTGATATGCCATCTTCGCCAAAATTCAGTAATGCTACGGGAAATGAAAGGATAATTAAAGTTTTGTGGGAAACTAAATCCAAACATTCGACCAAGGCCAATCGCCATATCGGAATACCCACTAAAATCGAAGTAAATTTGAAAACCGAATGCTAAGATTCCAAGCCACGCTGCCATAATCGATAATTCAGTTACATCCCCTGCACTAACGCTGCTCCAGAGAAGTCCTATATTGTTGGCGATTAACACCTTTTTACCGAGCCCAATCGTAAAAAGCTTCGCTCCACTTGAAAACTGAGCAAGGCTAACTGTTCGTTCTGTCAATTCTTTCTCAATCACTTCATATCGAACAATCGGTCCAGCAATCAACTGCGGAAACAAGCAGACAAAAAGTGCTAATGTGAGAGGATTTTTCTGCGCCTTCACCTTTCCTCGGTACACATCAATTGCGTAAGACATCGTTTGGAATGTGTAAAATGAGAGACCAATTGGCAACGGTAAATCGAGTGCCGCGAAATCAGTTCCGATCATTGCATTCACATTCTGGACGAGAAAATCAGCGTATTTAAAAAAGGATAACAGTCCAATATTTACGATAAGTGATGAAAGTAATCCTAATTTAGCAAGCAACGGGTTACTCAGCCGATACTTTTCTATGATTCGCCCATGAAAATAATCCGTTATTGCAGAAAATAACATTAGAAATATATAGATCGGTTCTCCCCAAGCATAGAAAAACCAACTCACGAGAAGCAAAACAATGTTTTTCAGCTTCATCGGAGCAATAAAATAAATAAATAGCGTGATCGGTAAAAAGAAAAATAAGAATACGAGACTACTAAAAACCATTCCAACACATCCGATTTGAAAAAGGCACACTACGAAAACGATAGTATGCCTTTAGTTTCTAAGTTTTATTTTACACTTTTCTTGAATATATCTTCAATTACTTCTGGATTATCATACGTTATGTAAATCAAATACAGGCCTTCAGTGACAATTCGGTTGTTTTTCACCTTTTCATATTGATCGGGTAAATAACGTTCCCATGTCGCCGTCTGTGCCGCCAATTCACGCTCCAACGCTTCTTTGAGCGAATCTACTTTGGTGTTATCCTTCGCTTTCAACACGATAATGTCATTAGAATTGACGTTCATCATCGGTGAAAGTGCAAACCCTTCTTCAATGTCTTCAACGTTTAATTCCATCCGTTCAAGGAGAATAGACGCCAACATGTCTTCTTCGTCACCACTTGTTAAATTGGAACTGAAATAACCACTTAACTCACCATCAACTAAGACTTCTTCGCCGCCAAAATCGTCTTTCATATCTTCAGCCATTTGCTCTTTAATCGCATTCATAATATCCGATGTAGAAGCGGTCGATGTAGCTTCTTCCTTGTCCGCACCACCACACGCTGAAATGACTAGAATCAATGCACATACTCCTAAAATACTCAAAAACTTCTTCATGTTTTCCCTCCTGAATTCATCGTACAAATTATTGGACGTCGTTGGAAGAATTGAGTTACACATTTTATTGATTATTATTGTGATAAATTAATAGTGTGAAATTTATGCTTGGTGGTGTGCTACGAATATGGTGCGTTGTGCAACCTAATCTCCCGGGAGTGCAACGAAAACTGGGCGTTGTGCAACCAATTGACGAGTGACCAACAAACTTGGTGCGTAGGCCAACCTAATCTCCGGGGAGTGCTACAAATACTACGCGGTGCCCAACCTTTTGACGAGTGTCCAACAAACTTGGTGCGTAGACCAACCTAATCTCCGGGGAGTGCTACAAAGACTGGGCGTAGTGCAACCTTTTGACGCGAGTCCAACAAACATAGCGCGTTGCCCAACCTAATCTCTCGGGAGTGCAACAAAACTAGGTGTAGTGCAACCTTTTGACACGAGTCCAACAAACCTGGTGCGTTGTGCAACCTAATCTCCTGGGAGTGCAACAAAGTCTAAGCGTAGTGCAACCTTTGACGTGAGTCCTACAAACATAGCGCGTTGCCCAACCTAATCTCCTGGGAGTGCAACAAAGACTAGGCGTAGTGCAACCTTTCGACGCGAGTCCAACAAACATAGCGCGTTGCTCAACCTAATCTCTCGGGAGTGCAACAAAACTAGGCGTAGTGCAACCTTTTGACACGAGTCCAACAAACATGGTGCGTTGTGCAACCTAATCTCTCGGGAGTGCAACAAAAACTAGGCGTAGTGCAACCTTTGACGTGAGTCCAACAAACATGGAGCGTTGTGCAACCTAACCTCCCGGAAGTGCAACAAAGACTAGGCGTAGTGCAACCTTTCGACGCGAGTCAAACAAGCATAGCGCGTTGGCCAACCTAATCTCCGGGGAGTGCAACAAACACAGGGCGTAGTGCAACCTTTTGACACGAGTCCAACAAACATGGTGCGTTGTGCAACCTAATCTCTCGGGAGTGCAACAAAAACTAGGCGTAGTGCAACCTTTGACGTGAGTCCAACAAACATGGTGCGTTGTGCAACCTAATCTCCCGGGAGTGCAACAAAGACTGGGCGTAGTGCAACCATTGACGCGAGTCCAACAAACATAGTGCGTAGGCCAACCTAATCTCCCGGGAGTGCAACAAAGTCCAAGCGTAGTGCAACCTTTCGACGCGAGTCCAACAAGCATAGCGCGTAGGCCAACCTAATCTCCCCACAGTCCAACAAACACAACGCACTCCCCCAACCAATCCCCCTCCACCCACAAAAAAAGGGCCCAGCCGATGTGGCTGAGCACCTATTTGATGTCTAGTCTCCATCGCCTAGCCCACTGTGGAAAAGATAAAATCTCCAAAAGTCAAAGGACGACTTCCGGAGATTTTCCTATTTCCTTCGCGGGCTACCCAGGCGCTTGCGCTTTTCTTGATAAATTATTTTGAAATATGTGTTGTGTAGTCCGCTAGAAGTCTGGCACCGTAGCCCGTTGCTGATTTTGCGTAGTAGCCAGAAGCCTTGCTCTTGTCCATAACGCCTGCCATATCCACGTGCAGCCACTTGCTTTCTTTCGGTACAAAACGGCGTAGGAATAATCCTGCTGTTATTGATCCTGCAACTGATAGAGAACTAATATTGTTCATGTCTGCATAATCGCTATCTAGTGAGCTATCGTATGCATCGACCAACGGCATTGGCCAATTGAAGTCGCCATTGACGTCGCCTATTTTTTTCATCGTAGCTGACAATTCTTCGTCTCCGAAGACGCCGCCTAACTCTGTACCGAGTGCGTTGACGACCGCACCAGTCAATGTAGCGATGTTTACGATGTACTCGGCTTTCCATTCACCTGCGCGAATCAAACCGTCTGCGAGGATCAAGCGGCCTTCTGCGTCCGTGTTACCGACTTGCACCGTAAGACCGTTTTTGTATTGGATCACTTCACCCGGATTGACGGCTGTGTTATCCGGCATGTTTTCAGCGATTGGAATTAGCGCTACGACGTTTACTTTCGCGTTCATTTTCGCAAGTAAAGTCATTGCACCTGAAACAGCTGCCGCCCCTCCCATATCCATACGCATATCACTTAAATCTTTCCCACTCTTCAAACTAATGCCGCCTGTGTCGAACGTGACGCCTTTTCCAACGAGTGCAACAAGTGGTTTGGATGCGTCGCCTTTATACACAAGTTCAACAAATGAAGGGTCATGCATGCTTCCGCGACCTACTGTGAGAAGGCCATTCATTTCCAATTCTTCAAGCTTCTTTTTATCGAACACATTCACTTCAACAGCTGTACCCTCAAAGTTTTTCTTGAGGACTTCTGGGAATGTTGATGGATTCAAAACGTTGGAAACTTCGTTCATTAAATCACGTGAAAAGGACATTGCCTCCGCACGATTTTTTCCTGTTTCAACAAAGATTTGCGCTTCATCTCCAGTTATCTGCAACTCTGTTTTAAACGCTTTAACGCTTGGCTTATATTTAACAAATTGATAGGCACCTAAGTCCCATCCTTCGGCAAATGCTGTTAACACATCGCCCGCTTCAAACTCACCGTAGCCATTTGTCAGGCTGTCCGCTGAAATATCAGCACTTGTAACTTTACTTGCACTTAATTCTCTAGCAATCGCACCTGCAGTTGCACGCACATTTTCTAGAGATGATTTCTTGCTTTCTTTTATGACAACATAGTGTGTTTCATTTAGGAATACAGAACTATGATTCCCAGATTTGTTTTTCACAAATTCTTGAACTGCTCCATTTCCAGCAATCAATTCATCCGATTCAAAAATCACTTTAACTTCAATAGACATTCAACATTCCTCCTAATTAACCTCATCGACAAGTTTTCAAAAAATTGTCTATGATAAGTGTAGCACTCTTAAAGACTATCTTCTATTTAAAACGACGAGAAGAAACGTCGCAAAAGGTCCCAATAACAAAGAGATCAGAAACCAATTCAAACCGCCTCTTCCTTTCCCTTGCGCTAGTCCCGCATTTATTAACGCCAAAGTTCCCCATCCAACGAAATACCCTTCCATCTCATTCACTCCTTTTCAACTGAACAATCCATACTATGTATTACGTTGCGATTACCCAAAAGTTTCAAAACAACAGTTGTGGTACACTTTTCTTACTTTCACCTTTAAGGAGGAATCCACTTTGAAAAAACCGTGGGATTTGAACCATTTGATTAATACGTTTGAAAGCCATCGAAATGAGTTGAATGCTGTTCCAATGGCTGCTTACATGAAAGGAAATTTCCATTTTCTAGGATTAAGAAGTCCTCTTCGCAAACAATTGTTAAAAGAATATTTTTCAGAATATACCCCACCTGAACCTAAGCACCTCTTTGAAAACGTATGGAAACTGTATCAACTCCCAGAACGGGAATATCACTACCTAGCCATAGCTCTTATTGAAAAACTGAAGAAGCATTTAACTCCAGATGATTTGCCGGTTTTCTTGCAATTAATCGAAACCAATTCATGGTGGGATAGCGTGGATTCCATTGCTCCTAATGCTGTTGGCAGAATCATTAAAATGGACCGTGAGAACGGAGAGAATGTGATGCGGGAATGGTCACAGTCAGACAATATGTGGACAAACCGTTCTGCGATTTTGCATCAGTTAAAATTTAAACAAGACACGAACGCAAACTTCCTTTTTGAGATAATCAACCAGCATACGCATTCAAACGAATTCTTTATTCAAAAAGCAATCGGTTGGGCTCTTCGCGAATATGCCAAAACGGATCCTGCAGTTGTCTTGTCTTTCACGGAGGAACACGCCTTAAAACCACTGAGTAAGCGAGAAGCATTGAAGCATTTGAAATAAAAAATAGTAGGACCTCATCCGAATTCGGGGTAAGGTCCTACTATTTCCATTCTTATTCAGGAGCCTGTCCGCCGAACGCCGCCCATTCTTCACGAGAAGGACCGCAAACACCCGGTACACGCAATCCGGCTTGCCGCATCAGTACAGTCATTTGTCCACGATGATGGACCTGGTGAACAAATACGATCCAAAGTATTTTGGAAACTCTCCATTTTTCACCATACATATCCTTTACTTCTTCAAGCGTTGCATCTGACCACTGTTCTTTCATCGCCTTTACCATCTCTTTACTTGAAGAACGATACGCTTCAGCTATTCGTGCTGCTGACGTCGGAACGGGATCCCCATCGCGCGCTGCTTCAAACTCTAACTCCGCATGGGCCAGCATCTCGTCTAGCGTCGTCACGATATGCCAAGC
The DNA here is from genome assembly GCF_054482775.1 of Sporosarcina sp. CAU 1771. NCBI lineage: Bacteria > Bacillati > Bacillota > Bacilli > Caryophanales > Caryophanaceae > Sporosarcina > Sporosarcina sp. CAU 1771. The sequence goes on along the minus strand of NZ_JBTLRN010000001.1, from coordinate 29,093 downwards.
AATCCTTCCAAGTGACCGACCTTCAGGAGAAACCTTTTGCATCAATGATTCATCCGTCAATTCATCAAGCACTTTTTGGGTCAATTGACTTTCAATTTCCCAGTTCACAAGAAAATCTTCGATTGAATTAAACAAAATCGTCCCTCCCTAACTTCGTTTTTAACTATTGATTGACCCCGAGGATTGATCCGCCTTCACGTTTTTATAATTTTGTTCACCGACACGTTTTTTGATTTCTTCTTCCGATAATTGAGATGCTTCGGGATTCACTTGAATCTCTAGTTCTTCTTCAACCTCTACCTTTTCAAACTCTGCATTTCTTGCATCAATTTGACGACCGTATTTTTCGGATTCCTCTTTTGTCATCCGGTTGCTCGCTGGGTCGTTCGCCATTATAACGCCTCCTTTTTTGATTCACTTCGTTTATTTAATATACCCTCCAATTATCTGTACAAAACGTTCAATGCCTGTTCTTTCGAATAAATCATTTCAATCTTTCTTCCAGTGCCTCGCCGTCTTTGTAAAAACTCAAAACCCTAGCAGCACCCCTCTTCACCGAGTCTTCCATCGTCGGATTTACTAAAACGAACTTTATTCTTGTAGGGGTGCCTTTCAACAGTTCAAATGTCGGGGTTTTAGAAAAATTATACCTAATTCTACCGGGATTCTTCCCTGCTTTTAACACCCGATTGCCATAGACGTCGTTTAATTTACCGTTCGGCATGGACAGTACTGTGATAAATTGAATTTCACCGTTCGGAGAATATAATACACAAATGAAATACGTTAAACACATTTTTTTCGTGCCGTCAGTCTTCGTATAAACTGGAGGAAGATTTCCTTTATAAGGTCGAGGTGCCTTTCCTCTCACTTCAATAAAACCTTCGTAACTGTTTTGATTGTCTCCAACGAAAATATCTCCATTTATATCTCCAATATTGTCCGTAATTACCGTTTTAACATCAATATGTACAAAAGCATTATATGTTTCAAAAAATAAATCCGAACCAATTGGTGATGAATTCGGTTGTCCAAATTGGTTAAAGAGCCAATAAAAAATCCTTTCAGATCCTACTGCGAAATCTGATATTTCTTTACCTAAGTACTCTTCCCAATCGCCACGTATTTCTTCTTTAGATGTAAATCCTTCAATCATTCTTTCTCTATCTAACACTAACGAATTATGAATATTCTTCAGGTATTCGTATTCCCAAAACTCTAAGTACTCATTTGAAAATTCTTCAAACATGAAAACTCCTCCATTTCTACTCTTACACTAATTATACCAATGAATAGGGTGGCAACTACTAGTTTAGTAAACTTACTACAATTTCCCAAACGAAAACCGAATAAAATATCCCATTAGCTCGTACAACCATTTCAAAATTCACACAAAAGTTCTATGTTTGTTACACTGGGAATAAAGATTATAAAGGAGGGCTGCTATGTGACGACAATTCTTATCGATGCAGATGCGTGTCCCGTTGTGGATGAAACCATTCGCATATCAAAACAGTTCAAGTTTCCTTGTATTCTAATTTGCGATACCGCACATGAGATGCATCGGGAAGGTGCTGAAACTGTAATTGTTTCTAAAGGTGCGGATGCAGTTGATTTCGTTCTTGTGAATCGAGTCCAAAAAGGGGATATTGTCGTTACCCAAGATTATGGGTTGGCCGCCATGGTAATTGCAAAGAAAGGCTACCCCATCGATCAAAACGGGCGCTGGTATACAGAAGATAATATCGATCAACTCTTGTATGCACGGCATACCGCACAAAAAGTTCGGATGGCTGGGGGGCGTTTACGCGGACCGAGAAAAAGACTTAAAGAAAATGACCTGAAATTTGAAAAAAGCTTACTAAAATTATGCAATCAGATTGCAAACAATGAAATAGAGAATTGAATACAACTTCCCTTTATGAAAGCTTGCAGAAATTCGGCAAGCTTTCATATTTTGTTAGGCTACAACGTACGCTTAAAGACTAAGAATCTGGAGGTTGCTTATGCCTAAAATTCAAGCTGTTAGCATCTTTAAACCATCCTACGAAATCCAACAAGAACAAGCGATGCAGCTCACAAGGTCATTATTCAAAGACAAATTCAAACAAATCGAACGGTTGCTACAAGTGTTTGAGAATGGCGATATTGAAACACGAAACATTTGCATGCCTCTCAAATGGTTTGATCACGCACATGACTTCGAAGAACGCAATCGCCTTTATATTGAACATGCTGTCGATTATGGTACTCAGGCAATTTTGAAGTGTCTTGAAGACGCCAACAATTTCCCGACTCCTATTGCCCCCTCTCGTATCGACGCAATTTTCTTTATCTCAAGCAGCGGTATTGCAACACCAAGTATCGAAGCGCGGATTATGAACCGAATTCCATTTAGAGACGATACGAAACGCATTCCGATTTGGGGATTAGGTTGTGCAGGCGGTGCTGTTGGAATTAGCCGAGCAGCTGATTATTGCCGAGCTTATCCAAAGGCGAACGTCCTTGTTCTGTCGGTCGAATTATGCAGCTTATCTTTTCAAAAAGACGATTACTCGAAAAGCAATTTGGTCGGCGCATCCCTTTTTTCCGACGGCGTTGCTTGTGCGCTTATTTCTGGCGATCAATCTTCAATTCATTCGGCTCATCCGAAACCCCATATTCGTTCCACAACTTCAAAGCTAATGCCCGATTCAGAAGATGTAATGGGTTGGGATGTGAAGAATAATGGGCTCCATGTTATTTTCTCGAAAAGCATTCCAAAAATAATTACGACTTGGTTAGGTCCATTCGTTCATGAATTCCTTAGTAACAATGGAATAACTACAGCAAACATTGATCATTTCATCGCGCATCCTGGCGGCAAAAAAGTGCTTGAAGCTTATGAATCCGCATTGGAAGTTGATGCTTCAAAAACAACGATTTCTCGAGAAATTTTACGAGAGAATGGAAATATGTCCTCACCAACAATTCTTTACGTACTCCAAAGGTTCATGGAAAGCAATCCAAAACCAGGTGATTATGGGTTAATGGCTGCCCTCGGACCGGGTTTTTGTGGGGAACTTCTTCTATTAGAATGGGAATGAGGTTGATTGAAATGCTTTTCCCGATCCTTATCGCAGTGGTAGTTTTACAACGGTTAGTTGAACTGGTCATGGCCAAACGAAACGAAAAGTGGATGCGAAACCAAGGTGCATTTGAAGTCGGGGCTTCGCATTACCCATTTATGATTTTGATGCACAGTGCATTTTTTCTATCACTAATACTGGAAGTAACGGCAATAGGTAAGTCTATCTCCCCTTTCTGGGTTCCCTTACTTCTTGGATTTCTAGTTGCACAAATAGGACGAGTCTGGTGTTTGGTATCGCTCGGAAAGTTTTGGAACACTAAAATCCTAATCTTAAGAGGCGCAAATGTAATTCGAAAAGGTCCCTATCGATTGATACGTCACCCAAATTACTTAATCGTATCCATCGAGTTGCTCCTTCTACCTTTAATTTTTGAAGCTTATTTTACCGCAATCGTTTATTCCATCCTCAATGTTTGGATGTTGAGCATTCGAATCCCTATGGAAGAACAGGCCCTAAAAGAAGCGACCAATTATAGTAAACTCTTTTCAATCGACTAACCACCAGTAGCTCCGCCAACTATTTTTTGCGAACAGCTAAGTCGCATTGCAGGAAACTTATTTCATTGATATAATCATACTATTAACATTCAAACTAGTTAGACATTCGAGAGGGGTAATTCGGTGAGAATAAAATTGTTTGAGAAACTGACGAATTCATTTGAAGATATGGTAGTTATGCGTAGACATTTCCACATGAATCCTGAACTATCTTTCCATGAAGAAAAGACAGCTAAGTACATAGCTGATTTCTACTCAGATCTTGGAGTAGAAGTACGAACTGGGGTTGGTGGAAATGGTGTCGTTGCTCGTGTAAAAGGAGGCAGACCTGGAAAAACAGTCGCTCTTCGTGCCGATTTCGATGCGCTTCCTATTCAAGATGAAAAAGACGTACCTTATAAGTCGACTGTACCTGGCGTTATGCATGCATGTGGACACGACGGACATACGGCTACTCTGTTACAACTTGCAAAAGCGATTCATGAAATGCAAGAGGAACTGGCCGGCGAGTATGTTTTCATACACCAGCACGCTGAAGAATATGCTCCAGGCGGCGCGAAACCTATGATTGAGGACGGTTGTCTCGACGGCGTAGACGCTATTTTCGGAACTCACTTATGGGCTTTAACTCCTACTGGAACCGTTGAACATTTAAGTGGGCCTGTCATGGCTGCAGCTGATCGAATTGAAATTACAGTTCAAGGCGCAGGTGGTCACGGTGCGGCTCCTCATCAAACGAAGGACGCAGTTGTGATTGGTTCAGCACTTGTTACAAGTTTACAACAACTTGTTTCTCGTCGAGTGAATCCAATCGATTCAGCCGTGCTTTCAATCGGTTCTTTTATGGCAGACAATGCATTTAACATTATAGCTGATACAGCAAAACTCTTAGGCACAGTTCGTACATTCAATCCTAAAGTTCGCGACCAAATGGAAAGAGAAATTCAACGAGTTGTTGACGGTGTCGCTTTAGCGAACGATTGTACAATTCAGTGTGAATATATTCGAGGATATCCAGCAGTCATCAATCATCAGGATGAAACTGAGTTTTTGGCGAAAATTGCTGAAGATGTTCTTGGTCCAGAAGCCGTTAATGAATGTGAAGCGCAAATGGGAGGCGAAGATTTTGCATATTATTTAGAAAAAGTTCCTGGAACCTTTTTCTTTACAGGAGCAAAACCTGACGCACCCTATCCACACCATCATCCTAAATTCGACTTTGATGAAAATGCAATGCTTATCGCCGCAAAAGTGCTCGGCGCAGCTGCACTCGATTATCAAGAATAAGGTTAAAAGGTCTTTTCTCCCGGAAGGTAGAAAAGACCTTTTTTATGATTTAATAACGTTCTTAATCCCCATAAATAACAATAGTTCTAATTATTCAATTTATAGGTTGATTTAATTATCAAAATCCTTATAATGGTATTTGATAACCTAATAATTTGAAGGAGTGATTTTTATTGGATAATAAAAAAATGATTTCTGAGTTCCAAATTACATTCGACACGTTAGTCCTACAACCTATTTCTCAAGATGGTACAGACTCCACCTTTGTCATAGAAAGTCAGCAAGAATTTATCTTACCCCAAAAACCTCTCCATATGATTAAAAAATTCTGCGCTATTTTTAGCGGATCCTATGACAATGCAATGCTAATGACGACACAAGTAGTAGGTAAATTTCATAAGTTACCTGTAGTAGTAACACATTTCAATGGTTTCCCTAATATATTTTTACCGACGATGTCCGGCACTTCTAAGGACAATGTATGGATTGCATTAAACGCCATTGATAGATTTTCATCCCACGAAATGGGTTGTGAACTTCTTTTATCAAATGGACGTTCTCTAATCGTAAACGCGTCCCCCGCTACGATACAGCGCCAATATACATTAGGTACATTATTAGGTAAAGATTTTCGAAATAAACAGCTTAAAATGGTAAAATCAAGCAACCATTACTATAATCAACACGATGATATTAAAAATTGAATTTAATTAATAGCTCTGATAAATAATAATGTTGATAATTCTTATTACACAAAAGCGCTTGAGTGAGTATACCTAACACGTTGATTTCCGTTTCAGACGGATGCGTTCTTACCTCTAGTCAAGTATTTTATTTAAATGGATTATAGAAATAGTAGTAAGTTATCAGAAAGTAGCTAGGATTTGCGCTACAGACGGGCGCTTTCCGTGGGGCGGGAGGAAGCCTCCTCGCTATCTCCCACAGAGTCGCCCGTCTTTCGCTTCAATCCTACATAGTGTATAAAAGGAAGAGAAACTGACGAGCTAATCATTTTTCTTTGTTTTAAGGTATGACAAAAGGATTTTTTTGACAGGGGAAACATGTTATAGTTGGGCTGTCTCATTATGAACGGGCTATTCTGTAATCATAAGGAGTCTCATGTTGAATAAGGTGAAATGCGACTTTCAGGAACTTATTCACACATGCAATGACAGCAACCTTATGAGGTTTACTCTGAGGTTGTTTTTTTAATTGGTCATAGTATTCTACAATCGTATTCTTATTTCTTTTGCGTAACGAAATCATAGACATAATCATGAAGTAGAGAATTTTCCTCAATCTACGGTTTCCTCGTTTATTGATTCGATCCTGGTACTGGAGTTTACCTGATTGATACCGTTGAATATCAATGCCCGCATACGTATTTCCACGGACACAACCTCAGCCGCTTCCCTCACTACGCTCAGTCCAGGGTCTTCAGTTCCTGTTTTTCCGGCTGGAGTCGTCGCCTATCCGCTTCAATCAACATGCCACTTATTTTTCAAATAGTACATATCCTAAATGAATACCAACATCTTTATACGTTTCACTTAATAGGTAAAAATAAAAAAACCTCCAGCTAATTAGCCAGAAGTTTGATGCGAATCAATTATTTGTTTCCACTTTCACCTATATAATAAACGGAGGAAACTTTCCAGTTGTCTTCTTCCTTAACAAACACGGTTACTTGGCGTCCACTTTCTACGACTTCTAAACCAGTTGCTAGTTGTTTCATTGAAGTCTTAAGTTTCGAAAAAACTTGAGCTTCTTTCTCGTTATAACTAACAATTACTATGTCCGTCGCCTGACGGTCCAGGTCATATACACTAAATACATTGTCTGTCATATACGTTCGCTCTTCTTCTTTATCAAAACTCTCCGAGTGTGCCGACAACAAGTCGATATATTGATCTACATCTTTTTCATTAAATGCACTAATATATAACTCAAATACCTGTAAAAGACTCTGTTTTTCTGCTTCAGGAATATTTGTCGCTTCTTCAATCGTATCCCCTGTTATATTAAATCCTACTTTGTTTTCATCAACTCCGTGGTCAATCGCCCCATAACCGGTCGATACTTCGCCATCGTCTACAGTCCCTTGATGGATTGTTTCGCCTTTGTCACTACTACATGCACTTAAAAAAAGCACGGTAAGTACAGCTAGTAAGCTTGCTACCTTTTTCATTTCTATTCCTCCCGAAAATAAATACACTAATCTCTATTCCCTAGTCGACTCCAGACTAGCTAACAGTAAAAAGGCCGCTCCAAACGGAAGGCCCTCTTTTTCATTATACGATTCCAGTTTATTTCACTTCAACCCAGCCGTTTTTAATTGCAGAAACAACCGCTTGAGTACGATCATTTACAGCCATTTTCTGTAGGATGCTGGAAACATGATTTTTTACCGTCTTTTCAGAAATAAACAACGTTTCACCAATTGTCCGGTTACTTTGTCCATCCGTTAATAATTGCAATACTTCACACTCTCGCTTTGTAAGAAGATGGAAAGGACGTCGAATTTCATTTTGATGAAATGAGCCTTTATGTTCTCGATCGCTTAATCTACGGAATTCCTTCACTAGATTATGTGTTACTTTTGGATGTAAGTATGAACCACCTGATGCAACAACTTTAATCGCTTGGATAATCGCTTCCGCATCCATTTCTTTTAACATATATCCGAGTGTACCTGTTTTCAATGCATGGGAAACATAAGATTCATCATCGTGAATGGATAAAATAATGACTTTTGCTTCTGGGTATTCTTTCAGTAATTCTTCCGTTGCATCGACACCATTCATTCGTGGCATGTTTATATCCATAAGAATAACGTCCGGTTTATACTGTTCATAAAGACCCATTACATCGCTTCCGTCATCACCTTCAGCTATAACTTCAAAAGCGTCTTCAAAATCTAAAATGCGCTTTACACCTTCACGAAAAAGTTGGTGGTCGTCTATAATAATTATTTTAGTCATTTTTATTTCCTCCCAAGGAATCTATTCATTCATCTTATCACCTTTAATCGGAATTCGGAACAATATCGATGTTCCGGATTCTGGGTTGGTGATTATTTTCATTTCGCCTTTTAATAAGCCGATACGTTCGCGCATCCCAATAAGCCCGAAAGACTTGTCTTTCTTCTCATTCGGATCGAACCCAACCCCATTATCTTTAACGTTAATATTCATTATATCGTTAAGCCACTCAATTTTCACCCAAATGTCCTTGGCATTCCCATGCTTTATAGCATTTGCTACAGCTTCTTGAATCAGTCGGAAGGCCGCGATTTCAAGATCCGAATGAAAACGCTGTGTCTCGCCGCGGTCACGGAAATGAATGACTGTGTCTTGTTCGTATTCACTTAGCTTAGACAAATACTTCTTCAACGTTGGAATTAAACCCAAATCGTCTAGTGCCATTGGACGTAAATCATAAATTATACGGCGTACCTCCACTAAAGCATCTCTTACCATAAACTTCAACTTTGAAAGTTCTTCAAGTGCAGGTACTGCTCCACGTTCTTTATGGGTTTTTTCAATTAAACCAGTTCTTAATAACACATTTGCAAGCATCTGGGCTGGTCCATCATGAATATCTCTTGAAAGTCTTTTCCGCTCTTCTTCTTGTGCCTGGATAATACGAATTCCGAATTCTTGTTGTTGTCTAGCATCATAGAGTGCTTCACCAACGTTTTTTAAATCCGATGTCAAATATTGAATGACAACCGAAACTTGATTTACTAATTGATCTGCTCTTTCCATTGTGTCTAAAAGACCTGCAAGGCGTCTATCCAGGTCATCCCGACGTACTCGTAAGCTCTTTTCTTCCATTTTGTTAATTGAAAAGCGAACTTGCAAATCATTCGCTATTTCATAAGCTTCTCTAATTTGATCCTCCGAATATGTTGCAAAATTCTTGGATACGTCAGCTAAGCGTTTGCGGGAAAGACGTGTCATTCCATCCAAATGGTCGCCTTCAGTAATTACTATAGATATATGCTCCCTTATTTCTTCAAGTTCTAATTTTAGTTCATTGAAGCTTTCTCGACTTTGTTCACTTATAATGAAGATATCATTCTTTGATTGATCCATTGTGCGAACAATACTATTAAATATTGCATCTAATGCGTGAACATCGATTTTACTTTCATTCACTATTTTTCCCCTCCCTTGGCATGCAACCAAGACAAAAAACGCTTGAATAAAGCATTCATTTATAAGTTATCATTTTAATGATTCTCTATTTAGTATATCATCAAAGAGCCTATTGTATATTAAGATTGTATTACAAGTATTGGAGGTATCGCAAATGCGAGAAGATTACCGTACAGTAAAAAATTACGGAGAAAGTGAACTAATAATAAAAAAGTCCAAGTTTCTTACTTACATAAAACGTGCGGAAACTGAATCTGAAGCTCTTGAATTTATTCAGGAGATTAAGAAACTGCACCACACTGCAACACATAATTGTTCTGCCTATGTTATCGGACCAAATGATGATATACAAAAAGCAAATGATGACGGCGAACCTTCTGGAACAGCCGGGTTTCCTATGTTGGAAGTCTTAAAAAAACAAGGATTAAATGATACCGTCGTTGTTGTAACAAGATATTTCGGTGGTATTAAACTTGGTGGTGGAGGTTTAATACGAGCTTATGGCCAGGCCACCACTGTAGGCATTGAAGCTACAGGTGTCGTAGACCGAAAACTGCACTTACTTATGAAAGTTACTGTCGATTACACTTGGTTGGGAAAAGTCGAAAACGAAGTGCGGCAATCTAACTATCCCTTGAAAGAAATCGAATATGCAGAGGGCGTTGATCTTCTTATCTACGTTCCAATCGCAGAAGAAAATCTTTTCATCGATTGGATGACAAATAGTACAAATGGGCAAGCAATTTTTTCGGTTGTAGATAAAGTCTTCCTAGAATTCGACATTTAGTCGCATTTATTTTACCTATAGCCTCTAACGTAGTATAATTAGCAAGATTACAGTAATTTGAAAATGAAACCTTAACGGATAGAGTCACGTCTGTTACTATAGTTAATGGAAGTGCCACTACATAGCTTATTCCGTGTGGATGTGCACTCACATAGAAGGTCGGAGGGACCAATGAATGAAAAGAAAAGACTTTAAAAAAGAAATTAAAAAATCTTCACGCAAACGACGCGTAATGAAAGTTTCGCTTCTCCTTTTCCTATCCGTCTTTCTCGTCGTAGTCGCATACGGAATCGTCTTACAACAAAAAGCGCAGAGTGCCGTAGAACGAGCATATGAATCTCTTGAGGATAGAACAAAGTCAGAATTACGTGAAGAAGCTGTCGCACCTATAAATGATAGTGTCTCCATACTGTTTCTAGGAGTAGATGAAAGCGAAGCCCGTGGCGATGCCAATGGGAGATCCGATGCAATACTAGTTGCAACATTAAATAAAAAACAAAAAACAGTAAATTTGCTAAGTATCCCACGTGATTCTTATGCATACATTCCAAATAGAGATAAATACGATAAGATTAATCATGCCCATGCATTTGGTGGCACAATTGGAACGATTGATACGGTAGAAAAGTTGCTAGAAGTTCCAATTGATTACTACGTGAAAATGAACTTCAATGCTTTTATTGATGTTGTAGATGCCTTAGGTGGAATTGAAGTCGATGTTCCTTACGATCGTTTGGAAAAGGATGAGTTTGACAACGATTCAATTCAACTCAAAAAAGGATTCCAACATCTTGATGGTCGCCATGCTCTTGCATTAGCACGTACACGAAAATTAGATGACGATGTGAAACGCGGGGAACGTCAACAAATGATATTGGAAGCGATTATGAAAGAAGCTACTTCAGTTTCCTCTGTCACGAAATATGGTGGCGTGATTGATGCCGTTGGAGATAACATGAAAACAAATATGAAGTTCAGTGAAATGACTGCCTTTTTGGATTATGTAAAAGGTGGGAAACCACAAATAACTCCTATCAATATTAAAGGTTATGATGAATACATTAATGGAATCTACTACCGCAAGTTTGATGAAGACGATCTTGACCGAGTCAAAAGAGAATTACAAGCCCATCTTGGAATTACACCCCATTCTTCTAGCCTAACGGATGAAGGTAAAGGGTTCTCCGAAAAAGATGAATCTGCATTTGAAGCGAATGATGATAGAAACTAAGTAAATAAGTAAAAGGCTACGAAACTTTCTGTTGAGAAAGTTTCGTAGCCTTTTTCGATTGCGTATTTATTTATCTTCCAATCATTCGTACAAAATTGATGAGCGGGCGATAATTTGCCCCGGCCAATCCAATTACCTCGACCAACAACTCAATCGCTACGAGCATGACGATGATTAATAAGATTGCACCCCATACTGTAGCTTGCGAGAACATAATTGCTGCAACACCAAATAATGCGGCCAATCCATAAATAATTAATACGGTTTGTCTGTGTGAAAAACCTGCTCGAAGCAAACAATGATGTAAATGCGACTTATCTGGCGCCATTACTTTTTGTTTCATACGAATTCTGCGAACAATCGCAAAAAACGTATCCGAGATTGGTACACCCAACATAATTACTGGAACGATAAGTGAAATGAACGCAACGCTCTTAAATCCAAGCAGTGCAAGTACGGAAATCATAAACCCGAGAAACAGCGATCCGGTGTCCCCCATAAATATTTTAGCTGGATGGAAATTATAAAACAAGAATCCAAATGAACTAGACGCTAGAATTGCAGCTGTCGCCATTACGAATGGATCTGCCATAATGATTGCCATTACAGCAATCGTAATAAGAGCTATAGTTGAAACGCCTGCAGCAAGTCCATCGAGACCATCAATTAAGTTAATGGCATTTGTAATTCCGATAATCCAAATAATTGTAATAGGAATGCTGAGATAACCAAAATCCAACACGCCGATGAGTGGTAGATTAAGGACTTCAATTTGGAGTCCACCCCAGATTACAACGACTAAAGCCGCGAGCAATTGCCCAAACATTTTTGCTTTCGCTGTAATTTCAAACATATCGTCAAGAAACCCAGTTACTATAATAATAAGTGCTCCTATAAGAATTCCTGTTGAGTGTTCATCTTGAGGGCGCAATACAAAATACCCAATTAGAAAAGCTCCAAATATAGCAAGGCCGCCAATTCGCGGCATAATAGACGCATGTACTTTCCGATAATTTGGTTTATCAACCGCACCAATTCGGAATGCAAATTTTCTGACGAGCGGAGTCAGTATGATAGATGCTGCAAATGCAACTGCCATTGCAAGGAATAACATGTCCTTCCTCCCTAAAAATCGATAATCTAACCTTAAGTTTATTCAATTTTTTTCTTCAAAAAAATAAATCAACTTTGATTAATTCATCCGTATTGTATCACGGATTCGCTAGAAAATCATCTTTACTACATTGAATTTAGAAATCTACCTATTTCCTTTCCGTATTTTTCAAATTCGACATCTTTCCTGTCCCACCTTTCTTTTCCTGCAATATAAGGAATAGTCCTAGCTTAAGGTAGTCAGCCATCACTATTTTTGATAAAATGATTACGGGTTCTTTATTAAGGACCAAAAAAGGAGCGTATATCCATGTTATCAATTTTTAAGCGTTCAAATAAAACGAGCGAACGACAACTTCGAAAATATCGAAAAGTTGTCGAACAAATAAATAGCCTAGAAACTAAATATGAAGAGATGTCCGATGATCAGCTAAAAGAGATGACACCTATACTTCAAGAACGTTTATTAGCTAAAGAAGATATCAATTCAATCATCCCTGATGCTTTTGCCATCGTACGAGAAGCTTCAAAACGTGTTCTTGGAATGCGTCCATTTGATGTGCAACTTATCGGAGGGCTAGTATTAGCAGAAGGTAATATATCAGAAATGCACACAGGTGAGGGAAAAACACTTGTCGCCGCCCTCCCCTCTTATATCCGCGCACTTGAAGGTAAAGGAGTTCATGTCATTACTGTGAACGAATACCTTGCCAAACGGGATTTCGATCAGATTGGCCAAATTCACCGTTTTTTAGGTCTAACTGTCGGTCTGAATGTACCGATGATGCAAGGAAGTGATAAACAAGAGGCTTATCTAGCAGACATCACGTACGGTGTTGGAACTGAATTTGGATTTGATTATTTACGCGACAACATGGCTCAAAGTATTGCCCAAAAAGTTCAACGTCCCTATCATTTCGCGATTATCGATGAAGTCGATAGTGTTTTAGTTGATGAAGCAAAAACACCTTTAATCGTTGCAGGAAAGATGCAAGCCGATGCTGACCTTCATTACATTGCTGCACGATTAGCAAAACGCTTTAAAAAGGACATTGATTTTGACTTCGACGATGAAACAAAAGCTACCTCCTTAACAGATGCCGGTATCGAGAAAATTGAAAAGGCTTTTGGTGTGGACAATTTATACGAACTGGAGCATCAGACACTTTACCATTATGTACTGCAATCTGTACGCGCCCTCGTTATCTTTGAGCGTGACGTTGATTATATAATTAAAGACGAAAAGATCGAACTTGTTGATATGTTTACAGGTAGAATTATGGAAGGTCGCACATTGTCAGATGGTTTGCATCAGGCGATTGAGGCGAAAGAAGGACTTCCGATTACGGAAGAAAACAAAGCCCAGGCACAAATTACAATTCAAAACTATTTCCGAATGTATCCAAAACTTTGCGGAATGACTGGAACGGCAAAAACCGAGGAAAAAGAATTTCAAGAAGTGTACGGCATGGATGTTATTCAAGTTCCTACAAATCGGCCGAAAATCCGAATCGACTCCCCCGACCAGCTTTATAAGACTGTTGATCAAAAATATGAAGCGATGGCCAAAAGAGTTCATGAACTACATTCAACTGGACAACCCGTACTTATTGGAACGACATCCATTTTACAATCTGAAAAAGTCGTCAAGTATTTAGATGACTATAAGCTTTCTTATCATTTATTAAACGCGAAAAGTGTTGAACAAGAAGTCTATTTAATCTCACAGGCGGGTCAGCGGAACCAAATTACGGTCGCTACCAATATGGCAGGACGCGGAACCGACGTGAAACTTGGTGAAGGAGTTGCTGAACTAGGCGGGTTGTTTGTTCTAGGTACGGAAAAACATGAAAGCCGTCGAATTGACAATCAACTTCGGGGACGATCTGGTAGACAGGGTGATCCCGGAGAAAGCCAGTTCTTCCTTTCTCTTGAAGATGATATGTTTAACCGTTTTGCCAAGGATGAAGTTGAAAAGTTCCTGAAGAAAACCAATTTTGATGAAACAGGACTCGTTCTTAATTCAGAAAGTGAAGAGTTGACGGAACGAACACAACGTATTGTTGAAGGTGCGCATTACTCGATGCGTGAGTACAATTTAAAACTGGATGATGTTATCAATGACCAACGAAAAGTAATCTATTCCCTTCGCGATAATATTCTTGAGGGCCATGACCAAATTGATAAGCTAAAAACAATGTTGCACGAAACGGTAGAGTTTGCTGTTTTGGAAAATTGTCCAGAAAACGAAAGTGTTAGCAACTGGAATATAAACAAAATCGAACAAACAATGAATGCTTTGCTTCTTGAACCGATTGCGATTCCGCGTAGCATTGAAAAAACAAATGAGATAATGAAGTTACTTGATCCACCCGTTGTCCATTTACTTGATTATATCGATTCGTTCATAGACAATGAGCAAGTCGTTCAACTGATTCCTCAAGTTATGCTTTCTCATATCGATGTTATGTGGGTTAAACATCTCGAAGTCATGTCTCGATTGAAGGAAGGGATTGGACTTCGTTCGTATTCTCAAGAAGATCCAATGCGTATTTACCAACGTGAAGGACTTGAATTATTTGGACGCCACTACCAAAAATTACGGCGCGATATTGCCTCAGAAGTGATAAACTTCATGAAGTTAATTACGAAACAACAGGAGGAACAAGCATGAATCTATTTTCATTTTTTAAGAAAACCGATAAAACAGGAACAGATAGCACGATTGATTCACAGGAAATCTTAACGAACGTGGAAACTTCAGATGGAGTAGGAGAAATTGAAACGAGTCTTTCTTTACATCCAAATTGGAAGGTTCCACAAGAGCAGGATTATGTTTTTCGATTTCTAGCGAATGAACTTGAACCACTCCAACCGAATCAAATTTCCCTATCTGGAATTGATGTTGAAGTTGACCCTGCAAATGACAACTGGCTCGTGAAAGCATTTTTCCGCTCTTCTCTCGACCAAGAAATTAATGTAGGCGAAGTCGAGCTCATGCTTTTAGACGAAGACGGAGAAACACTCGCTTCTCAAGAGTTCGATTTAAATGAACTGGGCAATATTCCTGCACGAAGCGCACGACCGTGGATATTTGCTTTCACAAAAGAGAATACATTTACAGAACAACTCCCTGCAGACAATTGGAAACTTGTTTTCAACGTACAATCTCTTATTCCACATAAACTAGATTTAGATAGTGCATGGGAAGAAGGCTTGTCTACCGAGCAAAAAGAAAGCCTTGAAAACGTCGTTGAGACACTACCTAAACTAAAACCTAGAGAAGTGAATATTAGCGGATTCCAAATTAAACTTCAGGATGATGGGAGCATTGCTGCTTCTGTATTTATCCGTAACGGTCATTCCAAGCAAATTAACATTGAACAACTACCACTTGAACTGCTGGATGCCGGTGGAAATACAATTGCTAACGGGTCTTTCAAACTTGCACCGCTAGCAGTAAAAGCGAACACAACGAAACCATGGACATTTATTTATCCGAAAGAACTTGTTCAAATCACAGAACCTGATATTTCTCGTTGGGTTGCGCGCGTACCTCAGCAATAATGCGTTACACTTTTAACAGACATTTTCCGATTTCACTTGGGAAGTGTCTTTTTTTCGTATTTGGGTTTATTTAATCGTAAAAAGGGTATACATATACTGTCTGAATAATCAATCAACCTTTTTCAGGAAGGAGTGCAAGTAAGATGAAGCAAGATAGCCGTTTTTTCAGAGAACGAATAAAACGGGACAATGCTGACAACTTTCAACGAATCCATTCTGACTTTGATCATGCCGCGGGCGAATATGAACCTTTATATAAAAACGATAGACCATCTACAATAACCTCCAAGAAATCCAATCTCCAAAAGAGGGCGACTGGGGAATTCTCATACGATTCGTTTCATCATCCAATCTCCCCTTTTTTTGAAACCGGATATATAAATAGAATAAATCGTTAACATAAAAGCAATGTTAAATAATTATGTTGGTAGTTGATAAAGAATTTGTACATTCCTGGTCGAGTGGAAGGCCTGAAAATATCGCTTCGTCGCTTGGTGATGGCCTCCCGTAGTAAGCCCGTCAGAAAGTTCACTGTCGGTCTTACTACTTCGGCTCACACTTGTCGCTTCTGCGCTAGTTCGTTTTAACTTCATGGTTAATACAGAAATCAGAGTGGAGCAATCATACGATTTGCACACTCCTAGTTGATTGAAGTGGAAGACGGCGACTCCGAGAGGGTCAGCAGGTCAGGTGAAACAACCAACGAGAGCGAAAGCCGTAACGAAGCACGGCTTTTGCGAATAAAAACGTAGTGTTATGAGCACATCTTTGCGAACGGGTTGGTCCACCGGCTGCCCTCCGGAACGCGTTAGGGAAAGATTGCACTTTATCTTTCCGCACTTTGGGTCTGAAACGGAAATCAACAGCACGATTTTGTAATATGCTTGATTATTATTATTTAACAGAGCTAACATAAAAGAAGGCAAACTCTCAATTGGGAGTTTGCCTTCTTTTATGTTAAATATCTAAATCAGTTATGACTGTTACATCGTCATGATGCAAGAGTTTTGTAATTGGCCACTCTTTCGTAATCGATCCTTCGAGCAACTTTGAAATTGCTTCGCGTTTTTGTTCACCAAATGCTAACAATAGTAGCTTTTTTGAATTTGTTATCGATTGAATCCCCATCGTCAATGCCGTATTAGGGATTTGTTCGTCATTCGAAAAGTATTGACTGTTCACACCTAGCGTAGAATCCGTTAGTTCCGCAACATGCGTTAACGATTCAAATGCAGTTCCAGGTTCATTGAATGCAATATGACCATTCACTCCAACACCAAGCAATTGAATATCTAGTGGATTTTTGTCTAGCAAAGCCTCATAAGAAGCACATTCCTCATTTAAGTCCGTTGCCAAACCATCTAATAAGTTCACTGTTTTAAACTTCTTTTTGTCAAAAAGATGCTCATTCATAAAATATGCATAACTATTCGGGTTTGTTGGTGCCATCCCTACATACTCATCTAGATTAAATGTTGTTACGTTTTCAAAATCTAAATCCGACTCTGTCCATTTATTATAAACAGGAATCATTGTACTTCCCGTTGCAAGACCAATTACATGTAAACGGTCATTTTTTAACTCTTCTTGAATGATTTCAAATACCTTTTCCGCGCCATCCTCCGGGGATGTTACTTTGACGAGGTTTAACTTACTCATATTCTTACCCTACTTTCGTTTGACTTCTACTGTAATTTAATTGTAGTTTTTCTTAAAGTGTTGGTCAACTAATATCCTTTTTATGAATACCACACCCATTCTCTTAACATTTGTCGTATCTATCAACACTTTGTGAACTAAATGTGAATTCTTTCACTTTTGAGTCGAACATAGGGAATTCCCTTATTTCTATAATTCGACATTCCATTATTATTAAGGCAACAGGGATTCCCATATGTAGATTAAGAAAGGAGTGAGATTATTGGGTAAAGACTTTAATAGACAGCCGACCAACAATGAATCTTCGATTAGTTTAAAAGGTACATTTATAGCTGTTATGTTGCTAGGTGTTTTTATTCTTATCTCTTGGTTTGGCATTTACGCACTATTTATTTCTAGATAATTAATTATTGATTGGAGTGGTTAACTTGCATTTACACAAATACGAAAAAATATGGCTTACTTTCGGAGTAGGATCTCTCGTTCTATTCTTAGCTATTATTGGATTTGCTGCCTTTTGGAAAGGCACACATCCACCAAGTCACATTGAAACCATCGATCCACAAAATGTCGAAGCACATGAGGCTTTTCAACCTGAGAATCTTGGCTTGCAAGATCAAGGGAACGGAAGATATGTTGTGAATATGGTTGCTTCTGCTTTTAACTATGATTTTGGTAAAGACGAGAACGGCGATTCGGTTTCTACAATTCGCGTTCCAAAAGGATCAACAGTCCTCTTTCAATCTACTACTACAGACGTTGTGCACGGCTTCCAGGTTGCAGGAACAAACGTCAATATGATGCTTGAGCCGGGACATATAAGTCGCTTTGAGGCTGTTATGAAGAACACAGGTGAATTTACAATTGTTTGTAATGAATATTGTGGAATCGGTCACCATTTAATGTATGGAACAGTGGAGGTGTATGAAGAATGACAACAAATCAACGTACTTTTTCTAAAAAAGAATCCAGACTTTATATGTCCTTCATGTACGTCACGTTCATTTCACTATTAATTGGTGGCTTAATGGGACTTTTACAAACTCTCGTCCGTTCTGGAAAATACACATTGCCTTGGGGTATTGACTATTACACAATTTTAACAGTTCACGGTGTTATTTTAGGTCTTGTGTTAACAACATTTTTCATTATTGGCTTCCAATTCTCTCTTATGGGGAAAACGGTTGGAATATCGGATAAACAACTCAAAGTCGCATGGCTATCCTTCTGGGTTATGTTAGTCGGTACGATAATGGCAGCTATTACAATTCTAGTCGGTCAAGCATCTGTACTATATACATTTTATGCGCCATTACGCGCACATCCGGTATTTTATTTTGGATTGGCATTTGTTATTATCGGAAGTTGGATTGCAGCGGCTGTGAATTTCCGCCAGCTTTATGTGTGGAAGAAAGCACATAAAGGTGAGAAATCACCACTTCTTGCATTCATGGTAACGATCAATATGATTATGTGGGTGATCGCTTCCCTAGGAGTTGCGGTATCCGTTCTTGTTTTATTCATCCCATGGTCACTTGGTTATGCAGAAACGATTAACGTTCTATTAAGTCGTACATTATTTTGGTATTTTGGTCATCCACTCGTTTACTTTTGGTTGCTTCCTGCATATATGGCATGGTATGCAATCATTCCAAAAATTGTTGGCGGGAAATTATTTAGTGATTCACTTGCAAGACTCTCGTTTATCTTGTTGCTCATGTTCTCTATCCCTGTAGGCTTTCACCATCAACTTACAGAGCCGGGAATTGATTCGACATGGAAGTTTATTCAAGTTGTATTAACATTTATGGTTGTTATTCCTACACTGATGACAGCTTTCTCCATTTTTGCGACGTTTGAAACGGCTGGACGCAGAAAAGGATTTAAGAGTACATTTGGTTGGATCAAAGCACTTCCATGGAAAGATGTACGTTTCCTTGCACCTTTCATCGGTATGGTTGCATTTATCCCAGGGGGTGCGGGTGGAATCATCAACGCATCTCACCAAATGAACGCACTTGTTCATAATACGATATGGATTACAGGTCACTTCCACTTAACTGCTGCTACAACAGTGATCCTTACGTTCTTTGGGATTACGTATTGGCTAGTTCCACATTTAACTGGAAGACGTTTGACGCCAAGCATCAATAAACTCGGTTTAATTCAAACATGGATCTGGACAATTGGTATGATTATTATGTCTGGTTCGATGCATATTCAAGGATTACTCGGTGGACCTCGTCGTTCGAGTTTCTCAGAGTACGCGGGTGGTGAGCAAGTTGCCACTTGGCTGAACTACCAACTTGCACAAGCAATTGGAGGTTCGATTCTGTTTGTAGGAACTGTCTTGATGGTCTATATTTTCTTCAAACTCGCATTCTTTGCGCCGAAAGGGATTCAAGAGTATCCAATCGCGGAAGAGGAAATCGATGCAGAACCTACACCGAAATACCTCGAAAACTGGTATTTATGGGTTGGAATAACGCTCGCGCTCATTCTCTTTGCGTATACGATTCCAGTAATTGAAATTATTAACCACTCTCCACCAGGCTCGCCGCCATTTGACTGGCCGATCGGGAAGTAAATAGATAGTTGTAAATTAAAAAACTGCTATGTCCTTTCAGAGATTATCTGAAATGCATAGCAGTTTTTAGTTTGTATTTTATTTAGAAAGAGCGACGCGTTCAACAGCGGCAGCTACATTTTCGTGGACATTTGGATCTAAAGGATGAGGTACCAAATCATTCGGTTTAGTACTTTCAACAATTGCAAGAGCAGCCGCGATTAACATCGGATACGATATTTCCTTTGCTCGAGCATTAAGTGCTCCTCGGAAAATACCAGGGAAACCTAGAATGTTATTTACCTGACGTCCGTCCGCTGCAAAAGCCGCTCCCGCTTCTAGTGCAACACTTGGATCGATTTCTGCACTTGGATTGGAAAGTGCTAAAATAATTTGTCCTTTTTGAACCATCTCTGGTTTGATTAATCCTGAAACGCCTGTCGTTGCAATGACAATATTTGCTGTAGTCATAAGCTTTTCCAATGAATCAACAACAGTCCCACCGTGTTCCACAAGTCGTTGGCATGCCGCTTCGTCTCTATCGACACCGAGCATTTCCTTCACGCCATAAGCCATAAGCATACGGCTAATCGCAAGACCAGCGGCACCAAGTCCAATTTGCCCTACAACGGAATTTTCCAACTTCACGCCTGCCTGTCTGCAAGCAGAGATGACCGACGCAAGCGCCACAACAGCAGTTCCGTGCTGATCATCATGCATGACTGGAATTGGCAATTCTGCTTTTAGGCGCGCTTCGATTTCAAAACAATGTGGGGATCCGATATCTTCAAGAAGAATACCACCAAATCCTTTGTAAATATTTTTCACTGTATTCACAACTTCATCTGGGTCACTTGTATCGAGCAGGATCGGGATACCGCTAATCCCAGCAAATTGATCGAGCAATACAGCTTTCCCTTCCATTACAGGCATGCCGGCAACAGGTCCAATATTACCTAGACCAAGAATCGCAGTGCCATCTGTCACAATCGCAACCGTATTGGAAATACCTGTGAAGTAATTTGCTTGTTCCGGATCTTTTTTAATTAATTCACAAACGTTTGCAACGCCTGGTGTGTACACTCGGCGAAGGTCTCCAAGGGAACGGATCTCCATCTTCCCTTTCATATGAATTTTTCCACCTTCATGGGCTTGTAAAACGTCATCCGTTATCGCGTGAACGCTGATTCCGTCACCGATTTCGTTAACTGCACGAACGACTTCCATTAAATGCGCCTCATTCATACACTGAATGGATACGTCACGAATTGTAGATAGTGTTCCTATTTTAATTGTTTGAATATCCCCCATATCTCCTTTTAATTGTCCGATTGCCATTGCAACCTTTGCAAAATTTCCAGGAGATGAAGGTGTTTCAATAATAAGGTTTCTAATAAATTGAACTTGCTCCATCAAACATAACCTCCGATTTATATCTTATCTATATATAGTACACGTAGTAGTACTGACAACAAATTATACCATTCTTCTTAAGTTAAGTAGAGTAGAAATACACGATCGTTCTCCGAAATGCATTTGTCACTTACTTTTCAAACAAATTACACTAATACCTTCTTTATTGTTTATAATAGAAGATAGAAGGAACCCCTTCAATTCATAACAAGGAGTTGCACTTATTATGTCATTACAAAAAAACTTTGTAATTGGACTTATGCTTTTCGCCTTATTCCTTGGAGCAGGAAATATAATCTTCCCACCTTTACTTGGACAAATGGCAGGAGAAAACATACTCATAGCTATGTCTGGATTTTTACTTACTGGTGTTGGTCTCCCCCTTTTGGCAGTAATCGCTATTGCGAATTCTGGAGGTAGTTTACAAGCAATCGCCAGCAGAGTTCATCCACTTTTCGGAGTTGTTTTCACTTTAATCATTTACATGGCGATCGGGCCATTTTTCGGGATACCTAGAACAGCGACTGTTTCTTATGAGATAGGTGTAGTTCCTTTCTTATCAGAAGGTATGAGTAGTTCAAATTGGGTCCTACCATTGTTTACAATTCTCTTTTTCTTAGCGACGATTGGACTAGCCCTTAATCCAGCGAAACTAGTTGACCGTATTGGGAAAGTATTAACACCCTTACTCTTTACCGTCATTGGTGCGCTTGCCATTAAAAGTATTGCTACGCCCATCGGGAATATCGGAAGTGCACAAGGTGAATATATAGACAATCCTTTTTTCCGTAGTTTTCTTGAAGGTTATTTGACGATGGATGTGATTGCGGCACTCGTTTTCGGTATTGTCATTGTTAATGCACTTCGCGAAGAAGGTGTCACACAAAAAGGACCCATTCTGAAAGCTATGATTATTGCCGGTTTGATTGCTGCTACAGGGTTATCAATCGTTTATATGTCTCTTAGTTATATTGGTGCAACAAGTGTTGAGGTCATTGGATTTCAAGAAAATGGCGGCGCGGTTCTAGCACTTGCTTCCAATGTTCTCTACGGAACTTCAGGAACGGCTATTTTAGCAGCGACAATTATCTTTGCTTGCTTAACGACATCTATTGGCCTTGTGTCAGCGTGTGCTCAATACTTTAAACAGCTATTTCCAAATGTTTCATACAAATTCTTTGTCATTCTTTTTGCAGGATTTAGCGCATTAGTTTCCAATATAGGCTTGACACAACTTATCGCATTCTCTTTACCTGTATTAATGATGATCTATCCACTCGCGATTGTTTTAATGTTGATGTCTTTTATCGACAAATCATTTGGTCGCGCACCAATCGTATATATAATCGCCCTAGTTGCAACGGCTTTTGTTAGCATCTTTGATGGGCTCGCGGTTGCCGACATTCGCTTTAAATCCGTAACTTCAGTACTCTCCTATTTACCACTTTATGAGCAAAAAATTGGTTGGTTAATCCCAGCAATTGTTGGCGCGCTTATCGGAGTACTTATTAATTTCTTCACGCGGAAACAAAAGTAATGATACAATGAACACTCATTCATTATTTTAGGAGGAGTAGATTAAATGACTTTAAATTTTGACGAGATGGATATCAGTGCAATTTGGGAATTAATTGACGAGAAACTAAACAAGGAAACGGGGCCAATCGAAGGGATGAACACCGCGTATTCATTTGACCTTTCTGGAGAAGACGGTGGATTTTACGGCCTAAAAATCTCAGAAGGTAAAGCTGACGTACTTTTAGGGAATGTCGAAGAGGTCGATTGCGCGTTGACAATGAGTGTAAAGGACTTTAAAAAGCTACTTGCCGGTAACTTAAACACTACCGCATCGTATATGATGGGCAAACTAAAAGTTAAAGGAAATATAGGTCTAGCCCTAAAACTAGAAAGTCTATTGAAAAAGTATTCATTTTAATTGCATGTTGTCTGGATAATTGGTTATTAGGAGTTGTAAAAGTAGTCATATTGAATTATAACCAGATTTTTAGTCTATTGATTATATAGGTCCTTTTCTATACAATAAGAACTATCATCTACCGAGAGGAACTATCTAATGAAAAAATCTAAGAGTATCGCACGAACGCTTTCCCTACTTATTATTGGTTTATTTTTAGTCCTATTTATTGCGTACACAGTTATTACTAGCAGTATTTTACATAAGCAAAGCATTCAAGACGCAGAGAGCTCTGCAATCGCAAATGCGGAACTTTCCGCTTCACAAATGAGTGAGCAGTTTAAAAGAACCAATCAGATGCTTCGAACGACCAAACATATTTTTGAAACATTAAAAGAAAAAAATGAATTAACACCTGAAGAAATTTTAGATGTGATAGAAAACAACCTAGAGAATAACGAAGATGCAATGGGAATGGCCGCCATCTTTGAAGAAGGATCTATTTCTACAAGCACTCTAACCGATGATGAATTGATTGATAGCGAAGGCCGATTCATCCCTTACTTTTATAAAGACGCTGATTCAATTTTCCTAGAAGCAGTTGGAGGCTATGAAGTCGATGGCGATGGTGACTGGTATTTAGTGCCTCGTAGAGAAAATCGAACTGTTTTAACAGAGCCTTATGAATATCAAGCTGGTGGTGAAATGGTTTTGATGACTACGATTTCAGTGCCACTTAAAGATCAATATGGCCAATTTTTCGGAGTACTTACGACCGACCTTTCAATCGACTATTTGAATGAAGGTGTAGATACTGTTGCACCAGATGGCGGATATGCAAGTATTATTACCGGAGCTGGGTTCCTAACTACAAACAGTTTCAGCGAAGACTTAAATGGTTTGAATATGCATGATTCCTATGACTGGGTGAATTTATCGAAGACGCTAAAAACTGGCGAACCGATTACATTTTACGAAGAGTCAAAAGAATTAGATGAAGAATCATTTAATGCGTTTGCACCTATGCAACTCGATGACATTATCGACGTTTGGACAGTTCAAACGGTAGTACCTAAGTCTAAAATCTTAGAAACGTACAATACAATCCTATTGTTAACGATTATTGCGGCAGTTGTTATGGTTACCTTAATGTCCGTTGCTACTTTTGGTTTTATCTACAGGCAATTGAGACCTCTTGCACAACTACGAGACTCAATCGAAACAGCAGCAACTGGCGACTTAACTAAAAACATTGACGAAAAACATATTAAACTAGATGAGATTGGCGCAGTTTCTTTAGCTTATAACAATATGCTTAAGCAAACGAACGATGCTGTGACTGCAGTGTTAGGCTCATCTACTCAGTTAAGCACGTCGTCAAGTCAAGTACACCAAGTGTTTGAAGAGATTGTGGCATCAAGCCAAGAAGTATCGCTAGCGACAGACGAGATTGCACACGGAGCTTCTAAGCAATCTGAAGACACGGAAGAAACGAGCCACCGTATTGGTGATTTGTCCAATCAGATGGACGCACTTTCAACCCTTTCTGACAATATGAGTAAAGTGTCACAAGAGGCTGACGTGTCGACAAAACTCGGTATGTCAGAAGTTAGTAAGCTACGTCAACACAATGAATCTGCAAATGAAATGAATACGAAAGTGCAACAACAAACGAATGCACTTACGGCTAAGATCGAAGAGATTAACCAAGTCATTACGTCCATTCATGGCATAACCGCACAAACCAATTTACTTGCTCTTAACGCAAGCATTGAGGCTGCTCGTGCAGGTGAACACGGTAAAGGATTCGCAGTTGTAGCCGAGGAAGTTCGTAAACTTGCGGAGCAATCTCGTTTAGAAACAGACGTTATTCAAAGAACCGTACAAGAAATTCTAGCAGAATCACAACAAACCGTTGATGTCATCGCACAGAACATCGCACTGATGGAAGGTCAGAACGAATCTGTATCAAGTACAGAATCAGCCTTTGTTCAAAACGCTGACCTTTCAGAACAGCTGGGTGAATTCATCGACACATTGGCAACAGAACTGAAAGATATGATGGAGCACAAAGACCAGGCAATGTTAGCGATTCAAAGTGTCTCTGCAATTTCAGAAGAAACTGCAGCTTCGGCAGAACAAGTTAGTGCGTCTGCTGCTGCACAACAAGGCGAACTGGAGCGTGTCGCAGAATCCACAAACCGGATGAATGCAATCGCACAAGAGCTTCAAGAAGTCGTTAACCGATTTAAATTATCTTAAAAAAAGAGCCGCTTCCCCAATTATTCGTGGGAATCCGGCTCTTTTTTCATTTAATACGAATCTACTATAACTTGGAAACCTTGGCAATAAAGCATTTTTTCGATATAATAGAAGTTGGAATCTCTACTAAAAATATAAATCTTGAACGGAGTGAACCAATTGTTCAAGGACAACCGATTTCTTTATTACAACGCAGCTGGGTTTCGCAAAGACCTAATTGCAGGTATTACTGTCGGTATCGTAGCCATTCCACTCGGGATGGCTTTCGCTATTGCTTCAGGTGTAAAACCCGAATATGGACTTTACACAACAATTATTGCTGGTCTACTCGTCGCCTTACTAGGTGGATCTCGCTATCAAATTGCAGGACCTACCGGCGCATTTATTCCTATATTGCTTGCCATTGTTCTTCAATACGGCTACGAAGACTTGCTTATTGCAGGATTTCTTGCAGGTATTTTTCTTGTTATCATGAGTTATGCAGGAATTAGCAATTTAATTCACTTCGTGCCTAAATCCGTTACAATCGGCTTCACTACGGGAATAGCAATCATTATCTTTACCGGTCAAATCGGTAACTTCTTTGGACTTACAGGGTTGGATAAAAAAGAGTTTTTCCATGAAAACATGATTGAACTTGGAAAACAATTGTACACAGTAAATTTCTTCAGTATTCTTATCGCGCTTATTGGAATTGCGCTTATCCTTTTATTGCCTAAAATCTCGCCTCGAATTCCAATATTGCTAGTTGCTCTACTTATTCCTACAATTATTTCTGTTCTTTTATTTCCAGGTAAAGTAGAAACAATCGGTACAGCGTTTGGCGGAATACCTAATACTCTTCCTTCTTTCCACTTTCCAAAGATTACTTTTGAAAAGTTGCTAAATCTTTGGCAACCCGCTCTTGTCATTGCATCTCTTGGCGCAATTGAGTCTCTCTTATCAGCTGTTGTCGCAGATAATATGGTTGGAAGAGAAAAGCATAATTCGAAAAGAGAATTATTTGGCCAAGGAATCGCCAATATCATCACGCCTTTGTTTGGTGGTATTCCTGCAACTGGAGCCATTGCACGAACAGCGACAAATATCCGCTCAGGTGCAGTCAGTCCTGTGTCGGGAGTTGTGCAAAGCGCCTTTGTTCTTGCTTTCTTACTGTTATTCGCACCCTATGCGTCTTATATTCCACTAGCTGCGATGGCACCGATTCTTATGTTTGTTGCGTGGAATATGAGTGCCCGAAAAGCATTTATTCATATTTTGTCTATCCGATCAGGTGACTCTATTGTTTTACTCACAACATTCTTGTTAACGATTTTCGTGAATTTAACTGTCGCCTTTCAAGTGGGACTGCTTATTGCAGCGATCTCTTTCCTTCGTAAAATGAGCGGGAAACTCGAATTGAAAGAAGCAAAACTGTCGGAAGTAGAGAAATTGAAAGTAGGATTCGGCCAAGATGCCACTCTGAAAAAGTACAAGGTCATTGGCCCCCTATTCTTTGGAACTGCTAAAGTTTTTGAAGACAAATACCCGAACTTTTTCGATGAAGATACAACGAAAATCATACTTGACTTGGAACATCTTTCCGTCATCGATGCTACTGGAGAAGCTGTTCTTTCCGCTTTACTAGACGATGCAAAAAAAGTCGATGTACTCATTGTTATCAAATCACTACCAAAAGATAAAGTTGCCCTATTTAAAAATAGTGGACTGTATGACAAAATTGGAAAAGAGAATTTCTTCATGTAATTTTAGATTAATCAAAAGGAAGACTAGCCCATCTTTATGGACAGTCTTCCTTTTTACGTACATTCTTTAATTAACCTATTAATTCAAAAATTAGGAAGTACGGGTTATACTAAGATATATAATGAAAATCGCATGACTAAGGAAAGGAGATGTTCGTCTAATGAATCCATCTTTTGAAGAAATGCAAAAACGAATGAACCATATTGGGAACCTGAATGGATACATCGAAGAAATAATTGAAAAGATCCCTGGAAACCTACTACCAAAACCGATACAGAATAAATTGAAAGATGTAATAATCAACGACAATGAACTCTCGCATTTACTCGAAGGTCTAAAAGATCCTAGACCTCCCCGCTTTGTACTTGTTGGGCGCACGGGCGTTGGAAAGAGTAGTCTGATTAACGCTTTGAGCGGACATCATCTTGCAGAGGTGAGTGATGTAGAAATCGGAACAACAAAGGCCCGTCGATTTACATATGAAACGGATGGACAAGTTTATTTCGAAGTGATCGACACACGTGGGATTGGCGAATCGGAAGCCTTCAGCACAAAAGCTGAGGAAGACTTAATGGATGTCATACGAGATTTCAAACCAGATGCCCTACTCTTTCTTCAAAAAGCAACGGAACGTGCACATATTGATAAAGACATTGAAATCACAAAACGAATCATGCAAAAAACAAGTGCAGATCTTCCACTTATCGGGATCATCACACATAGTGATGAAATGAATCCTTCTAGAGAGAAGGATCCTACGAACTATCCGGCTAGTAAAGTGAGGCTGATACGCGAAAAACATGCGCAACTCGTTCGCATATTTACGGATAACGACATGCCTTTTGCTCACATTATTCCGGTTTCCTCTTATATTGAATGGAATGAAGTGCCTGAAGACAATCCGGCAGAATGGACGATTGCATTTGACGGACGTTACGGAATTGAAGAGTTGCTCGATTTTTTGGAAGACAGTATCGACGTAAGGGCAGCAATCCATCTTGGGATGACGATTCGACTCAATAAAGTGGCAGAAAAAATTGCGAATCGTTTTATTAAGGTGTTTTCTGCACTTGCGGCAACCGTTGCGCTGAGCCCGATTATTGGAACAGATGTCGGAGTGCTTTTAGCCTTACAGTCGATACTTCTTATGATCATCGCCTACCTCTCAGGACGTGAGCTTGCTTTCAAATCAGCACGCGAATTGCTGATTTCACTCGGTGGGATTGGTGCAACTGGCTTCACACTTCGTTTAATTGCACAGCAAGGAAGTAAATTTGCCAATCTTCTCTTCCCTGGTGCTGGTTCCGCTTTAAGCGCAAGCATCGCTAGTGGCGGTACGTATGCAATCGGGAAAGCTGCTTCCGCTTATTATTTAAAAGGTGTTCCTGAAAGTGAACTAAAAAACATTATTAAAGAAGCACAAGATGAATTCAATGATGAA
Organism: Sporosarcina sp. CAU 1771; assembly: GCF_054482775.1. NCBI lineage: Bacteria > Bacillati > Bacillota > Bacilli > Caryophanales > Caryophanaceae > Sporosarcina > Sporosarcina sp. CAU 1771. The sequence continues at coordinate 318 of NZ_JBTLRN010000001.1, read as the reverse complement.
AACAAAGCTAACTAAAAAAATCCACTTAGCCTCTAGGGAGGCCACTGAAAAACTTACGTTTTTTAATTTGTAGCAATCTTGAAAATCAAAAAGGAGCCAATTCGTTCGGTTTTGAACGAATTGGCTCCTTTTCCTTTGATTGCTCTTACTCATCTTCCTTCATTTTCGATTATATCGAAAAATGAAGCGCTATTTAGCGTCTGGGATTCTAGTTTACAGTACATTCCGTTGATTGGAGTGCAGAGCGGCGACTCCAGCGGGATGAAGCGGGACAGGTGAGACCCAGCAGGGAGCGATAGCGATCCGATGCGGCTCACC